>NZ_JBIALS010000003.1:0-3891 GCF_042873655.1 Streptomyces sp. NPDC004609 | reverse complement strand
GGTAGCGCATGGTCCTCATGAGGGGAGCGGCCACAAGGCCGCAGCTCCTTCGGCCGCACCCTCCGGAAGCACTCGGCAGGCCCCCGCACCCCCGTGTCGGGGGCCTGTCCGTACCTCCCCATACGCTTCGGTCCGCCTCCGCGTTCACCAGGTCCGGCGTGGCCCGGCGGATTCCGCGGGAGCCGTCACCGCGTCCGGTGCCCCATCCGCCTCAGCCCACCGCACAAGGATCCCGACGCCTCATGCCCCGCGGCCGATATTCGCTCCACGATCCACACGATCACACCCCCCTCGGTGAAGAACACTTCCAGTGCGCGCCCGGCCCCTCCGGCTGGCGCTATGTCTCGCAGATCACCACCTCTTCCGGCGACCACGCCGGCTCCGTCGATCTGACCATCGACGACCTCGGCCGCCCCCTCCGTCTCGAACTGCATGCCGCGAGCTGGCAGGTCCGAGGCGCCGCCCTCGACGGCGTCACCTGGGTCCGCACCGACCCCACCGGTGCTCAGGCCACCGAAGGCAATGTCCGCGCCCATGCCTTCACCGGCACATCCCCGGCGTTCCTCATCGCGACAGCACGCCTGCTGCGCCTCACCCCCGATTCCCCCGCGACACGCGTCCGCCTCGTCGCGTTCACGGATCCTGTCCTCGCCCCCCGGACTATCGACCAGTCCTGGGCCCTGATGAACAGTGAAGCGCACACCACTGACAACGCCCCCCTGACCGTGGACGAATACCAGGTCAGCGCCCTGGACACGGGGGAGCAGCACACCGTGCACATCGCTGGTGACGTGGTCCTCGCGGCACCCGGCATCGAGCTCGAACACCTCGACACCCCGCCCTCGGTGTTCCCCTGAGTTCCTTGACGAGTGACGAGCGCGTTCCCCTGACGAGCACTCCGCCCATGCCGGCCCCTCACCCACCGCTCCGGGCGTACGCACCTGCTGGCCGTCTGCCGCGCACCCGCATCCCGGGCGCCGTTCCGCGCGGATGCAGCAGACGTCTCGTCAAGCAGGTGGCGCGAAACCTGTCGCGGGACCCGACCGCCCCGCCCCGTCCGAGTTCTCGCCCTGCGGCGCCGGCTGCACGGCCGGCGCCCGCGTCGGCCCCTCTGCCGCTCCTTGGCCCTCCGCTGCCCCCCGGCCCACCGCTACCGGCGGGCTTCCCTCAAGACCCCAGCCCACCCCGCCAGCACCAGCAGCTTCCCCCCGCGCACCGGCGCCACCAACCGCACTCCCGTAACCACCGGGCCGCCCGCCCGCACTGCTGTACACACCGGCCACACTGCCCGGCGCAGCCTGCACGCCACCCTGCCCGGCCCCCGCACCGGGATGCGTTCCGAACGCCCGACGCGCGTCCCGCGCCTGCCGCTCACTCACCACTGCGGCCAGAAACGCCGCGGGGGGCACACCCGCCGGCGCCGGAGCCCCCGTGCGCCCCGCCAGCTCATCGGCCAGCCGCCCCGCCATCAGCGCGCTTACACCGGGATCCAGCTGCGTCATCCGCGTCAGGTACTGGCGTATCGCAAGCCACAGATCGTCCGGAACTCCGGAAAGATCCAGCTCCGCGAACCGACCCACGAGCCACGGCGGCGGTGGCGGCACGGCCTCGCGCGCGGTAGGCACCCGCTCCCGTACGACCAGCGTCCCCGCGAACACATCGCCGATCCGCCGCCCCCGGGCCGAGACCAGTGAGGCGATGCAGGCGACGACCCCGAACGTCATCAGGATCTCCACCACCCCCATCGCCCCACGGACCAGCGCGTGCCGGAAGCGGATGGGCCCCCCGTCGTCGCGTACCACCCGCAGTCCGCAGGCCAGTTTTCCGAGCGAACGCCCACGGCTGAGGGTTTCCACGGCTATCGGCGCCCCCACCAGGACCAGCAGCGACGTCGCGATCGACAACGCCATGATCGCCGCGTCGTCCAGCGAGGCGGTCGCCAGAGCGAGCACCACAGAAATAAGGACGTACGCGGCCACCACGACCACCAGGTCGATCGCCACGGCGAGTGCACGACTCGGCAGTTTCGCCGGCTGCAGCCCCAGCACGACCGCGTCCCCCGTCACCAGCGCACTCATCGTTGCCGCCCTTCACGTCGCCCTTCTCCACCCCGTGCGCACTCAGTCTGCCAAGCTGGCTCGCAGCGCGCCGCAGTAGTACGAACGTACGCACCCAGTGCCTGGAGCAGCAGACGACATGGACCTCGATGTCTTCGTGACCGCCCACCATGCCGAGTGGGACCGCCTGGACCAGCTCCTGCGCCGGGGGCGCCGCCTCACCGGAGCCGAGGCCGACGAACTCGTCGCCCTCTACCAGCGCACGTCCACCCACCTCTCCCTGATCCAGTCGAGCGCCCCGGACCCGGTCCTGACCGGCAGGCTCACCCAGCTCGTCGCACGGGCCCGCTCCACGGTCACGGGCACCCGCCGGGCCACCTGGCGCGACGCGGTCCGATTCTTCACCGAGGGCTTCCCGGCCGCGGTCTACCGGTCGCGTCACTGGTGGGTACCGACGGCCGTCCTCTCCACTCTCGTCGCAGTCGTCATCGGCTGGTGGATCGGCGCGAACCCCGAGGTCCAGTCGGCCATCGCCGCCCCCTCCGAACTGCGTGAGCTGACCCGCCCCGGCGGCCAGTACGAGACGTACTACTCCAGCAACCCCGCGGCTTCCTTCGCGGCCCAGGTCTGGACGAACAACGCCCAGGCAGTTGCCCTATGCCTCACTCTGGGCGCCTTTCTGTGCCTGCCGGTGATCTGGGTCCTTCTCCTCAACATGTTCAATCTCGGCGTGGGCATCGGGCTCATGTCCTCCGCCGGCCGTCTGGACGTGTTCCTCGGCCTGGTCCTCCCGCACGGTCTCCTTGAATTGACCGCCGTCTTCGTCGCCGCCGGCACAGGCCTCCGTCTCGGCTGGACACTCATCGACCCCGGCCCCCTCTCCCGCCGCACGGCCCTCGCCCAGCAGGGGCGCGCAGCCCTCGGCATGGCCATCGGACTGGCGCTGGTCCTCTTCGTCTCCGGCATCATCGAAGGCTTCGTCACCCCCTCTGGCCTGCCCACCTGGGCCCGTATCACCATCGGCATCGCCGCTGAGGTGGCGTTCCTTGTGTACGTATACGTCCTGGGCGGCCGAGCGGCCCGGACCGGCCACACCGGCGACCTGGACGAAGCCGAGCGCAGCGCACAGCTTCCGGCCGCAGCCTGATGTGCGTCCGATGCCTCTGACCTGCTACTGTCCTCTTCTGCCCACCAAACCGTTGACACGGCTGACGTGGGGAGGTAGATTTTAACGGTTGCCTCGGACTGGACATGATCGAGTGCAACCGGTAGCGTCTCTCTCGCTCTCGACGGGAATGACATTTCCTGCGGAGCCAAATCGACCTCTTATTCAGATCGCGAAGGCTGATTCGCTCAGCCAATAAGCTTCTGATAAAGTCGGCACCGCCGAAAGGCAAATGGCTTCTCCAATCAGTCGCCCGATTGAATTCCCGGTCCGGAAACGGAATGGGGAAAAGGTCTGGTAAGGTTGGAAACGCAAGACCGAAGGGAAATGCCCGGAGGGCCTGATGAGGGTCTGATGGAAGCGTCCGTTCCTTGAGAACTCAACAGCGTGCCAAAAGTCAACGCCAGATATGTTGATACCCCGTCCCCTCTCTGGGGGGATGTGGTTCCTTTGAAAGTCCTGTGCGCCCCTCGTTTTGTGTGGGTGTGCAGGCATGACAGCGAGGATGCTGTGAACGGTCGGGTTATTCCTCCGGCTGTTCCGCTCTCGTGTTGTTTGGCCCGATTACGGGTTGGCATTCACGGAGAGTTTGATCCTGGCTCAGGACGAACGCTGGCGGCGTGCTTAACACATGCAAGTCGAACGATGAACCTGCTTCGGTGGGGGATT
>NZ_JBIALS010000002.1:0-356583 GCF_042873655.1 Streptomyces sp. NPDC004609 | reverse complement strand
CGAGGGCGACCCTCCGCCTTGCGATTGCACGCACCGGACGCCGCAGGCCCCGCCCTCCGGGCGGACGGCGCTACTTTCGATACACGCCCTAGGCCGTTTCTGATGGCTCTTGGTGGGCTCGCGGTGCCAGGGCACGCGAGCCCGGCAGGATCCGAACGAGCGGGCCCGGGGGCACCCGGGCCGCGCACCGGCCCGGCCGACGGGTGTGTCCGTCGGCCGGGCCGGTGCGCGTTCTCGTGATGGGCGGGCGGCCTCCGGCCGATCCGCGCGCCGCCCGGCTCCCCGACCGGGTCGCCGCCGGGCTCGCCTCCGGCATTGAGGCGAGAACAAGCCATTGACTGGCCGCAGGGTCGCGTGCTTCAGTTTGCCACTAGTGAATGTAACTAGTTACATCCTGGAGGTGGGGCTGCCATGAAGAAGTTCGCCTGCCTGGCGCTCGCGCTCGGACTCACCGCGACGCTGGCCGCCTGTGCGTCGACGAGTACGGGCGGCGGCGCGGCTGATGAGCTGGTCATCGAGGGATACGGCGCCGAGTATCAGGACATTTTCGAGAAGGAGATCGCCAAGCCGTTCACGGAGAAGACCGGCATCAAGATCAAGTACACGGCCGCCGGGTCGGCGTCGGAACAGTACGCGGCCATCAGGGCCGCCAATGGCGACCCAGGTTTCGATCTCGCCGTCATGACCAGCCTTGAGCTGTATCAGGGCAGCCGGGACCGTCTGCTCGCTCCGGTGACAACGGAAAAGGTGCCGAATCTGGCCCGCGTGCCGCGGAAACTGCGGGAGAAGACCTACGGCGTCGGTGCGATCCAGGACGTTCAGCAGGTCGTGCTGATGTACCACCGATCGCTCTTCCCGAAGCCGCCCACGAGCTGGCAGGCGATGTGGGACCCGAAGTACCGCTCGGGCACCCTCATTTTCAACCCCGCCAACATCCTCGGGGTGTACGCGATGCTCAGCGCCGCCGAGCTGGACGGCGGGGGGATCACCAACACCGAACCCGGCTTCGCCCGGATCAAGGAGCTGGCGAAATACGCCCTCGCCACTCCGCAGGCCTCGGCGGGGGCGGTGCCCTACATGGAGAAGGGCACCGCAACGCTCTTCCCCTACCTGGACGGCCGCGCCGCGATCTACGCCAGGACCACCGACTACGACTACACGGTGCCGAGTGAGAGTTCATACGCCTCGCTCGGTTCTCTCGGTATTCCGGCCCGTGCGGCGAACAAGGACGCCGCCTACAAGTTCATCGACTACTGGCTTTCCGGTGAGGTGCAGCGGCGTTGGGCGCTTGCCTACAACGTCGGGCCCGCGGTCACCGGCCTGCAATTCCCCGCGGACTTCGCCGCCAAGCACATCACCACGGCCGAGAAGCTCGACAAGATCAAGATCGCCGACCCGGAAACGATCACGCGGAACCGCACGGCCTGGGGCCGGCAATGGGCGGAGGCCGTGCGATGACGGCGGCTGTGGCGAGTTCGCCCGCACACACGCCGGCGCGGAAGCGGTCCCGGTTGCCGTGGCTCAGTCTGCCCGCGACGGTGTGGGTCCTCGCCGTCTTCGCGATCCCGACCGCGATCCTGCTCGCGAGCAGCGTGCTGACCTATGACGGCGCCGCGGTGACCGGCCCGCTCACTACCGCGAACTACGGCAGCCTCTTCCGCGACGACTACTTCCGATCGGTGTTGTGGGACACCGTCTGGATCTCGGTCGTGGTGGGCGTGGTGTGCTCAGCCGCGGGGCTCCTGGTCGCGCACTTCATCGTCCGGTCCGGATCGCGGTGGCGCACGCTCGTCCTGCTCGTCGTCGTGTCGCCCCTGGTGTCGAGTGTCGTGGTGCGCACCTACGGCTGGCTCGTGCTCCTGCAAGGTGACGGCCTGGTGAACAAGATTCTGCTCTGGACCGGGCTGACCGGCTCGCCGGTCGCGTTCATCGGGTCGAAGTTCGCGGTGATCGCCGGACTCGTCCACGTGCTCCTGCCGTTCGCCGTGTTCACCGCGATGTCGAGCGTGCAGAGCGTCGATCCCGTCCTGGAACGCGCGTCCCGCGACCTCGGCGCCGGGCCCGTCAGCACCTTCCTCCGGATCACGCTGCCGCTGATCCGGCCCGGCCTGATCGCCGGATTCATGCTGACGTTCGCGATCAGCCTCGGCGCCTACGCCGCCGCCGCCGTGCTCGGCGGCGGTCGGGTGCAGACACTCGCGACCCTGGTTCGCGACCACATGGTGGTCAGCCTCGAATGGGGGCAGGCGGCGGCGGTCTCGGTGGTCATCCTGGTGGTGGGTGCCGTCACGGTGTCCGCGCTGCTGCTGGCCGGCCGCCGGTCGCGGAAGGGGATGTGACGATGCGTTTCCGTCCGTGGCTGCTGCTGCGCACCGTACTGCTCGCGCTGGTGCTCGCCTTCGTGGCTGTGCCGATGGCCGTCGTGCTCTGGACCTCCGTCCAGCCGGACACCTACCCCGCCTTCCCGCCGAGCGGGCTTTCGCTGCGGTGGTGGGAGTCCGCGCTGACCCGCGAATGGCTGATGCCCATGGCCCTGTCCGCCGAGATCGCGCTGGGTTCCGCGGTATGCGCGCTGGTGGTGGGCACGGCCGCGGCGTATGCCCTGTCGCGTGGCCCGGTCCGGGGCCGTGCCGCGCTTGAGGGATTCCTCGCCAGCCCCTTGCTGCTGCCGGAGATCGTGATCAGCCTCTCCGTGGTCCAACTGATCTCGATGCTCAGTGCACGCGGGTTCATCGGCCCGGTACTGCTGGTGTCGACCCACGCGCTCATCGGCATCCCGTTCGTGCTCCGCACGGTGGGCGTCAGTCTGCTCGGGGTCAACCCGCTGTGGGAGCGTGCCGCCCGTGATCTCGGCGCCTCGCCGTGGCGCGCGTTCACCACCGTCACGCTGCCGCTGATGCGGTCGGGGATGTTCGCCGGGGCGCTGTTCGCCTTCATCGTGTCGTTCAACAACGTCGAACTCTCGCTGTTCCTCACGTCGCGGGACGCGACCACGCTGCCCATCCGGCTCCTGCAGTACATGGAGTACCAGTACTCGCCGACCCTGGCTTGTGTCGCTGTGACCAGTGTGGTCGGCATCTGTGTCATCGCGGGCGTGGCGTCCCGGTTCGTCCGCCTGACCGAGTTCATCCACGGAGGTACCAAGTGACCGCACGAGTAGACGCCGCCGAGGAGCCGGCCACGCGAGCGGGTTCCGGCGGCTACGCCGTGACCCTCCGGGGTATCCGCAAGCAGTTCGGTTCGGCGGTGGCCGTGGACGACCTCGATCTCGATGTGCGCCCCGGCGAGTTCCTGACCCTGCTCGGACCGTCGGGCTGCGGGAAGACGACGACGCTGAACATGGTCGCGGGCTTTCTGACGCCGGACGGCGGGCGGATCCTGCTCGACGGCCAGGACGTCCACCGACTGCCGCCGGACCGGCGCGATACCGCGATGGTCTTCCAGCAGTACGCGCTGTTCCCGCATCTGACCGTCGGTCAGAACGTCGGTTACGGACTGCGGATGCGCAAGTGCCCGAAAGCCGATATCCGGGTGCGTGTGGCGGGCGCGCTCGACCGTGTCGGCCTCGCCGGATACGAGGAACGGATGCCCGGCCGGCTTTCCGGCGGGCAGCAGCAGCGCGTCGCCCTCGCCAGGGCCATCGTGGTGCAGCCGAAGGTGCTGCTGTTCGACGAGCCCCTGTCCAATCTGGATCTCAAGCTGCGCGAACAGCTCCGCCTGGAGATCAAGCACCTGCAGCGCGAACTGGGGACCACCTCGATCTTCGTGACCCACGACCAGACCGAAGCGCTGGTGATGAGCGACCGGATCGCGGTGATGCGGGCCGGCCGCGTCGAACAGCTCGACACCCCCGACACGATCTACCGGGAACCGGTGAACGCGTTCGTGGCCGGATTCATCGGTCAGTCCAACCTGGTACCCGGCGTGTGCACGGAAGCCGGACAGGACGGATGCACCGTTCGGCTGTCCACGTCGGACACACTGCGCGCACGGCACGCGGGAACAGTCGCCGAGGGTGAGGCGGTCCAGGTCCTGCTCAGGCCGGAAGCACTCCGCCTGGGTACCGCGGGTACTGCGGGTAACGCGGGTGCCGCGACGTCGATCGCGGGCCGGGTGGTCGAGATCGTCAACGAAGGCAGCCTCGCCACCGTCGTCCTGGAGATCACCGGATCGGTCCGGCTCCGGGTCTCCGTGCCCGATCCGGGCGCGCTCCGTCTGCCCGCACCCGGCGACGAGATCGCCGTTTCCGTTCCCCCGGGCGCCGCTCACGCGCTGCCCGCAGGCCACTGAAATCCCCAGCGAGAGAACGAGAGAAGAGGAATCCACATGGTTGAGGACGTCGTTGTCGTCGGTGCCGGTGTCTACGGTGCCGCGGTGAGTGCCGAACTGGCGCGGCGCGGCGCCCGCGTCACGGTGGTCGACGCGAGCGCACCGGCGGGCGGCACATCGGGGGCGACCTTCTCGTGGACCAACTCCTGCGGCAAGCAGCCACGGGCCTACCACGATCTCAGCGTCGCCTCGATGGAGGCACACCAGAAGCTGGCGCGCGATGTGCCCGGCAGCGACTGGTATCACGAGGGCGGGAATCTGGAATGGGGCGGCGACGACGACGCAGGTGAGCGGCTGCGCCGGAAGGTCGCCACCGTGTCGGGTTACGGATACGAGGCACGATGGCTCACGCGCGCACAGGCGCTGCGCCTTGAACCCGATATGAACCCCGCCGGACTGCCGGCCGACGAGATCGCCTACTTTCCGGCCGAAGGCTGGATCGAACCGACCCGGCTGATCGCCCACCTGCTGTCCACCGTGGACGGGGAGCGGATCTGGCACGACGCGGTCACGGGAATCGACGTGTCCGGCGGCCTGGTGCGCTCGGTCCGACTCGCCTCCGGGCGACGACTGCCCGCCGACGCGGTGGTCGACTGCGCCGGCCCGCGGGCCGACCACATCGCGGGCCTCGCCGGGCTGGACCTGCCCATGCGCAACACACGCGGTGTCCTCGTCTACACGTCACCGGTCGCGGTCTCCACGTCCCGCGTCGTCCACGCCCCCCATGTCCACCTGCGGCCGGACGGCGCCGGAAGGCTGCTCCTGCACACTCACGACATCGATGGTGCGGCTCGGGTCTCCGACACCGGAGAGATCAGTGTGGATCAGACCGCGGTCGAGACGCTGATGGAGGCCGGACGCGCGCTCTACCCCGGACTCCGCGCGGCGAGCGTGGAAAGCGTGCGGGTGGGCGAGCGGCCGATCCCCGGTGACGGCCTGCCGGTACTGGGCCGGGCACCCGGACTGCCCAACTTCCACTTCGCCGTCTCCCACAGCGGCGCCACGCTGAGCGTGTACGCCGGCGCCCTCGTCGCGGCCGAGGTACTGGGTGAGGACCGCGCCGGGGAGCTGGCCGCGTTCCGCTTCGAGCGATTCTGAGGAGACGTTGTGCGTACGACTGTCTTGCACGGTTGCGATCTCGTCGACGGCACCGGCAGCGACCTCCGGCACGGGGTCGACATCGTGGTCCAGGGAGCCACGATCCGCGAGATCGTGCCCACCAGGCCCGCGGAAACCTACGGCACAGTGGACGAGATCGTCGAGGCCGCGGGCGCTCTCGCCCTTCCTGGTCTGATCAACAACCACACCCACGGCACCGCGTACGGCCCGCTCTTCCCCAGCGGCCACGAAGGACTCCCACCCGGGCAGGTGGTCGCCAACCTCGACCGGCACCTGCTGGAGGGGACGACCACCGTGCTCTGCGTCGACGGCTTCGTCACGGCCGAGGCGGTCGCGAGGACCGACGAGGACCACCCGGTCACCGTCAGACTGGCCTCCTGCAACACCCCGGCCTGCCTGCGGGCGGCGACCATCGCCGACGGCGGGGGGCTCACCGACGAGAACCGCGCGTTCACCGCGCGCCGGGCGGTCGGCGCGGGCGCCGTCGCCCTCGGTGAGATCGGCGCCGGGCACACCCTGGGCGGCGGCGGGGCGAGCTATATGTACATTCCGGCCGAGGTGGCCCGGCGCACCGGGGTGACGATCGCGCCCCGGCAGGCGGACGCCCTGAAGATCTCCGTGCTGGGCCGGCACATCTCGGCCTCGTCGTTCGACCGTGACACGGTAGAGGAGGCGCTGGTGGCGGCGGGGCTGGCCGGCAAGCTGTCGGTCGAGGAGATCCGCGACATCGTCTCGGACATCGTTCTGCCCGCCTTCGACATCGCCTTGCAGGGACTCGGCGAAGCCGCGGAGTACGCCCACCGGGCCGGCGTGCCGGTGCTGGTGCACAACGCGGCCGCGTCGATGACGCAGGTCGCCGCGATCGCCAGGACCGGCGTGCGGCTCATCGCCGGGCACTCCAACCATTCGAGCTTCGAGCTGCGCGAGGCCCTGGAACACGCCGAACGGCTCAAGGAGCTGGGTGCGATCGTGGACGTCTCCACCCTCGACACCTTCGGCGCGCGGCGGCTCACGACCGGTCCGGAGCTGCTCTACGCCATGTTCGCGGCCGGGCTCGTCGACACGATCTCGACCGACTACGCGGGCGGCCACCACGACCCGATCCTGCTCGCGATCGACCGCGCCACCAAGGCCGGCGTGGTGCGCCTGCCGGCGGCGGTCGCCATGGCCACCGCCAACGTCGCCGACGCCATCCCCGGAGTGGCACCACGGCGGGGCCGCGTCACACCGGGCGCGGTCGCCGACCTCGTACTCACCGACCCGGCAGAGCTGCCACGGGTTCACACTGTCATCATCGGCGGTGAGATCGTTGTCCGCGGCGGCCGGCGTGCCACCGTCTGACCGGAGCGGAGGGAAGGGACAGACGGTGAAGCGAACAACCATCGGCGACGTCGCGGCGGCGGCAGGGGTATCGGTGGCGACGGTCTCGCGGGTGCTCAACGGTGGCGCCGTCAGGGAGGCGACCGCGACCAGGGTGTGGGACGCGGTCACCCGGCTCGAATACTCGCCGAACGCCCTCACCAAGAGCATCTTCGCCGGGCGTTCCAGCACGGTCGGGGTGGTCATGGGCGATCTCAGCAGCCCGTTCTACCTCGATCTGATCCGCGGGATCGACGAGGTGGCCGCCGCCAACGGCAGCCTGGTCATGTTCGCCAACACCTTCCTGCGTCCCGACCGCGAGCTCGCGCAGATCCAGGCCATGGACGAGCAGCGGGTGCGCGGGCTGATCGTCACCGCCAGTGAGTCCACCGACGACAGGACGCGCAGGATGGCCGTGGGGGGAACCCCGTGTGTCATCGTCGCGCGGTCGGTGCCGGACCCGCCGCCCGGCCTGCACTCGGTCAGTCTGGACAACATCGCGGCCGGCCGGATGATGGCCGAGCACCTGATCTCGTGCGGGCGTCGGTCGATCGGGGTGGTCACCTCCGGAACCCGGCCGTCCCAGCTCGGACGCACCGAGGGATTGCGGCAAGGGCTCGCCGAGGCGGGCTTGCCGCTGCCCGAGGACGCCGTCACGGCGGTGGCCGCCAACGCGGAGACCGGTGAGGCCGTGGACACGTTGCTGGCCCGCCGCGCCCCCCTGGACGCGATCGTCTGCCTCACCGGCCTCCGCACGGTTGCCGTCCACTCGGCGTTGTCCGCCCGCGGGCTCGCGATCCCGGACGACATCGGTTTCCTCACGATGGACGACTTCTCCTGGGGTCCGGCCCTCGGCATCACGGTGATCGCGCAACCCTCGTACCGGATGGGGCAGCGCGCAGCCGACCTCATCGTCGAGAATCCCGACCGGCCGGTGCAGGTCCGGTTCGAGCCGAAGCTCGTCGCCCGCACCTCCTGCGGCGAGAGCGGGTGAGCCGGAGGGGGATTCCGCGACAAGGACCGTCGTCTCCGCGCAGGGCGCGTTCCCCCGCCCGCCCGCGGGGGAGCGGAGTGAATCGCCCGGTCCCGGAGCGCGGGCGGGGTACCGGCGTTCTTCGGGAGCGGCGCGTTTCGACGGCCCGGAGCAGGCGAACGCGCGCCGGTGACCGCCGAGCCGGGTCTCTGTCCGCGGGCGCATGACGGCGCCGGCCCCCGCCGCCGTCCCCGACTCGGATCGGCCCGCTCCTCGCGGCGGTCGGCGGTCGGCCGACGGCCCGGTCGCGGCCCGCACCCGGAAGCGTTCTGCGGTTGCGTGGACCGGGGACCTGAGCCGGAGATCCGCCGGCAGCAGGCGGCGGATCTCCGGCTCAGGTCACCGGCCGGCCCCGGGCGGGCCCCCGAGGAGGAACCTCAGGGCGAGATCCGTGGCCGCGGCGACGGACGTGCGGTTCCGGCGTACCAGCGCCATCTCCTGGACGGCCGCGTCGGCGCAGACGAGCAGGACCCGGGCCTCGTGCTCGTCCAGATCCGGGCGCACCTGCGCCAGCACCGCGCCGCGCACCTGGCGGATCGCCGACCTGCGGCGGCTGATGCGGGCGCGGTCGCCCGCGGGCAGGGCGTCGACCTCCCGGGTGTTGACGGCGACGATGTCCGCGTCGGCGAACGCGACCGCGGCATACGCGCCCACCGCGAGGCTCAGCGCCTCCCGCGGGCCGCGCGCCTCCTCCATGGCCCGCTCGATGGCCACTTCCAGCTTGGCGACCGCGTGGTCGCAGGCGTCGACGAGGATCTCCGCCTTGCTCGTGTACGTCCCGTACACCGTGGGGCCCGAGATCCCGGCCGCCTTGCCGATCTGGTCGATGCCGACGCCGTGGTAGCCGTACTGCCGGAACAGCGAAGCGGCGGCGTCGCGGATCTCCTGGCGCCGGGAGCGGGGAGGGGCCCAGCTCCGGCGCGGACCGGGCGCGGTGAAGGCGGCGGAGCGGTCCGCCGGGGCGAGGAGCAGCGCCAGCAGGGAGCCCGTCAGCAGGGTCCTGGCGCGCGGGCGCTGGAGCGCGTCGGGCCGCCGCGCCAGCCGCCCCAGTACGCCGTTGACCGCTCGCTGCCGGGTCACCGCGTCCCCGTGGGAGACGGTCGGGCGGGCCTCGCGGATCGTCTTCTCCCACACCCGCGTCAGCCGCCGTTCCCCCGTACGCAGCTCCTCCCTGGCCGCCTCGGACAGCGAGTGCCACTCCTGGAGGTAGGTGGCGGTCCGCGACGGCTCGGACAGCGTCAGCTCGACATTGCCGCGTACCGCCGCCTCCAGCCGCTCCTCGGGGGCGGTTCCGGCCTCGGGGCCGGGCGTCGCCGCGGCGGTGAAGTCGGCCAGCGCGCCTTCGAGGATGTGCCGCAGCAGATCGTCCTTGCCGCTGAAGTGCCGGTAGATGGCGCCCGGTGTCACCCCGACCCGGTCGGCGATGTCCCCCACCCCGGTCGCCGAGTACCCGCGCTCGGCGAACAACTCCGCCGCGATCCTCTCGATCGTGGCCCGCCGGTCCTTCGGCCGCCGGGCGCGCTCGGGGGTCCTCCCGCCCCGGGTGGGAGTTCCGGTCGGGGCTCCGGGCCCGCTCTCGGTCATACCGCTCCAGCCTCATGTCACAGCGCCGGTCCCCGTGCGCCCGGCGCGTCCACCAGTCCTGAACATACCTTCACTTAACGGCGGGCGTACATCCGACGGCCGGGCGGCGCGGGACCACGGCCGGCGCGGACCCGTCCGGCCGTCATCCGCGCCGTCCGGGATCAGCAGGTGCTTTTCAGCTGGTTCCGCCTCGGGCCCACGGGCGGCGCCGACAGGATGGGCACGTGCTCACCACCGTCAACGTGAACACCGAACGCGAACCGCCAACGGCTGACCCCGACAGATCCACGATCCCCGACAGAGCCGAGATCAGTGGTGGCGGACACCGGGAACACGGTCGGGATCGAGCTTCACATCGATGAGGACGGGACGGTCGCGGCCGGGAAGCGCGGCGAGCGCGCGGTCCAGTCCCGCGGTGTCCCGGACGGTGAGGCCCCGGCCGCCGAGCGCGGTGGCGACGGGACCGAGGTCCGGCCAGTCGAAGGTGGAGATCGCCGGATCCATGTCCTTCCCGCGGAACTGGATGTGCTCGGCGCCGTAGGCCCCGTCGTCGAGCACCACGACCACCAGGTCGAGGCCATGGCGTACGGCGGTGGTGAACTCGGTGAGCCCGCCCATCATGAAGCCGCCGTCCCCGGTGACGAGCAGCGTGGGCCGCTCCGGTGCCGCGCAGGCCGCGCCGACCGCGCTGCCCATCCCGAGGCCGAGGGAACCGAAGTTCAGGGTGTGGACGTACGAGGACGGTCCCGGGCAGCGGAGAGTCGCGATGGACTCCAGGAAGAACCTCCCGCCGTCGAGTACGAGCGTACGGTCGGCGGGGAACGCCGCTTCGAGCCCGCGCAGCGCGGCCCGGATGCCGACCGTCCCGCCGGCACCCCGGTACGGGGGAGGCGGATCCCGCCCGCGGGCGGGGTTCCCGCCATCGGCCTACGGAACGGTCACTTCGCACCCCGCCGGGTGGTACGCATGTCCAACGGCACGGCTGCGTCGACCCCGTACGACGGCAAAGGCCCCCGCACACGGGAGAACGTGTGCGGGGGCCGGGGCGGGACTCATGACCACGGGGTTACGACCGCGACGGCTCACGGGCTCGGTGCCGGGGGTCCGGCGACCCGGGCTCCGCGCCACGCGGGCCCGGGGCACCCCCGGGCCCGTGGCGGTACCGGTCAGACGACCTCGGTGTCGTAGAAGCAGAAGTGGTCCCTGATCTGCGCCACCGCCGGCTTCGGGTCGGGGTACGCCCAGACGAGATCGTCGGCGCCGGGCACCGACCAGTAGTCCGCGTCTCCCTTGAAGGGGCAGTGGGTGTGGGTCTCGGAGCGGGTCAGACGTTCGGTCCTCACGTCCTCGGGAGGCAGGTAGTAACGGACCGGACAGCCCGTCTCACGCAGCACGAGGGGCCGCCTGCTCTCGGCGAGCAGCTGCCCGTCCCGTACGACGCGCACATGCTCGCTGCCCTGTTCGACGGTGATGCGGTGTCCAGAAGTCATACCCGTGTCAGCGTCCCGGGGCGGTTGCTTGTTCCCGGCCCGTGCCGGCGCTCCGGCGCACATCCGCTCAGGTCGATCCCGGCTCCGTCTCGATCACGGCCGCGCACCCGGCACCGGAGCCATGATGTCCGGACGGCTCTCACCGCCGTGTGCCTGCGCGTGGTCGCCCGGACCACCGCCGAAGAAGAGGACATACGGCTCGGACGGCAGCACCGCGGCTTCGGCGCCGGCCCGGTCCCGCCCGAACCCGGCTCCGGCCCCGCCGCGCCCCCTGCCATCGCGCGGTGCGGTGCCCGCGGTGCCCACGGGACCGGACCACCCGCGGGGCGGAATCCGTCCGGTACGCGGAGCCCCCGTCACGATCGGGGCGGCCGGTACCCTGGTCGGATGCTGACGTCTCCCCTCAAGGAGTACCGGCCGGACAAGGTGGTGGTGGCCTGCGGTGTCGCACTGGCCGCCGACTGCGTGCTGCGGGGTCTGGGCGACGACGCGGGCACCACCTGGCGGACCGTGCTGGGCTGGTCCCTCGCCCTCGTCGGCTGGCTCGTCCTCGGGTTCCGTTACAGCCGCCCCGTGCCCGTGGGCGTGGTGACGATGGTGGCGGCCATCGGCTACTACGTGATCACCGAGGTCGACGGCCCGTCCCCGATGATCGTCTTCATGGTCTCGCTGTACAACGTCGCCCGCGCCGGGATGACGGCCGTCGTGGCCCTCGGGGCGGTGATGCTGCTCGCCGTGGCCTACGGGGAGTTCATCGCCGACGGCGGTGCCCGCAAGGTCGACAACATCTCCCTCGCCCTGCTCAGCGGCTGGTTCCTGAGCGTCGTCGCCTTCGGTCACGCGATGCGGGTCCGGCAGGCGTACCAGGCCGAGGTGGAGCAGCGCGCGCTGGCCGCCGAGCGCGAACGCGACGCCCGCACACGCCAGTCCGCCGTCGAGGAGCGGCTGCGCATCGCCCGTGAGCTGCACGACGTCCTCGGTCACCACATCTCGCTCATCAATGTGCAGTCGGCCGCCACCCTGCACCGCAACATCAAACGCCCCGACGACACCGAACGGCTGGTGTCCGGCCTCCAGCTCGTCCACGACACCAGCCGCGAGGCCCTGCGGGAGTTGCGCGCCACCCTCGGCGTACTGCGCCAGGTGGACGAGGCGGCGCCGACCTCCCCGGTCGCCGGGCTCGACCGCCTCGGCGAGCTGGCGGACCGCGCCTCCGCGGCGGGCCTGCGGGTCACCGTCGACACCACGGGCACCCCGCGCGACCTCCCGGCGCAGATATCCCTGGCCGCCTACCGCATCGTCCAGGAGTCCCTGACCAACGTCACCCGTCACGCCCGGGCGGACGAGGTCCGTATCGAGGTCGCCTACGCCCCCGACGGACTGCGCCTGCGCATCGACGACGACGGTCGGGGCGCGGTCGGCGGCACCCGCACCGGCGGCAGCGGCATCGCGGGCATGGCCGAGCGCGCGAGAGCACTCGGCGGCGAACTGACCGCGGGCAACGCGGACACGGGATTCCGGGTCGCCGTCCGGCTGCCGCTCGACGGCCGGTCCCCGCACACCGCGGAGCACCCGGTGGGAGCGCGCCCCGGCCGGCCCCCGGCCGCCACCGAACCGAATGCCCGGGCCCGTTGAACACCCGGGGCCCTCGCGGGCGCCTCGCCCGGGAGCGGCGTCGCAGCGGCGGCGTCCGCCCGGAGGGGTCCGGTGGGTGCGATCACAAGGCGGAGGACGGGGGTGCCTCCCGGGCGAAGCTCCGGGGCAGACCCCTGCGGTGGGGGCGGTCCCCCTGCCTCCGCACCGGGCGGATCCCCACCCCGGCCGCAGGCCGTAGGGGCCACCGGCGGCAACGCAGGAGGCCCACCCGTGCCCGCAGGGCTACGGGGGAGAGCGCGTGTGCCGGACCCCGCCGGGCAGACGGGACTCCGACGACACGACCTCCTAGGCTGGGCCCATGAACGCGCCTATCAGAGTGCTTCTCGCCGACGACCAGAGGCTCGTACGGGCCGGATTCCGGTCGATCCTTGAGGACGAGGACGACATCGAGGTCGTGGGGGAGGCGTCGAACGGCACCGAAGCCGTCGGTCTGGCGACCGAACTGCTCCCCGACATCGTCCTGATGGACATCCAGATGCCCGGGGAGGACGGCCTCGCCGCCACCCGCCGCATCGTCGGAGACGAGCGGCTCGGCGGTGTCCGCGTGGTCATCCTGACCACCTTCGACGTGGACGACTACGTCTACGACGCGCTGCGCGCGGGCGCTTCCGGCTTCCTGGTGAAGGACACCATGCCCATGGAGCTGCTGCACGGCATCCGGGTCTGTGCCCGCGGCGACGCCCTGATCGCCCCGTCGGTCACACGGCGGCTGATCGCCGAATTCGCCGGGCGGGTCAGGCTGCCGGACCCGGGTCCCCGGCTGAACACCCTCACCGGCCGGGAGCGCGAGGTCCTGGGCCTCGTCGGCGCGGGTCTGAGCAACGACGAGATCGCCGAGCGGCTGGTGCTCAGCCCCTCCACCGCCAAGACGCATGTCAGCCGCATCCTGTCCAAGCTCGCGGTCCGCGACCGCGCGCAACTGGTCGTCGTCGCCTATGAGACCGGGCTCGTCACGCCCGGCTGGCTCGGCTGACCCCCTCTTCCGTTTCCCGGCCCGCGGCGCGAGCTTCTCGGACCCACGGCTTCGGGCCGGGCCCCGGGCCGGGAACGCCTCCGGGCCGGGAACGCCTCCGGGCGCGGGTTGCGTCCGGGCGGCCAACCTGGGGTGTACGACTCAGGGGTAGCCACCCCGCAGGACGTACCCGCAGTGACATCCGGTGGCCGACGCGACGGGCCCGGTCCACCGGCCACTGTGGGGGTGTGACCGCACACCACACCGAATCCGCCCGCCGATGTCCGCCCGGCCGACGGGCAGACCCGCCCCGCTACGGCGCACCGGCACATCTCTCACCGCCCCGGCGGCCGTCCCGTCGCTCGGGCCGCCGCCGTTCCCCGGGCACCTCGCCCCCGGCCGGACACGCGTCCGCCGGAACGCACCGCCCACCCGCCCGGAGGGGATCCGGCACGGCCACCGCGCCCACGGCCCCGTGTTCCGGTAGCTGACCCGGGCATCCCGCCCGCTCCCGTCCGTACGGCCACTCGGCGGACACGGGCCGCGTGGCACCCCGGCCGACCGGAGCGGCCCGCCGGCGGCCCGGGCGCGCGAACCCCGTCCTGACGCGTCCGCGCTCGCCGGGGCCCGTACCGCCTGTTCCCGGACGCCCCGCACCCGTACCGCCTCACTGCCGGTACCGCCCCCGTACGGCCGGTCCGGACACTCCTCACCGCACCCCGCCCGCCGCTTTCGCGCCGTGTCGCGCGCCGCGTTCCGGATGCATGCCTGCGGACGCGGGCCCACGGATGAGACGCGGGCCCACAGATGAAGGGAACCGACATGACCACCACCCGAGGGACGGCGGAGGCCGTGCCCACCGCACCGTCCGAGGAAGGAGTCTTCGCGCGCCTCGCCGCCTTCTCCCACCGCCGCCGCCGGCTCGCCCTCACCCTCTGGCTCGTCGTGATGGCCGGAGTCTGGGCCACCGCCTCGGCCACCGGCAGCGACTACCGCGAGGACTTCTCCCTGCCGGGCACCGAATCCCAGGCCGCGGCGGATCTGCTGGCCGAACACGGAGCCGCGTACACCGGTGACACCCTTCAGGTCGTGCTCCGGGCCGAGGACGGACTGCGCACGCCGGACGTCGAGCAGCGGGTGGAGAAGATGCTCGTGGAGGTCGCCGAGCAGCCCCGGGTCACCCAGGTGCGCAGCCTCTACGACGACGCGGCCGCCATCGCGCCCGATGGCACGATCGGCTACGCGACGGTGATGCTGGACGTGCCGTCCGCCGAGATGACGACGGCGGACAGCGAGCTGATCCACGAGGTCACCCAGCGGGCGGACGGCGACGGCCTCCAGGTCGAACTCGGCGGTGACGCGGCGAGGCTGCTCGCCGCGGGCGCCGGCGGCACGGCCGAGGGCGCGGGGCTGCTCGCGGCCCTCGTGATCCTCGTCCTCATGTTCGGCACGGTCATCGCCGCCGGACTGCCCGTCATCACCGCGGTCTTCGCCGTGGGCACCACCGTCGGTGTCATGGTCGTCGCCACCCATCTGGTCGCCATCGCCGACTACACCCCCTTCGTGATGATGCTCGTCGGTCTGGGCGTCGGTATCGACTACGCACTGCTGATCTTCGCCCGCTACCGGACGGAACTGGTCGACGGCCGGACGCCGGAGCGGGCGACGGTGGCGGCCCTGGACGCCGCGGGCCGCTCGGTGTTCTTCGCGGGCTGCACGGTCATTCTGGCCCTTCTCGGCCTGGTCGCGCTCGGACTCGGTTCGCTCCAGGGGATGGCACTGTCCGTGGCCCTCACCGTGCTGGTGACGATGGCCGCGTCCCTGACCCTGCTGCCCGCCCTGCTCGGAGTCTTCGGCAAGCGGTTCGCCCGCCAGTTCACCGCCCGCGCGGCCAGGCGGGCGGCGAAGGGCAGGGCGCCCGAGGGGACCCGGTGGCGTGCTCTCGCCACCATGGTGCAGCGCCGGCCGCTGGTCGCCCTGCTGCTCGCGGCCGCCACCCTCGGCGCCCTCGCTCTGCCCGCTTTCTCGATGCGGCTCGGCTTCGCCGACGCGGGCAGCGACGCCCCCGACACCACCAGCCGCCAGGCGTACGACCTGCTGGCGGACGGTTTCGGTCCCGGATTCAGCGGCCCCCTGCTCGTGGTGGTCGACGACACCGAGGGCAAGGACGCGGCCGGGGCCGCCCGGGCGGCGGGCCGGGTCCTCAGCGGGGTTCCGGGCATCGACGCGGTCTCCCCGCCGGTGCCCACCGAGAACCCCGGGGTCGCGACGATGGTCGCCTTCCCGGACTCCTCGCCCCAGGACGAGGCCACCTCCGATCTCGTCACCGAGCTGCGGGACGACGTCCTGCCCGGTGTGTCCGAGCGGACGGGCGCCGACTATCTGGTCGGCGGATCGACCGCCGCGGCCGAGGACTACTCCGCCAAGGTCGCCGACCGCATGCCCCTGTTCGTCACCATCGTCGTGGGCCTCTCGGTCGTCCTGCTGATGACCGTGTTCCGTTCCGTGCTGATCCCGCTGAAGGCCGCGCTGCTGAATCTGCTCAGCATCGGCGCCGCCCTCGGCGCGATCACCCTGGTGTTCCAGCACGGCTGGTTCGGTGTGGAGCCCGGTCCGATCGAGGCGTATCTGCCCGTGATGATCTTCGCCATCGTCTTCGGTCTCTCCATGGACTACGAGATCTTCCTGGTGTCCCGTATCCACGAGGAGTGGGTCCGCACCCGGGACGGCAGCCGCGCGGTACGTGAGGGGCTGGCCCACACCGGATCGGTCATCAGCGCCGCCGGGGCCATCATGATCGTGGTGTTCGGTGCCTTCATGCTCAGCTCCGAACGGATGCTCCAGCAGACCGGGTTCGGTATGGCGGTCGCCATCTTCGTCGACGCGGTCGTCATCCGCTGCCTGGTCGTCCCGGCCGCGATGCAGCTGATGGGCCGCCGTGCCTGGTGGCTGCCGGCGCCGCTGGAGCGGCTGCTGCCGAAGGTGGCTCTGGAGAAGAACTGAGGGGCGCGGCAGCGGTCCGCACCCTCGACCGCGCCCGGCATCCGCGGGGCCCGCGACCGGTGGGCCCGCGCGGAAGCCGGGCTCTCACCGCTCCCCGCCCGGTCCGGGCAGGGGGCGGGTGCCGACGGCGTCATGGCGGTAGTCGCTGGGCGGCAGGCCGTAGGCCGCGCGGAACGCGCGGGTGAACTCGGCGGGCCGGGTGAAGCCCCAGGTCTCGGCGACGGCATGGACCGGGCGGTCGGCGAGCCGGGGGTCGGACAGATCGTGCCGGGCGTATTCGAGACGCCGGCGGCGGATGTACGCGGCCACGGTGGTGCCCTGGTCGCGGAAGCGGCGGTGCAGGGTCCGGACGGAGACGTGGTGGGCGGCCGCTATCCGGCCGGGGGTGAGTCCGGGATCGCGCAGATGGCGGTCGATGAAGTCCTTGACCCGCAGGGCCAGGGCGTGGGGGTGGGCTTCCGGCGGAGACGGCTCCGCGGTGTGGTGTGCCAGGAACGCGGTCGCCAGATCGAGGGTGGCCCTGGACAGATGGGGGACGTCCGCGGGCGTCCAGCCGGAGGTTTCGTCGATGAGCTGGGAGATGAACCGCGTCAGCAGTCCGCCCATACCGTGCCGCGCGGGTAATCGGGTGACGAGCAGCCGGTCGACCGCGTCCGGGGGCAACGGGACGAGATCCCTCGGAAGGATCACCTCCACCATGGCGGTGCGCCGGGTGGGCGCGAGCTCCCCCTGGTGAGGGTGCGACATGCTGTACAGCATCGCGTCACCGACGCCGATGGACGCCCGGCGCCCGCCCTGGTCGACCGTGGCCGCCCCGGTCCGTACGAAGGACAGAAAGTACAGCTCGGGATCCGACTGCCGGATCTGCCGGGGAGTACGGCGCGACCGGACCGTGGGGCACGTGAACTCCGACACCCGCACCGGGCCCAGTTCCATCAGCCGCTGGGTGGCGTCGAAGTCACCCTCGTGGTCCGTCCACACATCCACGGGCGCATGGCTGGCGCAGACCATCGCCCGCCAGCTCTCGAACCGGTCGCGCGCCGGTAAGTCCTCACCCCGGAACACCGTCTCGATCACAGTTCCTCCCTCTCCCCGCCGACAGATGATGTCAGCATGGGGTCCGGAGGCGCCCCGGGCGGATGGTGATGCAGGGGAGTTCGCGTGGTGCTGGTGGAGGCCGGCGCGTATCCCGTGGCGGAGACGGCGGCGTGTGAACAGGTGGAGCCAGGCGAAGGTCCGCTCTACGGCCCAACGTGTTCTGCCCGGACAGGAGCGGTGCGGGGTGCCGCGGCGAGCGATTCCCGGGGTCCCGCGCTGACGGATCAGGCGGCGGTACTCGTCGTGGCCAGGCACCGGCACTGTCCACCAGGGCAGACGAAGGGCTGCCGATAGGATGCCGGGCGCACAAGGCCGAGTCGAAGATCAGCGGGCGGGAAGTCACCACGGCGCGCCACCCGCTGCACCCATCGGTGGAGAGACGTCTCATTCATGACAGAAGATGAGTTCTGGTCCCTCATCGACCTTCTCGGAGGTGTGGCAGACCAGCGCACCACTCCGGCACTGGCAGAGGCCCTCGAACGAGAGGGGAAGGCCCGTATCGAAGAGTTCGCGGACATAGTGACAGAGAAGCTGAATCAGCTTGAACGCGAGCCTCTCTCGGGAATTCCAGTCCGCGATACGCATGACCCATCGGAAGCGCCGCCGGTTCCCTTGGCCGGTGACGCACTCAGTCATCTGCACTACGCGGTTGTGGCAGCGGGTCGGTCGCGATTCCGGCAGGTACAGGGGAATCCGGAGCAGGTGGCCGCATGGGCCTGGGACTTCAGCGAGTCGGACGGCCTTGCGGAGGCCATCTCCATGGCGTATGAGGTCACCACCGGACAACCGTGGCTGGGCCCGCTTCCTGGATTCGGGGTGGCCGAACCGGAAGACCCGACAGCCGACATGGCCACCGACGTCCTCTGGCTCAGCCTCGCTCTGCATGGCGACGGTGACATCCCCGCGGCGTACTCCGAGGCAGCAGGCACTGTGGTCGACATGGTCCAGGGCGACCCGCAGTGGATTACCTGGTGGGCGGGCGCCGATCAGCGCGACCTGAGCATGGAGATCGAGTACACCGCGCAGGCGGAACGCAGCAAAGTGGCCGCACGGCCGTCCGCGCGTCGCCCGGTCCGGGTACGGCCGAGCGGATCCCGGTCATGTCGGCTGTACCCCCTCGTCCGAGGAGACGCCGTGGTTGCGTGCGATCCGCAGCGCGTCCTCCAACTCCTCGGCCGCCTCGGCCGTTTCGAAGACGTCCTGCGCGTCATGGGCGGCCTCCAGTCGGATCCGCGCCCGGCGGATCCGCTCTAAGGCCGCGTCCTGGAACTCGCCCATGCTGCTCCCACCTCGGCCTCTGGCCGAATAGACAGCTGATGAATTGCACAACTCTGCAAGCCTAGGGGGTGCCCCTCGCGGCCCGTGCGGCGCCCGCTCCTTCCGCCTGTTCCCAGCTCCCCCTTCCGGCTCCCCGACCGTGCGCCGACCGCCTGCCTGCGTGACACGGCCCGTCGCCGGGTGCGGGTCGGTACGTGTGCACGGCGGCGCCTCGCGCCGATCGCGGCGATGACCACCCGGCCGCCCGGAGAGCGGCCACGGCCCCTGCCCCGCGCCCGGCGTGCTCCCGGAGCGGGGGCGACACCCACGGCCGCGCGCCGAATCCAATCACTCCCGCGCCGATCGCGGCGGACCCGCCCGGGAGGAACCGATCGCGCCCCAGCGGGTGCACCGGCCGGCGAGCGGACGCGGCAGGAACAGCGGGAGCACCACCGTGGCCGGGCCGCCCCGCACGGCCCGGCCGACTCCACATCGGCGGCCCGTACGGAGGACTCCGGGGTGCGGGGCACCCCGGCCTACCCGGCTCTCCCCGAAGGGCGAGGTCGATCCTGCTCACGGGGCGGGCGTGCGCAGCCGCGCGGGCGGTGAGCACGGGAGCCGGTGCGGTTTCGGCGATCGGTGCACGCGGCCGGTCCGGCGGGGGAGGAGCCCGTCGTGCACAGGTGCCCCGCCGGACCCTCCTCCGCGTCGGTCATGGATCCGGCGGGGCCGGTCGGCTCACCCCTGCCCGGGAGCCGTCTCGGCACGTACGGCATCCGCCCCGAGCTGCATCCGGGCGGACTGGTCCACGAGCTGCCGCAGCGCGGTCAGGTACCGCTCGTCACCGCCCAGTCCGTCGAGAAGGCGGTACGCCTCGGCGCGGAACCCGGAGATGTCCTCGCGGTACCGGCGGAGCACGGCGGGCTCCAGCAGCAGTCCGATCAGCTCCGATCTCGCCCCGTGGGAATGCCGTGAGGCGGCACACAGACTCTGGATATGCCCTTTCGGCGCCGGTGACGCCTCTTCGAGTGCGCAGGCCAGCAGATAGGTCACGGTCCCGTTCAGCAGATCCTCGTTGCGGCCGGTCAGAATGTCCTCCTGATCGTTGAAGATCTGCCACAGAATGCCGAAGACGCAGCCGAACTCCCGCCACAGCTCGACTCTCTCGCTGTTCGCGCCCGACAAGGTCGCGGCCATCGCCGTCACCATGCCGAAGGGAGCACCGGACTTGCGCCGGTACACCGTCGTCACGGAACCGCGGGTGGCGCGGCCGGTGTCACCGCGGATATCGCTCAGTTGCCCCTCGATGGCACCGGTCCAGCCGCTGACGACCTCGGTCGTCAGCGCGCCCCGCACCGACTCGGGAATCCGCGGTGACCGAATGATGTGCATGGGGAGTATGTGTCCGCTGATCACCGTGGCCAGCAGCGCTTCGTCCTCGCTGAGGTCGCCCGTGACGGCCGCGCCCGCTCCGTCGGCGAGATCGTCGAGATAGCACGCCGAGGTCCACCACAGTACGTGGACGGCGGACACGGGAACGGCCGGTCCGGGGGCGCCGGTCTCGGCGGCGTGCACCAGGAGCGGCAGTACCGAAAGGGGGTGCTTCAATTCCCGGTGCCGCAGCAGCTCGGTGACCGCGTTCCCGATCGCGTCCGACGCCGGGCCGAGCCGTTCGAGAGCGGCTTCTATCTCGGCCTCGATATCCGGGGAGACTTGCCGGTGCAGGTCCAGGTACGTCAGGGAACTCACGCAGCGACCTCCGTCTGAGAATGTCATTCCGTGACCGGTGTTGCGCTGATTTCCTCTGTGCCGACACTGCGGCCCTGATTCGATCATTCCGAATGGGCCGGAGCCGGAGCGACTTTCGGGCTGCTTCGGATCATCCCTGCGCGGTCCGGCGGACGCAACCGCGCCTTTCCCGTCACGCCACCGCCGGACCCGGGCGGCAGCGCCGCCACTCCCGAGCAGGTGCGGCACGGGGTGCGAGCACGGTGCCGAGAGTGACGTCCGGCCGGACCCGGACCCACCGCGGCGGGCCGGGAACCGCCCACGCGGCCGTGGCGTCGTCCCCGGGGGGCCACGTGCTTTGGCGAGGCCCGGGCCGCGTCATCTCTGGGGGGCCGCGGAGCCATTGAGGCAGCTGATGGTGTTCGCCTGGATGCAGGCACGGTGCTGTGCGTTCGCCGTCGCGCTGTTCGCGGGCATGGCGGTGTCGGCGGTGCTTCCGGCGCTGCCGGTGGCACGGTACGACCTGCTGCTGGTCTACGGGCTGGCGCTGACGGGGCTCGGGTATCTGCTGGGGTGGGAGACACGGCGCGAGGTGGCCGTCGTCGCCGTCTGCCATGTGCTGGGGTTCCTCTTCGAGGTGGTGAAGGTGCGGGTCGGCTCGTGGAGTTACCCCGAGCCCGCCCTGACCGTGGTCGCGGGCGTGCCGCTGTACGGCGGATTCATGTACGCCGCCGTCGGCAGCTACGTCTGCCGGGCCTGGCGCCTGTTCGATCTCAGGCGGTCCGGGTACCGGCCGCGGACGACCGGCGTGCTCGCGGCAGCGCTGTACGTCAACTTCCTGAGCCACCACTGGCTCCCCGATGCGCGCTGGGTGCTCGCAGGACTGCTCCTGCTCGCGAGCTGGGGATCCTGGGTCCACTTCACGGTCGACGGGCAGCGCCTCCGTATGCCGGTCGGGCTCTCCTTCGTACTGATCGGTTTTTTCCTCTGGCTCGCCGAGAACATCGCCACCTACTTCGGGGCGTGGAGGTACCCGCACCAGCTCGATGCCTGGGAACCCGTCTCCCTCTCCAAATGGGCGTCCTGGGCGCTGCTGATCAGCGTCACCTTCGTCATCGCGGGTTCCCGGCGAGCCGACGCACGGGAATGACGACGACCGCTCCGTGCCCCGGAGCCCCGCCCTTCTGCCGCCGGTGCTCCGGAGCACCCGTGGTCCCTACCCCCGAAAGCGCGCGGCGGTGTACAGGACCGGGCCGCCGAGATCGCTGTCGGACAGCGCGGTGTTGTCGTACATCCCCAGCGTTGTGAACCCGGCGCTCGACAGATGATGGCGCAATTCCATGGGGAAGAGCTGCCGCAGGGTCACATGGTCGATCTCCGCGGGCCGCCCGTTGATGTGCCAGGTGCGTTCCCGGGTGAGCAGCTGGTGGTGCCGGTCCACGGTGTAGTGGGCTTCGGCCGAGCCCCGGAACGCGGGTGTGTCGACGGAGATACGGCGCCGCAGCCCTTTGCCCTCGGGATCGCCGATCGGGTTGAGGGTCTGGAGCACGAGGAGCGCCCCGGGCGCCGCGTGGGCGGCGAAGGTCTCCATGACCCGCCCGACATCCTCGTTGGTGAGCGCGTAGTTGAGAACCCAGCCCAGGCAGGTGAGGACGTCGAAGGTCCGGCCGATCCTCACCGAGAGCATGTCCTCGACCCGGAAGTCGAGACCGGGATGGCGTTCACGCGCGTACGTGATCATGCTCTCCTGCCGGTCCAGGCCCACGCAGTCGAGCCCGTCCCGGTCGAATCCGGCGACATCGTGACCGGTTCCGCAGCCGATGTCGAGCAGGGTCTTCGGCCTCGGCGCGCAGTACCGCTCGATCATGAGCCGGCACATGCCCGGCACCGTGTCGCCGGAGTCGTGGAAGACCGCTTCGTAGAACTCCGGGTTGCGGTAGAGGAAGTTACTCATCGGCCTGTGGGGTTCCATGCCTCTCCTGATGTGCTGGTGGCGGATGGGTCCGTACGGTGTGTCGGCTTACGCGGCCGCGGCCGCCGTGGGCGCCGTATCGCGCTGCCGGAGCGTCCGGGAGTAGTGCCGCAGCAGGAGGACGGCGGTGGCGGCGAGGCCGGTGAGCAGGCCGAGCCAGATGCCGAGGGTGCGGAGCCCGAGGGGGTAGGCGCACGCCCAGGCGGCGGGGAGCCCGATGGCCCAGTAGCCGACCAGGGTGATCCGGAAGCCGGTTCTGGTGTGGTCGAGGCTTCTCAGGAGTCCGACGCCGATGTTCTGGGCGCAGTCGGCGTAGTGGAGGAAGGCGGTGACCACGAGGAGGTGGACGGCGACGGCATGGGCCTCGGCGGTGGGGTCGAGAAAGGGGGTGAGGATCAGCCGGGGAACCGCGAGGTAGAGGGCGGCCACCGGCGTCATGACCGCGGCGGTCAAGGCGAGCGCGGCGTTCCGGATACGGCGGGCGTGCTCGGTGCGTCCGAGGGCGAGTTCCCGGCTGACGTTGATGGACGCGGCGTGGGAGAGGCCGATCCCGATCTGGAAGACGATGTACACGAGCTGGTTGACGGCTGTGTGGGCGGCGAGGGCGGCGGTTCCGAAGGATCCGGCCATCAGGGCGGTGACGGAGAAGAACCCGGCCTCCGAGCCGTAGGTCGCGGCCGTCGGGACGCCGAGGGCGATGAGCCGTCGTGTGGTGGCGACATCCGCGCGGGCGGGGTTGAGCGCGATCAGGGGAGCGAGTCCGGCGTCGCGCTTCACCAGAAGGACGAGCGCGAGGAACGACAGCAGATGGACGGCGGAGGTGGCGGCGCCGATACCGGTGAGTCCCAGGCGGGGCACGCCCCAGGTGCCGTGGACGAGGACCCAGTTCAGTCCGGCGTTCACGGCGACGGACAGCAGTGTGATGCGGAGCAGCGCCTGGGGTCTGCGCATCCCGAGGGAGAACTGGCGCAGGGCCTGGAACCACAGACAGGGCAGCAGTCCCGGCGCCAGGGCCAGCAGCATCGACCGGGTCAGCTCCACGACGGCCGGGTCCTGGCCCAGCAGGGGGAGTGCCTGCCCGATCAGGATCATCAGCGCGGCCCCGGCAACCCCGGCGAGCGTGGCCACCGCCATGCTCGCCCGGACGACCGCCCGCACCTCCGCGCCGTTCGCGTCGGTGCCGCCGTGTCCCGGGAGAGCTGTGTCCGTGCCCGCGTAACCGGTCCGGGCGCCGGGAGTGTCCTCTCCGGCCGGCCGGGCGTGACCGGCCGCCGGTGCCGCGGCCCGTTCCGCGCGCGCCGCCTCGGCCGCGATCCGATTGCCCGCCGAGGCCATCAGCCCGACGCCCATCGTGCGCAGCTGGTTGAACACCACGACCGCGAGTCCCCCGGCCGCCAGCTCCCGGGCTCCGAGCAGCCCCATCATCACGGTGTCCGTGGTCGTCAGCGCCACCTGCGCCAGCTGGGTCAGCACCAGCGGCACGGCGAGGACGGCCAGCGCGCGGCCGTCCCTGACGAACGCGCTCACCACCGCGACGGCCCGCCACCGGGGTGGGCCGCCGGCTCGGGCTCCCCAGGATCACCGGGATCCCTGCGGAGTTTGACGAGCAGATCGGTGACGAGCCGCTCCACACCCGGGTCGAGGAGCCCGCGTACCTCCAGCCACTCGTCGTCGAACACGGAGTCCAGGTACTTCTCCCCGCCGTCGTTGACGAGCGCGACCATCGTGGAGCCCGGGGGCAGCGAGGGCAGCCGGCCGAGGGCTTCGTGGACCACACCGCCCGCCGAGCCGCCGATGAGCAGTCCCGTACGGGCGATGGCACGGCAGGTGCCGAACGCCTCGGCGTCACCGACCTTGACCCCCTCGTCGATGAGGCCGAAGTCGACGAGGGCGCCGATCTCGGCCCCCTCCGGAGTGCCGGTCCCGGACTGGTGGTAGTCGTGTCCCGGCCCCCCGAAGGCGATGGACCCCTTGGGCTCGACGCCGATCGTCCGCACTCCGGGTACGAGGGTGCGCAGCTCCCTCGCCGTGCCGCAGAGCGTTCCGCCGGTGCCCACGGCGCCGATCAGGACATCGACGCGGCCGTCGAGCGCCTCGGCCAGTTCATGGGCCACGGACGCGTAACCGAGGCCGTTGCTGGGGTTGTTGTGCTGCTCGGTGAAGACGGTGTTGTCCCGGCCCCGGGCCAGGTCCTCGGCGAGTTCCTCCCGGGCGGCGGTGGCCAGTTCCCCGGTGCCCTCGCCCGTGACATGGACGAGTTCCGCGCCCAGGGCCCTCATCGCGCGCAGCTTGTCCGCACAGGCGTGGCTGTCGACGACCGCGGTGAACGTGTATCCGCGTTCGGCGGCGACGACAGCGAGCCCGAGACCGGTGTTGCCGGAGGTGGACTCGACGATGCGGCCGCCCGGACGCAGTTCGCCGCGTTCCTCGGCGTCGGCCACCATCCGCAGGGCCATACGGATCTTCGCGGTGCCGGTGGGGTTGAACATCTCCAGCTTCAGCAGGAGGCGGCTGCCGGTGTCCGTGGTGGCGAGTTCGAGCAGAGGGGTGCGGCCGATCAGTTCGGACACACGGGAGACCACGGCGGGGCGCTGAAGTGCTCCTGACATGGGCGGCTCCAGGGTGGAGGAGGGACGGGCGGCACGAGTGGGCCGGGGGCGGCGGGGCGGCCGGAGCCGGTCGCGGGCGCACCCGGCGGCAGGCCGAGGGGGTCGTACGCGGTCAGCCGGGGGGCCGGTCGAGCCGCCAGCGCGGCCGGCTCCGCTCCGTACGGTCGACGACGACCTTCGGGGGCAGGGGAAGTTCGTGGAACGGCGACTCGTTGGAGTCCATCTGGTACCCGGCCGTATTCGGGTAGACCAGCAGATCGCCGGGGCGCGGCAGCCGCCGGAAGGGGATCTTCCGCCAGGTGAGCATGTCCGATTCGAGGCAGCTCGCCCCGCCCACACAGGACGGATAGATCCCGTCCGGCGCGCCGGGATCCCGGGAGAGCAGCCGGGGGTCCGGCAGATACTCGCTGTTGAACCACTGCTCGGACAGGCTCAGACTGGTGCCGTCGACGGTCAGGATGCGGTATCCGTCGCGCTCCTTGACCCCCTGCACCGGGAACACGGTGGCACCCGCCCCGTCGAGCAGAGCGCGCCCGGGCTCGGCCAGCAGGGTGACGCCCCGGTCCCTGAGCACCTCCGCGAGAGACCCCTCGAAGCCTTCCGGGCGGGCGTCGAGCAGCGCCCGCAGGGCGTCCGCCCCGGCCACCGGGGAGTGGTACGGATAGAAGTCGTCGGCGGCGAACGACTTCTCCGCGTGGTAGTGGCCGCCGTGCTGGTCCCGCAGGAAGCGGGACCAGCTGTCGGCGTCGGTGTAGTTGACGGGCAGTCCGCCCCCGATGTCGACGCGGTCGGCCCGAAGTCCCATGGCGCGTGCCGTGAGACAGAGTTCGGCGAGCCGGGCCGCGAGGTCGGCACGCGGCTGGATCGCGTATCCCGACAGATGGAAGCCGAAGCCCTCCATGCGGACAGGGCCCTTCACGCGGTCGGAGCCACCGCTGTGCGCGGAACCCGCCGTACCCGCCGAGCCCTCCGCACGTGCCTCATCCGCCGTACGCGCGGAGCCGGCGGCCGTACCGCGAGCCCGGGCCCGTGCGGTGCCGTCCATCCGTACGGAGCCCCGAGCCCGCTCCGGCTCACCGGCCCGCGCGCAGTGGTCCAGGGCGGCGGCGAGTTCGGCGTCGTTCATGCCGAAACGGCTGTACGGCCGGCCGGGCGGCAGGACCCGCAGCAGCACCCGCGCGGGCCGCGCCGGTTCCGACCCGGCGGAATCCGCCTCGGCCAGGGAGATCAGCGCGCGGAGTTCGCCGACGGTGTCCACGGAGACGAGGGCACCGTGCCGTACGGCCAGCCGCAGCAGGCCGGCGGACTTGGCCGGTCCGGTGACGACGATGTCCTCGCCGCGGATCCCGTGGCCGAGGGCCTCGCGGAACTCGCCGAGGGAGGCGACATCGGCACCCGCCCCCAGCCGGGCGCAGGACTCCATCCACACGGCGGCCTTGTTCGCCTTCTTCGCGTAGTGGAAGAAGCCGTTCACCCCGCTCTCCCGCAGGACGGCGCGCAGTTCGCGCAGCCTCGCCTCGAAGGCGTCGGGCAGCAGGATGTGGAACGGGCCGCCGAGCGCGTGGGCGAGTTCCTCGGCGAGCCCGCTCGCCAGGACCGCGTCCATCGCCGGATCGGGCCGCCCGGGCAGGGTCGGCCAGTGGCTCGCGCTCACTGCCACAGCGGCACCTCGGTGCCCAGCCCCCGGGCGATCGCGAGCTGCGCGAAGCGGTGGCCCAGGGCGATGTCGGTGACGACCAGACCGCTGTTGTAGGCGAAGACCCGCTCCCCGGGCATCCGTCGGCCGGGCGCCGCACCCGCGAGGACGGCGGGGAACTCGGCGTCGGCGGGCGGCAGTTCGCCCCGGCTGTCGGCCATGTCCGTGCCGGTGACGTTCATCTGCGCCTCGCTGGTGGCGATGATCCGGTCGGCCCGGTGCAGGGTGGAGGGGGCGAGGCCGTGGCCGACCAGGACGGAGAGTGTTCCCGGGCCCAGCCACTGGGCCTCCACCGATGCCGGGGTGTGCGGGCCCGCGGTGGCGACGATGACGTCGGCAGCCGCGGCCGCGGCCTTCAGATCCTCGACGACCTCCACCTCCCGTCCGGGGAAGTGGGCGCTCAGCCGCTCACGGACGGCCGCGATGCCGTCGGGATGGGTCCCGGACAGCATCAGCCGGTCCAGACCGGGCAGGGCGGTGAGCAGGAACGGCAGCGCCAGGCGCCCCTGGGTCCCGGTGCCGATCACCAGGGCGCTCCGCGCGCCGGGCGGCGCGCACTCACGGGCCAGCAGGGCCGAGACCGCCGGGGTGCGCAGGGAGCCGATCCGGGAGCAGTCCATCATCGCCAGCGGCAGTCCGGTGGTGTCGTCGTAGAGGGTGAGCGAGGTGTAGTAGTGCTGCTCGTCGCGGCTCCTGCCGAGGCCGTGCTTGTACGACGTCTTGACGGCGACGACCTCACGGGAGCCGTCGCGGCCCAGCATCGCGTACGAGACCGAGTGTCCGTCGCGCGGTGTGACGGTCAGCTTCCGGGGGTTGTCCGAGTCGCCCGCGTACAGGGTCCGGTAGGCACCCTCGACGGTGGACAGCACATCGGTCAGGGAGATGTCGAGCCCGGCCAGATCCGAGGTCGACAGGACCCGCAGCGGGGTGCCGCCGCGCGGCACGGGGACGGTGGGGACGGGGGTGGCGGCGGAGACGGTCCGGGCGGTGGCGGGGACGCTGCCGGTGTTCGCGGTGTGGCTGCCGGTCGCGGTCATCGAAGAGGACTCCTGTCCGTGGGCGGGAGTTCAGCCGGTGTGTGCTTCGCGTGCGGCCTGGCCGTAGCCGTGTTCGCCGGCCTCGGCGGCGGGGCGGCTGCGCCGGCCCGGCACGCGCACCGAGGCGCGCTTGAGCCATCGGTCGGTGCCGTCGTAGCGGGGCCGGAAGGGCATCCGGCCGTGGACGACCAGATCGTTGTCGAGGACCAGTACCTCACCCGGGTTGAGACTGACCGCGACGGAGACCCGGGAGAGTTCGGCCTCCAGCCGTCCGTACGCGGCCCGGTAGTCGCCGTCGGCCTCCGCGACCGGGGTGTACGCCGGATCGAACCGCAGGGTCAGACCGTCCTCGGACGCGAACAGCGCCGGTACGGCCGGGGGCGGCCGGTCGGCGTAGCCCTGCGCCTCGGCGTAGGCGTCGTCCGGGAGGATCGGCAGCACCGGCCGGGTCAGCAGGGCGATGTCCCGGTCCGAGAGGCGGACCCTGCGGATACTGGCGGCGGTGGTGGCGATGCCGTCGTGGTTGCGGACGCAGCCGAGCATCAGCAGATGGGCCCGGCCGGGGTGGAACGCGTCCTCGGTGTGCGGACTCAGCAGCACGGTACTGCTGGCACCGGTCTGTTCCTCCTCGTGTCCGGGTGAGGGGACGATGTTGTGGACGAACCGGCCGTCCTGCTGGCCCTCCCAGGCGATCGGACGGCCCATCACCATCGCGAGCAGCAGCAGGGCGATGTCGTACACCGCGCCGCGGCCCTCGGCGGTGGCCCAGCTGCGGGGCGTCTCGCCCACGGCCCGGTCGTCGATGTCGAGGCCGCGCAGGACGAACAGCCCGTCGGCCGTGTCCACGGGACGGCAGTGGTGGCGCAGGGCGTCGCCGAGGCCGGCGGCGCGGGAGGCGACGCGGTCGAGCAGCCGGGGGGAGGCGGTGGCGGTCCCCGATTCGCTCAGTACGCTCTCCGCGGTCCCGCGGAGTTCCCCCGCGGTGCGGGGGTCGAGCTGGCGGACAGGTGCGGATGCCGTGCTCATGGCAAGGAGGTCCGTTCCGTCGGCAACAGGGCTGTCGGGTCTGCTGGGTTGTCGCGCCGGCCCGCTGTCGGAGCGTGCCGCTGGAGTGTGCGGTGGCGTGCGGGACGGCCTGAAGGTGTGCCGGGACGTGCCAGGTCGTACGGAGGCGTGCGGAAGCGTCCTCGGCCGGCCGGGACGGCCCCGGTGGAGGGGCCCGTGCCGGACGCGCCGAACGCTAGCAAACAGATTAGGTTAGGCAACCCTTAGTTACAGGCCAACGTGCGGACCGCCCGCCCACCGCGGACCGGCCACCGGGACCCCGGCTTCACGCCAGCGGAGCGCGTGAACGCGCGGAGAAGGCGGGCCTCGCGGCCACCAGGGAAGTCGTCACGGGATGGGCCGGAGCGGCAAAAAGCCGTGCGGTGGGGCCCGATTCGACCGCCCGGCCGTCCGACAGTACGACCAGGGTGTCGGTACGGCTCGCGACCAGCCGGAGATCATGGCTGATGTGGACCAGCGCGAGTCCCCGGGTGTCCCTGAGTTCCTCCAGCAGGTCCATGATCGCGCCCGCCGTCCGGGAGTCGAGGGCGGAGGTCACCTCGTCGCAGATCAGCACATCGGGGTCGGCCGCCAGGGCGCGGGCGATGGAGGCGCGCTGGCGCTGGCCGCCGGAGAGCTCCCGGGGGTAGCGGTCGGCGAAGGCGGCGGGCAGGCCGACCCGGTCGAGCAGTTCCAGCACCCTCTCGGGCGCCTGCGACCGGGAGGCCCGCCGGTGCAGCCGCAGCGGGCGTCCGATCGCCGCGCCGACGGTCCGGCTCGGATTAAGCGTGCCCAGCGGATCCTGCGGTACGTACTGGAGCCGGCGGCGCTGTTCGCGGGTGCGCCGGTGCGCGGCGGGCGCGAGGAGGGCTCCGCCGAGACTCACCGTACCGGCGGTGGGGCGGTGCAGCCCGGCGACGACCCGTACCAGGGTGGTCTTGCCCGAGCCGGAGGCGCCCACGATGCCGGTGCCCGATCCCGCGGCCACGGTCAGATCGATGCCGTGCAGCACGGGAACGCTCCGGCCCCGCCGGACGAACGCGGCGTGGAGACCGGACGCGGCCAGCACGGGAGGCCCGGGAGAGGACGGCGGCCGGTCGGCGGCGCCCGGCGCCGGCAGGGGGGTGCGTGCGTCCGGTGACAGGTCCACCACGTCGTCCGCAAGCCGCGACACCAGCTCGCCGTCGTGGCACGACAGGGCGACGGCCAGCCGGTGGCTGCGGGCCAGGTGGCGCAGGAGCCCGGCGATCTCGTCGCACAGTTCGGGGTCGAGTCCGGCCGTCGGTTCGTCGAGCAGCAGGACCGCGGGGTGGCGCGCCAGCGCCCGGGCCAGGGCGACCCGCCGCTGCTGCCCGCCCGACAGCTCGGTGGTGCGGCGCCCCAGGAAACCGCCGTCCGACGGCAGCCGGACCTCGGCCAGCAGCGCGCGCAGCGCTTCGGCGCCGCTGTCCACGGCGACCTCGGCGAGCAGACGCCGCACCCTCATCCGGGGGTTGAGGCCCGATCCCGGGTCCTGCCCCAGATAGGCCAGACGATGGCGGCGCAGGGCGCGCAGTTCGGACGGATCCAGCGCCAGGACGTCCCGGCCGAGGACCTCGACCCGTCCCTCCGTACGGTGGGCTCCCGGTGGCAGCGCCCCGGCGACGGCCCGCAGCAGGGTGGTCTTGCCGCTGCCCGAGACACCCGTGAGCGCGGTGACACGGCCCGGACGGAGCTCCATCCGGCCGCCGTCCAGCAGCAGTCGGCCGTCCGGACCGGCGATCGTCAGTCCCTCGACGCTCACCGCCACGGCGGACAGGGGCACCTGGCCCTCGGGGTACCACTGGGGCATGTGGTTCACAGCGCGGTCACCGCTTTCCGGCCGGACTCCGGGACGAGGGCCGAGACGGCCAGGTTGACGCTCATCGCCAGCACGCCGACGGCGATGCCGGGGGCCAGGACCGCCCAGGGGTTGAGCAGGATCCCGCCCCCGTTCTCACGGATCATCAGCGCCCAGTCGGCCGCCGGCGGCTGGGGGCCGACCTGGAGGAAGCCCGCGGTGGCGACGACGTACACGGCGGCGACGAACCGCAGCCCGAACAGCGCGAGAAGCGTGGCCCGCAGATTGGGCAGGACCTCGCGGACGACCAGGTGCCACAGCCGCTCCCCGCCGACGGCGGCCGCCTCCACGTAGCCGGAGGCCGCGACCGGCGCCGCGGCCCCGGCGACGACGCGCACCGCGTACGGCACACCCATGGCGACGGCCGCGGCGACCACCGCGAAGCGGCCGCCGCCCGGCCACGACAGGGTGATCAGGAGAATGCCGAGCACGGCGGGGAGCAGCATCAGGACGTCCGCCGACCGCTCAACGATCCGCCCGATCGCCGGGCGCAGGGCGGCGATCGCACCGAGCAGCGCCGCCACCGCGACGACGAGGAAGGTGACGAGCAGGGAGGTGACGACGAGTTCCCGGCCGCCGGCCAGCAGCCGGCTGAGCACGTCCCGGCCGAGCTGGTCGCCGCCGAGCGGCGCGGCGCCGCCCGGTGCGGCGTAGGGGGCGGTGACGGGGGTGTCGACGGCGTGCGGCGCGAGCCGCGGTCCGGCGACGGCGAGGGCGACGAGCAGCAGCGCGGGCGCGGTGCGCAGCACGGTCGCACGGCGCGGCAGGCGTACGGACTGCCCGAAGGCGGTCACGGCGGTCATACACGGCCTCCCGAGGCCCGGGCCCGTACCAGATCGGCGAGCAGCAGCACGCCGGTGATCACGGCTCCGGTGACGGCGACGACGGCGGCGACGAGCGGGCCGTCCCGGTCGGTGACCGCTCCGGCGAGAACCGAGCCGATACCCGGGTAGTTGAAGACGGTCTCCACCACGACCGCGCCGCCCAGCAGCATTCCGGTCGAGGTGGCGATGCCCGCCGCGACGGTGGGCATCGCGCCGGGCAGCAGATGGTGGGTCAGGATGCGATGGCGGGGCAGCCCGTCGATCACGGCGGTCTCCACATGCGGGGCCCTGGCCTCGTCGGCGAGCGCGGCGCGCACGATACGGGTGTTCCAGCCGATCTGCGGGATCGACAGGGCCAGCACGGGCAGGACGAGCATGGTCCAGTCGGCCGGTGAGCCGTCCGGTCCGGTGAGGGTGACGGCGGGCAGCCAGCCCGTCCACAGGGCGAACACGAGGACCAGCGCGACCGCGACGACGAACTCGGGCAGCGCCAGCACTCCGGTCGCGGTCGCCGAGACCGCGCGATCGGTCCTGCCGCCCGGCCTGAGCGCCGCCCAGCAGCCCAGCGCGACCGAGGCGGCCAGCGTGACCAGCAGCGCGATCCCGCCCAGCAGCAGCGTGTTGGGGAACGGGCGGGCCAGCAGCTCGGCGACCGGCTCCCCACGGGCGGTGGTGCCGAGATCACCGGTCGGAAGCCCCGTCATCCATTCGGCGAAACGCGTCGCGACCGGGCGGTCGAGGCCCAGCAGGACACGCCGCCGCTCCCGGTCGGCCGCGCTCTCGCCGCGCTCCGAGGTGGCGGACGCCGCGTCCCCCGGCAGCAGTTCGACGGCGGCGAAGACCGCGGCGAGCAGGACGGCCAGCAGCAGCAGCCGGCGGGCCACCAGCCCGGTGAGCCGGAGCGCCCCGGACAGCAGCCGCCGGGCCGGACGGCGGATCGCCGCGTCCGGCCCGGCCGGGGGACTCGTCGCCGTACCGCTCAGCGGGCCAGCCATGCCCGTTCCAGCTGCACACGTCCGTAGCCGGGCAGAGTGGGCAGGCCGCGCACCGGCGCGGCGGCCAGATCGATACCGTCGGCCACGCCCCACAGGAGGTAGCCGGACGCGTCGTGCTGGATCTGCTGCAACTCCCGCAGCACCGAGGCCCGCTGGGCGGCGTCGCCGGTGCTCAGGGCCTTGCGGTACGCCGTGTCGAAGGCGTTGTTCTTCCAGGCGGACTCATTGGTGGCGGAGTCGGAGACCATGGTCTTGCTGGCGAAGAAGACGACGGAGTCGTTGGTGCCCCAGTACGTGGTGTACAGATCGCCCTTGAGCCAGGTCCGGTCCCAGAAGGTGGCGGACTCCTGCTTGACGACCTCGATCTTCACCCCCGCCTCCCGGAGCTGGGTGGCCAGCAGGGTCGCGGACTCGGCCAGTCCGGCGATGTCCTCCGTGGTCGTCAGGCGGTAGGTCTTCGAGGTGTCGAAACCGGCCTCCTTCAGCAGCGCCCGGGACCTGGCCAGATCACGGGTGCGCTGGGGGATGCTCTTCGCGTAGGACGGGTCGCCGGTGCCGAGGATGTCGTTGCCGACGGTTCCGTAGCCGGACAGGACCTGCTCCACCATGGCCTCGCGGTCCACGGCCAGCCGCAGGGCCTCGCGCACTCTGGGGTCGGCGAAGGGTCCGGAGGACGTACGCATCACGACCGGCATCGCCATGTCGCCCGGGCGGCGGACGATCCGGATGTCCTTGCGCTTCTCGGCCGTACGGGCCGCGACCGCGCCGACGTTGGAGGCGACGTCGATCTGTCCCGCGAGCAGGGCGTTGGACATGGCCTGCGGCGACTCGAAGATCTTGACCTCGATGGCGTCGAGGAGCACCTCCCCGCCGTACCAGTCCTCGTTGCGCACGAGCCGTGCGTTGCCGGAGCGGAACCACTCCAGCTTGAACGGGCCCGTCCCGGGCGCCTTGTCCAGCTCCTTGTCCGTGGTGCCCTTCTTGAGGACGAACGTGGTCATACGGGTGAGCATGGGCAGTTCGGCGTTGGGGTAGTCGGAGACCAGGACGACGGTCCCGGTGCCCTCGGCCCTGATGTTCCCCGCCGTGACACCGGGCAGGCGCGAGGCCCCGGAAGGGGTGGCGCGCAGCCGGCGCAGCGACCAGACGACGTCCTCGGCGGTGACCGGGGTGCCGTCGTGGAAGACGGCGCCCTTCGCGAGGGTGAAGCGCCAGGTCCTGAGGTCCTTGGACGACTCCCAGCGGGAGGCCAGGCGCGGGGCGGTGTTCGGCCGGGCGCCGGGGACGGTGAGGGTGTCGTGGACCAGCGAGATGACGAGGTAGTCGCTCTCGTTGGCCTGGGTGCCGTGCGGGTCCCGGGTGATGGCGGAGGCGCGGCCGAGGGCGCCGACGCGGAGCGTGCCGCCCTTCCGGGGCTCGCCGCCCGCACCCGCGGGCCCGGTCGCGGTGTCCCCGTCCCCGGAACAGGCGGCGAGAAGGGCCGTCATACCTATCGCCCCGCCGGCCCGGAGCAACTGGCGCCTGTTGACTGTCACGTACATCCTCGATCCGTTTCGCAACCATGGGGACGCTTAGGTTTGGCTACCCTAATATAGGGTTCCTCTGTGCGACCACCGAGGGGATTCCCGGCCGTGGAGGGGGGTTTCCGGATGTACGGGGGCGTGATGGCCGGTCTCGGTGCCCTGCTCCCGACCCGTCCGGTTCCGCTGTCGTGCGGCCCGGCTAGGGTCACCCCCGTCCCCGGCGGCGGAGAGCGCGCCGCTCGCCACCTCTGCGAAGTCCCCACCGGAAGGTGCCCGATGTCCCGCACGCTCCCCACCGCCCGACGCGAGCCCGCGATGTCCCCGACCGGGTGCACGGCCGGACACGGACTCCCGTACGGGCACGGGCGGGCGCTTGGGGACGCGCCCGCCCGCGGACGGGCGCTCGGGCACGGGCCGTCGGGGGAGCAACTCCCCACCGCGCACCGCGGGAACCGATGACCCCATGCCGACCACACTTCTGCGCGACAGCCGCGCGCTGGCCACCCTCGCGGTTCCGCTCGTCCTCACCCAGCTCGCCCAGGTCGCCCTGACCACCACCGACACCGTCATGATGGGCCTGCTCGGCACCCGTGAACTGGCCGCCGGCGGGCTGGCCCTCGTCGTCTTCACCCAGCTACGCACCATGGGCGTCGGCCTGGTCACCTCCGTCGGCAACCGGATCGCCGCCGCGTCGGCCCGCGCCGAGCGGTCCACCGCGTCCGGGGGCGGCACCGGCGGACGCGGTCACGGTGCCGGGCAGGGCACCGAGGGGGGTGACGGCGGCGGGGGAGCGCACGACGAAGTCCGGGCCATCGTCCGCGCGAGCATGGCGGTGGCCACCATCGCCGGCATCGCCGGGGCCCTCCTCATGATCCTCATCGGCCGGGCGCTGGTCTGGCTCGGGCAGGACGCCGAAGTCGTCGACAGCGCCCGGTCGATGCTGCTGGCCCTGGCGCCCGGACTGCTGCCGTGTCTGTGGTTCCAGGTCGTGCGGCAGTTCACCATCGGGATGCGCCGCCCCCAGGCGCTGCTGCACATCACGCTGGCGTCGGTCGCCGTGAACGCCGGACTGAACTGGGTCCTCATCCACGGCACCTGGGGCGCGCCCCGCCTGGGACTCACCGGCATCGGCGCCGCCACCTCCACCGTCCATCTGCTGTCCTTCGCGGCCCTCTACCTGCTGGCGAAGCGGGACCGCGAACTGGCGCCGCTGCTCGCCCTGAACCCCTTCAAGGCCGACCCCGCCATCGCCCGGCGGCTGGTCGGGCTCGGAGCGCCGATCGCGCTGACCTACGGCTCGGAGGCGGGGTTCTTCTCCGTCACCGCCCTGATGGCCGGATCCTTCGGAACCGCCGCCCTCGCCGCCCACACAGCCGTCAACCAGCTCGTCTACATCGTGTTCCAGGTCGCCGTCGGTCTCTCGCACGCCGCGTCCATCAACGTCAGCCGGGAACTCGCCCTCGGCCGCACCGAGCAGGCCCGCCGTATCAAGAACACCGTGCTCGCCTGCGCCGGCGCCGTGATGACGGTCGTCGGCATCGTGTATCTCGCGGTGCCGCACCTGGTTCTGGCGCCCTTCCTCGACTCCGGCTCCGACCGGGCCCTCACCATCGCGACCCAGCTCCTGACGGTCACCGCCCTCCTCCAGTTCTTCGACTGCGCGCAGAACATCGGCGTCGGACTGCTGCGGGGGCTGGACGACACCCGCAGCGGCTTCCGGATCACCCTCGTCGGCTACTGGGCCGTCGGGCTCCCCGCCGCCTGGCTGCTCGCCCACCCCCTGGGACTCGACACCCTCGGCATCTGGCTCGGCCTGCTCACCGGCCTCGCCGCCACCGCCGTCCTCCTGCTGCGCCGCTACTCCGCCGCCCTCACCCTCCGCTCCGGCTCCGCACCGGCGGCGGCACCGGCCTGACACCTCCGGCGCGATCATGCGCCCCTGCTGGTCAGCGCCTTCAAGACCCGCCTCCCTGGCCGGTCAGCGCCTTCAAGGCCCCGCCCCGGCCCGGTCAGCCGTCGGAGCGTACGCGGACGAAGCGGGCGGTTTCCTGGCGGCCGGACGCCTGGAGGAGTTCGACGGGGAGCGTTTCGGCGAGCATCCGTACGGGGCCGTCGGGGTGCTCCGCCGTGCCGCCCAGGCGATCGTGGACCAGTCCGGCGATCTGCCGTGACTGCACGGCGCTCAGCCGGGGCGAGGTCCGCAGGGTCCGGCCGCCGGGGAGTTCGACCAGGAGCGCCCGGGGCCGCTCCGGCGGGCCGAACACGCCGAGGAGTGTGCCGTCCAGGGTGTCCGTATGACGGATCTTGCGCCAGGCCCAGGTGGATCCCGGCCGGTAGGCCGAGGCCAGCGACTTGGCCACGATTCCCTCCACGCCCACGGCCCTCATGTCGTGGAACCAGGTCCGGGCGGTCTCCTCGTCCGTCGTCGCCAGCACACGCTGGAGCGGCGGCCCGACGTCGTGCAGCGCGGCCCCGAGCAGCTCCCAGCGCTTCTCCAGGGACAGGGCCCGGGTGTCCCGGCCGGGGACGGCGAGGACGTCGAACGCGATGTAGGACACCGGGACCCCCGACCGCACCCGGTCGGCGTGGGACCGCAGCAGATCGGTGAAGCTCAGCCGGCCTTCCCGGAACGCGCACAGCTCACCGTCGAGCACGGTGCCCGGCGGCAGGTTCTCCCGCAGATGGGCGGCGATCTCGGGGAAGTCCGGGGCGAGGTCGCGGCGTGAGCGCGACTGGAGGACGACCCGGCCGCCGCCGAGGACGAAGGCGAGGGCGCGGAAACCGTCGAGCTTGAGGGAGTACTGCAGCCCGCCGGGTGCCCCGGCCGGCGCGGGGATCTCGTCCACGGACCTCGGGCGCATCACATCGACGGGAGGCCGCAGGACCACCTCCGGCGTGTTGTCATCCATACCGCCAGACTCGACCCGCTGCGGCCCGTGTGCGAGGGGAGGGCGCCGCGAGGGCGGCCCGCACGTCAACGGGCGTGCGGGCGGCGACCCTCGTGGGAGGGGTTTACCGGACCGGACACTCATGGTGATCATTGCGTCACTTAGCGTGTGCGAGGGGCGGGTAGAAGCTCCCTCCGATGCCCATGAGGAGTGACGATGAGATTTTGCAGGACCGTGCGGCTCGTGTGCTGGGTGCGGTCGCGGCGGTGACGCTCGGACTGGTCTCCCCGACCGCCACCGCTCAGGGCGAGTTGGAGTGGGTCGCCCTCGGCGACTCCTATACGGCGGGGATCTTCGCGGGACCGGAGCAGGGGGAGGCGGACGGCTGCGAGCGCACCCGGGACGCCTACCCCCAGGTCGTCTCACGGCGGCTTGAGGCCGAGCCGCCCGCCCATCCCGTCAGCCTGGTGGCCGATGTCAGCTGTGGGGGCGCGACCATCGCCAATATCGCCGAAGAACCCCAGACGCCGATCGGGCGCAATCAGCCGCCGGACGGCTGGCCGCAGGTGAAGCCGCAGGTGGAGGCGGCCGGTCTGGACACGGACGTGGTGTCGGTCGGGGTCGGCGGGAACAGCGTGCCGTTCGGCACCGTCCTGCTGAACTGCGTCACGCTGGGCAGCGGCCGGCCCGGTACGGCCACCCCCTGCCGTGACGCGTACGAGAACGACCCTCCGGCCACCGACCCGGAGACCATCGACGAGAAGTACACCCGGCTCGCCCGCGAGTACCACGACATGCTGGGAGCCGTCTCCCGGCAGGCGCCCGGCGCCGAGCTCGTCACCGTCGGCTATCCGTCGATCGTGCCGGCGGACGTCTCCTCGTGCAGCCGCACCGACCGGACCCACTTCTCGGCCGGTCTCTTCGGGTCGATCACCCACGGCGACCTCGACTGGCTGCGCGGTGTGACCGAGGAGCTGAACGCGATCATCGAGCGGAGCACGGCCGCGTACGGCGCCCGGTACGTCGACGTCTACACATCGAGCAAGGGCCACGACGTCTGTCAGCCGAGGGGCGAGAAGTGGGTCGAGGGGGTCTGCGGGCCGCCGGAGTCGGACCACCCGATCGACCTGGACGCGCTGTGCGCCGGACTGCCCGAGGGGCAGCGCCGGCTGACCCTCGTCCACCCGAACAGCGAGGGTCACGCCAACACCGCCGCCCTGGTGGAGGAGGCGATCCGGACCATCGCCTCGTGATGCGGGCGCGGGGCGACCGGTGAGCAGCCGACGCCCGCTCACGGAGCGGTGAAGGAGCCCGTCGTCGGCCGACACCGATGACGGGCTCCGGCCGCCTCGGACGGCTCAGGTCGACGTCAGCTCCGACCGGGGCGGCGACACGGGAGCCGCGAGGCGGCCCGTGCGGTCCAGCCCGTGGAGCGCCGCAGCGGACAGCAGACCCAGCGCGGCCAGGGAGATCCACGGCAGCGCGGGCATCCCGGCGGCGCGCGCCGCGTCGAGGTCCCGTGCGCCGCCGTCACGGAGTCATGACGCCGATCCGGAGACCCGCTGACGCGCGGGGGGCGCTCACAGCGGCGAAAAGCGGCCACCGGGCGAGTGCGGCCCGAGCGTGCACGGCCCGGCCCGGAGGGCACGACGCGGCCCCCGGCAGCCGTCCGGTCGGCTGCCGGGGGCCGGCCCCCTGCGTCATCTCGGCCCGTGGCCGGGACGGCTCAGCGGGTGCCCGCCCGGTGGACGGGGACCTCCAGGGTGGTCCCGGTGAGGGGATCGAGGAGCTTGAGGGGCGCGGCCGGGTACTCGTCCGCATATCCGGACGGCCGCTGGTACTCGTCCTGCCGGGGGTACCCGTACCGCTCCTGGTACTCGTCCTGCTGCGGATGCCCGTACGGCTCCTGATAGCCGTACGGCCGCTCGTACTCGTCCGGCGCGTGAATCCCGTACGCCTGGTTCTCGTTCGGCTGCGGGTACGCGTCCGGTGGGTAGGGAGGCGGCATGCCGGCCGCGGGAGCGCTGCTTCCGCCGCCGTCGAGCGAGACCTCCGCCCCGCCCTGCCGGGTTCCCCAGCCCGTGTTGGAGCAGGTGGCGGCCCCGTACCAGCGCATGAAGCGCAGGACGGTCCAGGCGAACAGCACCCCCAGCGGCATGAGCATCCAGGTCACGAGCCGGGAGCGGATGCGCTCGTCGGAGCGGATGATGCTCAGATACCGCAGGCCCTGCGCCCAGCCGATGAGGAAGGGGAGCAGGAGGAACGACGCATCCGGGGTGTTGCCGTACTTCAGCGGCTCGACCGCCAGCAGCCACACCAGGACCGAGGTCGACAGGGCGACCTGGAACCAGCGCAGCAGATGGATCCAGTAGGCCACGCCGGTCACCGGCAGATACCGCATGCGCCACAGCGAGCGGATGGTCGATCCGCGCATCCAGCGCAGGTACATGCGGCACAGATGACCGAACTTCTCCGGCATCGCGGAGAAGACCACGGCGGTCGGCTGCTGGACGGTCTTGCCGCGCAGGAGCGCGTACAGGGTGAGGAGGCTGTCGTCGGAGAGGTGAACGGGCTTGCCCCGGAACGTCTCGCCCAGATAGGCGTCGAGGTTGTCCCGGATCACGGCCGCGCGATAGGCGGCCAGCGGACCGGAGTTGACCAGCACCGCACCCACCGTGGACAGCGCCGACCGGTCGACGAGCTGGCCGGTCAGCAGCCACAGGTCGGTGATCCGCGACAGCAGATTGGCCCGGTGGTTGGTGGCCAGGACGATCCCCGCCACCGACTGGACCGACTTCCGGCCGAACGGCAGCAGAACCTGCTCGATCGCGTTGGGCGCCAGACAGCTGTCGCTGTCGAGCGTCACATAGAAGTCGGCCTCGGGACTGGCCCGGACCCCGTGACCCTGGGCCTGGCGCTTGCCGCCGTTGGGGACACGCTGCCAGGTCGTCCGTATCCCGGCCGCGTGGGCGGCACCGAGCCACCATGCCCGGACGGAGGCGTAGTCGGTGCTCGTCGACCCGTCATCGACGATGTGCACACTGTCCGGGAGTCTCGTCTGGTCCAGCAGGGACTGGAGCCCCATGCGGAGGTAGCCCTCGTCCTCGTTGTACGTCGGCACCAGGACGGCGACATGTCTGCCGGCCAGCAGGCGCGCGACACGTGGGGTGGCGCGGTAGGGCCGGTCGAAGTGGTACATCACGGTCTGGGCCATCAGAAGAACGAAGGTGACGGCCCACACCACACCCAGCCGGCCGCGGGTGGCATCGCCGTAGTGGGTCGCGGCGATGGCGTGCTGCGCGGCCCAGGCGGCGGCCGCGGTGAGCGCGATGCCTCCGACCAGGACCGTGCCGGAATGGTGCGGATGGGCCGCGAGGGCCTTTGAACTCATCGCTGGTCGGCGGTGCGGTCGCGGCGGAAGCTGAAGCGGATCAGAACGGCGCCTGCGCAGACGACGAGGGCGGCAATGCCGAGGAGCCACCAGCCGGTGATGACGGTCCCGCCGACGATGATGGCGCCGGCGGCCGAGCCGGTGCGGGCGAGCTGACCATTCTCGGACATGGGTTTCTCACTTGCTTTCTGTGTACGTCGTTGTGGGGGGAGGTGTTTCAGAGGTGTTCGACATGGGCGCCGGCGGGAACCGCGCGGCGGGTGTCGAGGACGTAGGCGGCGTGGTCGCGCACCGTCTCGAAGTCGAACTCGGGGTGATCGGTCAGGACCAGCACGGCGTCGGCGCCCGCGAGGTCCCGCTCGGTGAGCGCGGTCAGGTACGGCGTGCCCGGGTGGGAGGTGAGGTGGGGGTCCACGACGGTGCAGTCGGCGCCCTGGGCGGTGAGCAGTTCGACGACGGTGCGGGCCGGGGACTCCCGCATATCGGCCGTGCCGGGCTTGTAGGTGAGCCCGAGCGCGAGGATCCTGGCGCCCTTGAGGCACTTGCCGAAGCGGTTCAGCGCGCTCTGGAGCCGTTCGACGACATACGCGGGCTGCCGCTCGTTGACCTCCTGCGCCAGCTCCACGAACCGGAAGGTCTCGCCGAGCTGCTGGCGCACATGGTGGGAGAGGTACACCGGGTCGATCGGCAGGCAGTGCCCGCCCACACCGGGACCCGGCGTGAAGCGCATGAAACCGAACGGCTTGGTGGCGGCGCAGTCGAGCGCGTCACCGACGTCGACGCCGAGCAGATGCCCGAGCTTGCCGAGTTCGTTGACCAGGGCGATGTTGACGTGCCGGAAGGTGTTCTCGAAGACCTTCGCGAGTTCGGCCTCCTCCAGACCGGACGCGGACACGGTCGTGTCGACGAGGCTGTCGTAGAACGCCTTGACGCGCTCCAGGCAGGCGGGCGTGAGTCCGGAGACCACCTTGGGGGTGTTCTCGAACCGCCAGGTGGCGTTGCCCGGGTCGATGCGCTCCGGGCTGAAGCCGACGTGGAAGTCCTTGCCCGCGGTCAGACCGGAACCCTCTTCCAGGAGAGGAATCACGACGTCACGTGTGGTGCCCGGATACGTCGTCGATTCGAGGATCACCGTGGAACCGGGCTCGATGTAATACGACACGGTGCGTGCCGCGTCACGTACGCAGGTGAGGTCGGGCGCGCGGTTGGTGAGGGGCGTCGGCACCGTGATGACCGCTATCTCGAAGCCCTTGAGGTCGCGGGGATCGTCCGTGGCCCGGTAGGTGTCGGCGGCGATCGCCTCGCGCAGCCGGGCGGAAGGAATGTCTTCCACATAGGAGTCACCTGAAGTAAGCTGTGCGCACCGTGCGTAATCCGGTTCGTAGCCGGTGACATTATGCCCGGTTTCGGCTGCCCGCATGGCCAGTGGAAGCCCGACGTAGCCTTGTCCAAGAACAGTGATGTTCATGTTGGTACAGGTCTTTCTGCTGTGCGGCGGATGTGCGCGGGATGGGGCCCGCCCCGCAGGTGCGGACGCATGCTGAACTCCCCTGCGTGACCGCTGTCGTACACGCGATCCGCATGGTGCGTCAGTTGCCCAGCAATGGCTGGAATCCCGCTTGTTGGCATGGGGTAAACCCAAGTCGTGGGGATGTGGCGTTTAGGTTCTCCCTTGTCGCGTTACTGAGATTTCATCGAAACGTGAGCGACCCATGTGACCTCTTTGCATTTCCGTGACCCACATGGGGATTGTTCTAATGTGGGCGTTGTGTAGTTCTCATTTTTGCGGCCGATTTCTGACGCAGGCGGTTCGTGTGCTGACGGTGCGCCACCGACGGGCGGCGAAAGCGGTGCCGGGACGGTGTCGGAATCGGCCGGTGTTCCCGCCGGCGTCCCGGGCTGGCTGCCGGCTGCCGGGGGCATGAGCGAGGCCGTGGTGGACGACAGTTGTGTGTCGTCCACCACGGCCTCGGTGGTGGTGTGCTCGTCCGGGGGAGCGGCCGGGCACGGTGTCCGGTCGGGCGCGAGCCGTCGGGACGGGGTCAGGACAGGGAGCTGATGACGCCGCGCACCTGGGCGGCCACCTTCTCCGGCAGCGGCGCGTGGTGAAGCCGTGTCAGCTCGCTCTGGCCCTCGGCACTCGCGGTGTAGGCGAGGAACGACCTCAGGGCGGGCAGCGCCTCGGGCCGGGTTCCCGTGTCGCAGACGATGACATACGTCATGAGAACGATCGGGTAGGTGTCGGCGAGGCCGGTCCGGTAGTCGAACTCCAGCCCCATGTCCTTGCCTGTGCCGCTCACCCGCGCCGCCGCGATACCGGCCGACGCGGTCCGTGCCGAGACGGTCACGGGCTCGGGTGCCCCGGTGTCGAGCCGGACCGTGGGGATGTCGTCCGCCGTGGCGAAGGACAGCTCGAAGTACCCGATGGCGCCCTCGGTCGCGCGAACCTGTGACGCCACTCCACCGGAACCCGCCGCCGAGTGGCCCCCCTTGGCCTGCCACGCCCGCTCCTTCGCGTACGGCCACACGTCCCGGGCCGCACCGCTGAGATAGGCGTTGAGGTTCTGGGTCGTCCCCGACTCGTCGGAGCGGTGGACCGCGACGATGGGGGCCGAGGGCAGTCGGACCCCGGGATTCAGACGCGCTATCGCGGGATCGTTCCAGGTGTCGATCTTCGAGTCGAAGATCCTCGCCAGGGTCTCGGCATCGAGCACCAGGTTCTCCACACCCGTGAGGTTGTAGCCGATGGCGATCGGTCCGCCCACCATGGGCAGATCGATGGCCCGGCCTCCACGGCACACCTCACGGGAGTCCTCGATCTCGTCGGTCTTGAGTGTGCTGTCCGTCCCGCCCAGGACGGTCGCACCCCGCAGGAACTGGGACACGCCGCCCCCCGAACCGATGGGCACGTACCGGATCTTCACCCCCGGGCAGGCCTGTTGGTACTCCTCCATCCAGTGCTTCATGGCGTTCTGCTGAGCCGTGGACCCGGAGGCCGCCAACTGCCCCTGTGGCGCACAGGAGATCGAGCTCGCCGCCGTGGGGGCGGGCGCCGGTTCGCCGTCGTCGCTCCAGAGTCCGCATGCCGAGAGGAGTAAAGCAGCGGCCACCGCCGAACCGACCGATCCGAACAGACGTCTGCGCCGGTTGTGCCGGTGCTGCTCCATGTGATCCCTCCCAGCAGGTCAGGGCATAGATGCTCGGTCATGCCGGGCGATTGTGGGGTAGCGCGCAGGTGAACATCAGTGGTCTTTCTGAAATCGCCGGGGCGGCAGGGGGGTTGCGTTCCGGGGCGTGCGGGCGCTCCGGCGGTGTGGGGGTGGGGCCGGGCGGCGAGCCGCGCGGGGAGCGCGGAGGCGCCCGGCGGGGGAGATGCCCGGCGGGATGGCCGTACGGCGGGAGTGTCCGCGGCGGGCGCGGGGTGCGGACCGGGAGGCCGCGCGGACCCGCCCCGGGTTCCGCCGGCGGGACGCTCCCGCGGCGGTCCGTCCCGGCTGCGCCGGAGGTGAGGGCTGTTACGGAGCGGTGCCCAGGAACCGGTCCGCCCACAGGCCCAGCAGGCGGTCCTCGAATTCCGGGTCGTCACGCAGGACGCTCGTCAGAGCCAGGCCGCGGTGCAGGACCAGCAGGGACTCGCAGAGCAGGGCGAAGTCCTCGCGTGCGGTCACCTCCGGCCCGAACAGCTTGGCGAGCACCTCGCGCTGGGCCGCGCCCACCTCGCGCTCGGCCGGGAGGAGGGCGGCCTTGAGGTGGGGGTCGGTCCGGGCGGCCAGCCACAGCTCCAGCCCGGCGAGGAAGTGCGGGCCCGACATCGCGTTCCGCAGCAGGGCGAGTCCCTCCGCGCGGGTCCGTCCGCCGGTGTCGGCCTCCTCGTGGAGCCGGGCCAGCCGCAGTTCGGCGACATGGTGGGTCGCGGCCGTCAGGAGGTCCGCCTTGGAGGCGAAGTGGTGCAGCAGCGCGCCCCGGGAGATCCCGGCCCGCTCCTGGACCCGCTGGGTGGTGGTGCCCGCGAAGCCGTGCTCGACCAGGCAGTCGATCGTGGCGTCGAGGAGGCGCTGGCGCGTCTCCTCCCGGCGTTGCCGCTGAGTGCGTCGGGTGGCGGACATGGGCCGACGGTACGGCAACCCGGAGTAAAACAACAAACCGTCTAGACGGACTGTATGTTTCGCGGCTATCGTCCGCAGCATGCTTGCCGTAGACCTGGTCCGCCTGGGCGCTGCGCGCTTCTCCGGACGAACCGCCCTGTACTTCGACAACCGATCCCTCACCTACGCCGAGGTCGACGAGGCCGCCAACCGGCTCTCCCACGTCCTCACCGGACTCGGCACCGGCCGCGGAGACCGAGTGGGTCTCCTCCTCGGCAACGGACTGTGGTCCGTCTCCGTCGACTTCGCCTGCCTCAAGGCGGGCGCGGCACGGGTCCCGCTCAACGGCCGGCTCTCCCTCGCCGAGCACACCCGGATGCTCCAGGACACCGGGGTCTCCCTCCTCGTGTACGGGCCCGAGCTGAGCGAACGCGCCCAGGAGCTCAGGGCCGCCGTGCCCGGACTGACCCTCGCCTGCCTCGGACCCTCCGGGGACACGGGCGACCTCGATCTGACGGCCGCCATGCGGGAGGCCAGTCCGGCCGACCCCATGCGGTACGCCGAGCCCGACGACGTGATCCTGATCCTCTACACCTCGGGCACCACCGGCACGCTCAAGGCCGCGCAGCACACCCAGGCGAGCTATGCCGCGATCACCGCGAACATCCTCGCCAATCTGGTCTCGCCCGGCCGTGACGACGTGATGCTGCACGCGGCCTCACTGATCCACGCCAGCGGCACCTTCGTCCTCCCGTACTGGGTGCGCGGTGCCGCGTCCGCGGTGCTCACCGGCTTCGAGCCCGACGCCTACCTCGCGGCCATCCCGCGCTACGGAGTCACCGCCGTCAATCTCGTACCGACCATGCTGGGCATGCTCTTCGCCGGAGGAAAGGCCGAGGGCGCCGACCTCGGCCGGCTGCACACCGTCGTCTACGGGGCGAGCCCCATGCCCCGCCCGCTCATCGAGCACGCGCTGGACGCGTGGGGGCCCAGGTTCGTCCAGTACTTCGGCCAGACCGAGGCTCCTTTGTGCCTCGCGGTCCTGGACCGGGACGACCACGCGGAGGGCGGTGAACTCCTCGGCGCCGCCGGGCACCCCGTCATCGACGCGCAACTGGTCCTCACCGACGAGGACGGGACCCGGGTCGCTCCCGGCGAGATCGGTGAGGTGCGGGTCAAGGCCCCGTTCGCCATGGCGGGCTACTACAACGCGCCCGAACTGACCGCGCAGAGCCTCACCCCGGACGGCTGGATCCGCACCCGGGACCTCGCACGCCTCGACGAGCGGGGCTATCTGCATCTCGTCGACCGCAGCAGCGACATGATCATCACAGGCGGCTACAACGTCTACCCCCGTGAGGTGGAGGACGTCCTCACCTCCCACCCCGCCGTCGCCCAGTGCGCCGTCGTCAGCGCGCCGGACCCGACCTGGGTGGAGGCCGTCACCGCCTTCGTCACCCTCCGGCCGGGCGCCGAGACCACCGAGGCGGCGCTCCGCGACCACGTACGGGCCCGGCTGGCGGGGTACAAGGTGCCCAAGGCCGTGCACTTCGTCGACACGATTCCGTACTCCCCGGTCGGCAAGATCCTCCGGCGGGCGCTGCGCGACCCCCTGTGGGAGGGCAAGGGATGAGCACCCGCAACGAGGGCCCCGCGGTACGGGTGGAGCGCGACGGCCCGGTGTTCACCGTCGTCCTCTCCCGGCCCGCCGTACGCAACGCCGTCGACGGCCCCACCGCCGCGCTGCTCGCCGACGCCTTCCGGCGGTTCGAGGCCGATCCGGACGCGGCCGTCGCCGTGCTCTGGGGCGAGGGCGGCACCTTCTGCGCCGGTGCCGATCTCAAGGCGATCGGCACCGACCGCGGCAATCGGGTGCTCGCCGAGGGCGACGGGCCGATGGGACCCACCCGGATGCGGCTGACCAAGCCGGTCGTCGCCGCGGTCGCCGGGCACGCGGTGGCCGGGGGTCTGGAGCTGGCCGCCTGGTGCGATCTGCGGGTCGTGGAGGAGGACGCCGTGTTCGGTGTGTTCTGCCGCCGCTGGGGTGTCCCCCTGGTGGACGGCGGCACCGTCCGGCTGCCCCGGCTGATCGGCGAGAGCCGCGCCATGGACATGATCCTCACCGGGCGGCCCGTGCCCGCGAAGGAGGCGTACGAGATGGGGCTCGCCAACCGTCTGGTGCCCCCGGGCGGCTCCCGGGCAGCAGCGGAACGACTCGCCCGTGAGATCGCCGCGTTTCCCCAGCTGTGCCTGCGCAGCGACCGGATGTCGGCGCGGGAACAGCACGGTCTGGGGGAGCCGGAGGCGCTGGCGGCGGAGTACCGCCACGGGCTGGTGCCGCTCGCCGCGGGCGAGACCCGGTCGGGTGCGGACCGGTTCGCGGGCGGCGCGGGCCGCCACGGCTCCTTCGACGGCCTGTAGCCGGGCCCGGCCGTGCCGGCCCGGGCTCCCGGGCGAGGGCCCGTTTGTCCGTGGGGTCCCGGTCGGCCGGGCGGGCTCCGGCGCCCGGGAGGCCCGTGCCGGGTGCGTCAGCTGTCCGGCTGCGGGGGTTCGTAGGGCGGGATGGTCCAGCGCAGCACCGTTCCGCCGCCGGGGGAGGCTTCGAGGGTGACGGGGTAGACATGGCCGGAGCGCCGCTCGCCCCGGTGCCGCATCGAGTGGTCGCCGCTGTCCCACCCGAGACCCAGGACCGGGCATCCGGCCACCTCGACGACGCCGGCCAGCAGGGGGTGGGCCCGGCCCGCGCGGTGGAGCCGGTGGGCGTGGGTGTGGAGGTCGACCACCACCGTCAGACCGTCAGCCCCGGTGACATGCCTGGCCCAGGCCCGGATGGTCTCCGCGAGCGCCTCCGCCTTCGCCACGGGCACATCGGGCCACCCGTGCGTCGCGTCACCGCTGTGCCCGGTGACCCGGTCCCCGCCGAACTTCGCGTAGACGGCCTCCGCGTGCTTGCCCCAGTAGGCGACATCGGCCAGCCCGTCGGACGACTCGCCGTGTTCACCGGTGAAGGAGTCCAGGGCCGAGGCGTCACCGAGCACCATGCCGCACCGGTCGACCGGCAGGTCCCCGAGCAGCACGGGCCGGCCGTCCGCGGCGGTGGGCGGCCAGGGCAGGCCGAGGTCCGTTTCCAGGACGGCGATCGTCGGGCCGCCGTCGAAGGGCGAGGGCGACGCGGCGGCCCGTACCCGCAGCGGCCGGTCGGCGGCCGCCGGTACCGCGACCGCCTCGCACAACCACTCCTGAGGACGGCCCCCGGCCGGCTCGTGCAGATGACCGCCGCCACCCGGCGCGGCCGCGGCCCGTTCGGACAGGGGCGGGCCGACCCGGGCCCAGTGGTCGATCCAGCCCGCCATCCCGAGCACGAGCACACCCGAGGGGGCCGTGACGACGCCCAGGTCCACACCGATCTCGATCACCCGGCGATTCAACCGGCCGGGCCGCAGGGGCAACAAGGAGTCCGCGCGGGCCGTGGCCGAGACCGAACCGCGGCCCGGGCGGACCCGCCCGCACCCGGGACCGTACGCTTCGCGCCGCCGGGCGGCGCACGGTGACGGGATCCGGGCGCGCGACGGCCGAAGCGGGAGGCCGAAGGGCGCCCCGGCCGCGTGACGCGGCGGCCGCCCACGCTGTTCGGGCGGGGGCGTGGCCGGTGAACGGCAGGCCGGAAACAGCGTGGTCGAGGTGCCCTGCCCGAGGGGGAACGGCCGGAAGCAGAGGGTGGGTACGAGCCCGCGCGCATGCGGCCTCCCGGATGGCGGCCGGGGCGGAGCGACGGTGGCCCGTGTGCCCGCGCGGCGCCCCGGCGGCGGATACGCCACCGGACGTTCCGGGACGCGTGCGCGGCGGAGCGGGTCATCAGCCGGACGGAACCGCGTCCGTGTTCTCTGGGTTCTCTGTGTTTGCAGGGTCGGGGGGTTCGGAGTCCTTCGAGCTCGCGGGGGTATCCGGGTCATCGGAGACCTCGCGGTTCCCGCGGGTCTCCCGGCCCTCGTGGTGGCGGCCGATCGGAATGATCATCGGCGTTCCGCTGACCGGGTCGGGCGCGACCCGGCAGCGGAGGCCGAAGACCTCCTCCACCATGGCGGTGGTGATGACGTCCGACGGACGGCCCTCGGCGACGACGCGTCCGGACTTCATCGCGATGACGTGATCGGCGTAACGGCACGCCTGGTTGAGATCGTGCAGGACCATGACCACCGTACGGTTCTCGTTCCGGTTCAGATCGGTGATCAGATCGAGCACATCGATCTGATGGGCCAGATCGAGATAGGTCGTGGGCTCGTCCAGCAGCAGCACCGGAGTGCCCTGGGCGACCGCCATGGCGATCCAGGCGCGCTGCCGCTGTCCGCCGGACAGCTCGTCGACCGGGCGTTCGGCGAGATCGGTCAGGGCGGTCGCGCGCAGCGCGTCGTGCACGGCGCGCTCGTCGGCGGAGGACCACTGACGCCACCACGTCTGGTGCGGGGACCGGCCGCGGCCCACCAGATCGATCACCGTCAGGCCCTCGGGGGCCACGGGGGACTGCGGCAGGATCCCCAGCCGCTGGGCGAGTTCCCTGGTCGGCATGGAGTGCACCGAGCGGCCGTCGAGCCGCACCGAGCCGGACTTCGGCGTCAGCAGCCGGGCAAGCGCCCGCAGCAGGGTCGACTTGCCGCACGCGTTCGCCCCGACGATCGCCGTGACACGGCCCGGCGGGACGGCCACATCGAGATCGTCGACGACGACCCGGTGGTCGTACGCCAGCCGCAGCCCTTCGGCCCGCAGCCCGGACCCCGATCCGGCCCCGGGCCCGGACGCGGCGGCCACGGACGCGGAACCGGGCCCGGGAGCAGGGGACTTCGCGGATTTCACGGACATGCGGTCAGCCTCCTGAGCCGGCGCGTTGGGCACGGACGAGCAGCCACAGCAGCACCGGCGCGCCGAGGACTCCCGTGACGATCCCGACGGGAAGCTCCGTCCCGTCGATCAGCTCGCGGGCGAGCAGATCGGACACCAGCACCATCGCGGCCCCGGTGAGTCCGGCGGCCAGCGGCGGTGGCCAGGCCGTACGGGCCAGCCGCTGGGCGATCTGCGGCGCGGCGAGCGCGACGAAGGCGACGGGCCCGGCCGCGGCGGTGGCGAAGGCGGCCAGGGCGACACCCGTGAGCAGGGCCGCCGCCCGGACCGTGTGGATCCGCGTTCCCAGTCCCCGTGCGATGTCGTCGCCGAGCTGGAGGGTGCGGGTGAGCCGGCCGAGGAACAGCGCCGTGGGGGCCAGGACGGCCAGGGCGTGGAGCAGGGGGGTGACCTGGTCCCATTCGCGGCCGTTGAGGTTGCCGACGAGCCAGCCGAGGGCGGCCTGGGCCTCGAACCGCTCGCCCCGGGCCATCAGATAGTCCGTGGCGCTGGTGGAGATCCAGGCGACGCCGATGCCGACGAGGACGATGCGGTATCCGGTGGTCCCGCGCTTCCAGGCCAGGACGTACACCAGCAGTGCCGCGCCGAGGGCCCCGAGCAGTCCCAGCGCCTGGGTGCTCAGGGCGCCGTCCCAGCCGAGGACGATGCCCGCGACGACCACGGCTCCCGCGCCCTGGGTGATGCCCATCAGGTCCGGACTGGCCAGCGGGTTGAGGGTGATGGTCTGGAACAGGGCGCCCGAGATGCCGAAGGCGATCCCGACCAGCAGTCCCGCCAACGCCCGGGGCAGGCGCAGCTCCTGGACGATGAGCCGGGTCCCGGGGTCACCCGTACCCAGGAGGGCGCTCATCACCTCGGTGAGGCTGTACGGGATGTCGCCGACGGACATTCCCCAGCAGAACATGAGGAACGCGGCGGCCGCGAGGGCCGCGCACACCCCCGCCAGCCGGGGGCGCAGCACCCCGGAGACGGGCGGCACGGCCAGCCGGAAGGGCACCCGGCGCGCGCTTTGGCCCGGCGGGCGCCCGCGCTCACGGCCGGGGGCGTCCCGCCCGGAGACGCTCGGGTCATGAACGCCGTTGTCGGGGGCACCGTGGCCGGAGGGGAGAAGGTCGGTCATGCTCACAGCTCCGCGAGTCGGCGGCGGCGGACCATCGCGATGAAGAACGGCCCGCCGATGAAGGCGACCAGAACGCCCGCCTGGATCTCGGTCGGCCGGGCCAGCAGGCGTCCCGTGACATCGGCGGCGAGCAGCAGACAGGGAGCGAGGACCGCCGACAGGGGCAGCAGCCAGCGGTAGTCGGGGCCGATTCCCGCGTACTGGGTGAGCACCCGCGCCACATGCGGGACGACCAGGCCGACGAAGACCACCGGGCCGATCACGGCCACCGCCCCTCCCGTCAGCAGGGTGACGGCGACCACGCCGAGGACGCGGACGAGCCCCAGCCTCGTCCCCAGCGAGGCGGCCACATCGTCGCCGAGGGCCAGGCTGTTGAGCGCGGGGGCGATCGCCAGCGCGATCGCCGCGCCGGCCAGGAGGAACGGCAGGATCCGCAGCAGGGTGCCGTCGTCCTGGTTCGCGAGCGATCCGGCCGACCAGAAGCGGTAGCGGTTCAGGGCGTCCGGGTCGGTCAGCGCGATGGCGCTGGTCAGCGAGAACAGCAGCGAGGTGACGGCGACTCCGGCAAGCGCGAGCTTGACCGGTGTCGCCCCGGACCGTCCGAGCCCGCCCAGCAGATACACCAGCACACTGGCACCGAGCGCCCCCGCGAAGGCGAACCACACCTGGGCGTGGACGGATCCCAGCCCGAGCACCCCCACCGCGAGCACGACAGCGAAGGCGGCGCCCGCGCTCACCCCGAGGATTCCCGGGTCGGCGAGCGGATTGCGGGTCAGCGCCTGCATCAGCGCACCGGACAGCCCGAGGGCCGCCCCCGCCGCGATGCCCAGCGCGGTCCTCGGCACGCGCACCGACCAGACGGCGTTGTCGACCCGGGTACTGGGCGCGTCGCCGAGCAGGGTGCTCCACACCTGGCCGGGCGGCACACTCAGCGCACCGAAGAGGACCGAGACCGCGACCAGCGCGACGAGCGCGGTCACGGACAGCGCCGCGAGCAGCGCCGCGCGCGGGCGGTGCACCGCTTTCACCGAGGTCCCCAATTCACTTCCTCACCGGTTGGGCAGGCCCGGGACAGGGGGCCGGCCGACGCCCGCCCGGGGGCGGGCGCGTCGTGGTACACGGGCGGCGGCCGGGAGGGCCGGGACCCGCGGTCCCGGCGCCGTTCCGGCTCCCGGGCCGCGCGTGGGTCAGGAGGCGGGCTGCGCCACCACGGTCGCCGGCTTCCCGTCGACGGCGGCGGCCAGTTGCGGCGCCAGCCGCTCGATGACGTACGGCAGGCTCAGCACCGTGCCGAAGGCCATGGCATTGCCGTAGTCGCTGGTCTCGTGGACGAAGACCTCACGGCCGTCCCTGACCACCTTCAGATTTCCGTACGAGGCGTCCTTGTGGAGCTTCGCCGTGTCCTCGGCGACATCGGTGACCATCCACACGACGGCGTCCTGGTCGAGGAGATCGGTGCGCTCCTTGCTGATGCTCGCACCGAACCGGTCGCCGATCGCCTGGTCCAGACCGTCCGGCAGCCGGAAGCCGAGCCCGGTGAGAATACGTGAGCGCGGATCCTGGGTGCCGAAGACGAACATGCCCTCGTACGGAGTGGCCATCAGCGCCGTCGCGTTCTTGAACTCCGGCCTGGCCGCCGCCTTGAACGCCGCCTCCACCCCGGCGACGGCCTCGTCGGCCTCGGCGGACCTGCCGAGCGCCTTGCCGATCGTGCGGGTCTGCTCCTGCCACGGGATGCCGTAGTCGTTGTACTCCTTCGGGTGGGCGACGACCGGCGCGAACCTGGACAGCGACGTGTACTGCTCCTTGGTGAGCCCGCCGTACACGGCGAGGATCAGATCCGGATCGAGCGCGGCGATCTTCTCCACCTGCGGGCCGGTGCCGGTGTCCTTGAGGACGGCCGGTGCCTTGCCGTCGCCCTGTTCGTCCTGGGCCCAGGGGCCGATGGCACCCCGGTAGCCGCCGATCCACTCGGTGGTGCCGACCGGTACCTTTCCGAGCGCGAGCACGGCGTCCTGGTCGGTCAGCCCCACGGTGACGATCCGTTTCGGCTCGGACGTGATCCGGGTGCTGCCGTACTTGTGCGGGATCGTCACCGGGTAGGCGGAATCGGCGGAGCCGCTCTTCGAGGCCCCGCCCCCTTCGGAGCCCCCGGAGCCGTCGGAGCCGGAACCGCAGGCGGTGGCGGCTCCGAGCAGGAGCAGTACGGAGGCGAGTGCGGCGGTCGTGCGCCGGATTGCGGAGCGGGACATCGGTCGTTCCTCGGGGTCGGTCGGCAGGTGTGGTCGCAGGGACGGTGCCGGGGGTGGGGGCGGCGTCGTGGGGGGCGTGCCCGGGCTACACGGCCGGGTCCCGGGTGCCGGACCACGCGTTCCACAGCGCCGCGTAGCTGCCTCGGGCCGCGCGCAGTTCGTCGTGCGTCCCGGACTCGACGATCCGGCCCGCCTCCATGACGACCACCCGGTCGGCGGTCGCGGCCTGCGTCAGCCGGTGCGCGACGATCAATGCCGTACGGCCGTCCACGGCCCGGGCGACGGCTTTCTCCAGCGCGCGGGCCCCGGTGCTGCCCGCTTCGGCGGTCGCCTCGTCGAGCACGACCACCGGCGGATCGGCCAGGATCAGCCGGGCGAGCGCCAGCGCCTGGACCTGGTCGCCCCCGAGCCGGTGGCCGCCGTCCCCGACAACCGTCGCGAGACCGTCGGGGAGCGCCTCGGCCCAGGCCAGTGCGTCCACCCGGTCGAGCGCCGCCCGCAGTTCCGCGTCCGTGGCGTCCGGCTTGGCGAGCCGGAGGTCCTCGGCCAGCGGCCCGGCGAACACATGCGTCTCCTGGGTGATCAGGGCGATCGTGCGGCGGACGGCGGCCGGGCCGATCTCGTCGAGGTGCGCCCCGCCGAGTCGGACGGTGCCCTCGGTCGGCCGGTGGATGCCCGCGATCAGCTTCGCCAGGGTGGTCTTGCCCGCGCCGCTCGCTCCCACCAGGGCGACCCGCTCTCCCGGACGGAGCGTCAGATCGACCTCGTGGAGGACGGGATGACCGGTCTCGTACGCGTGGCCGACGCCGGTGACGGTGAGGGAGGCGTCCCGCGGTACGGCGGGCCGCTCGGGCTCCTCGGGCGGCGGCTGGTCCGCCACCCCGACGATCCGCGCCAGGCCGGACATCGCCGACTGGGCGTCGTCGAGGAGGACCAGGGCGGAGTTGACGGGCGTGAAGAGGCTGTGGAAGTAGAGCGCGGCGGCGGTCGCCGTGCCGAGGGACGCCGAACCCTGGCGCACCAGGAGGAATCCGGTGACGAGGACCGCGGTGAGCCCGATGAACTCGGCGATGTGCAGCCTGCTGTAGAAGCTCAGGACGAGCCGTACGCCCCGCATCGTCAGGTCGACCACCGACCGGGAGCGCTCGGTGACCCGCTCGGTGTGCTCCTTCTCCAGCCGGAACGCGCGCACGGTCGAGCCGCCGCCGATGGTGTCGAGAAGCTGCTGCTGCTGGGCCCCGCTCGCCACCCGCTGCTGCGCGTAGAGCGGTACCGCACGCCGTACATACCATCGCGCGGTGTACGCCTGGACGGGCACGGCGAGCAGCGCGGCCAGCAGGAAACGCCAGTCGAGCACGGCGAGGGCACCGAGCGTCAGCACGATGGCGAGCAGCGAACGGGCCAGTTCCGGCAGGGCGGTGCGCACCGCGTCGGCGACCACCGACACGTCCCCGGTGACGCGCGCGGTCAGATCGCCTGATCCGGCCCGCTCGATCTGCTCCAGCGGAAGCCCGAGCGCCCGTTCGACGAAACGTTCACGCAGCCGGGCGAGTACGGTCTCGCCGAGCCGGGAGATCAGGGACAGGCCCAGTCCGGTGGCCAGGCCCTGGGTGACGGCGACGGCCGCCAGCAGCAGCACGGTCGAGGTCAGTGCGCCGGGCGGGCGGCCGTCGGACGCGAGGTCGACGATCCGGCCGAGCAGCGGCTGGGTCAGCAGGCCCACGGCCGTGGCGGCGACCGTCACGGTGAACCCGCCGAGCGCGAGGAGCCGGTAGGGGCGCAGGAGTTCACCGACGGCCGCGCGGGTGCGGGGCCCGCTCGCGACGGGAAGCAGCGCCCGGTCTCCCGGCGCGGCCGTCGGGTGCCGGTCGGTCATGAGAGTACCGCCGTGCGGTAGCCGAGGCTGTCGCGGACGAGGTCGGTGTGGGACGCGCTGCCGGTCACCCGGCCGCCCTCCACGAGGACGACCCGGTCGGTCACCGCGAGCAGCGCCGGGCTGGTGGTCACCACGACGGTCGTACGGCCCCGGCGCAGTTCGCGGATCCCGGCGGCGATCCGCGCCTCGGTGACCGCGTCCACCGCGGTCACCGGGTCGTGCAGGACCAGGACGGGGCTGTCCGCCGCGAGCGCCCGGGCCAGCGCCACCCGCTGCCGCTGGCCCCCGGAGAGCGAGCGTCCGCGCTCGGTGATCTCCGTGTCGCCGCCGCGGGGCAGCGCGCGGGCGACCTCGTCCGCCCCGGAGGCGGCCATCGCCGCCCGGATGTCCCCGCCGGACGCGGCGGCGGCGACATTGGCGTCGAGGGTGCCCTCGAACAGATCGGCGTCGTGTTCGGCGACCAGCACGGCGGTACGGATGTCCACGGGATCGAGGGCGGTCAGGTCCACCCCGTCCAGTTCGACCGAGCCGCCGTCGGGGTCGCCGTGCCGGCCCAGACAGCGCAGCAGCGCCGTCGCGTCGGCGGGGTCGGTGGTGACGACACCGGTGATCTCGCCGGGCCCGATCTCGACGTCGACGTCCCGGAGCGTTCCGTACGACAGACGGCGCAGCCGGATCCGCCCTTCGACGGGCCGGCGCAGGGCGGCCGTCCCGGGCACCACGGCGGCGCCCGCCCCGAGGACGCCGGCGATCCGGGCGGCCGAGGCACGGCCCTGGGCCAGTTCGGCGTTCACCCACGAGAACACGGAGAGCGGGCCGAGGAGGAAGAGCGCCAGGCCGGCGGCGGAGACCAGTTCGCCGAGGGTGATGTCCCCCCGGGTGGCCAGCCGTCCGCCGACGAGGGCGACCAGGGCGATGAACGTCCCGGTCAGCGCGAGCACGATGCCGTTCTGCCACGCGTGGGCCCGCGCGGCCCGCAGGGTCGCGGCGAGCGATCCGCGGCTGGTGTCGCGGTAGCGGGCGACGGCGTACGGTTCGGCGCCGATGCCCTTGAGCACCCGCAGACCCGCGACAAGGTCGGCGGCGACGCCGGACGCGTGCGCGGCCCGCTCCTGTTCGGCCCCGCTGCGCCGCTCCAGGGGCTTGCTCAGCAGATGGCCCGACCACAGCAGCAGGGGGGTGCCGAGCAGCACGACCAGACCGAGCAGCAGGGAGACGCGCAGCAGTACGACGGCGCCGACCAGGAGCCCCGTGAGCGCCGATACCCCCACGAACACGGCCAGGTTGACCGCCCCGACCCGTTTGGCGTCCTGGGTCGCGACCGTGGCCAGCTCGCCGGGCAGCCGTCCGCTGTCGGCCCCGCCCTCCGGTGCCAGGATCCGGCCGGTCAGCTCGGTCCTGAGCCGGTGCGCCGCCGTCTCGGAGGCCCGCTCCGCGGCACGGGCGCCGAAGCGGAAGCTGAACGAGAGCCCGAGGTAGACCGCGCCCAGCGTGGCGATGCCCAGCAGGAGGCCGGTGCCGTCGCCGTCGGCGACGCCCCGGTCGATCACGACTCCGATGAGGACCGGAATGAGGGCTTCGGCGGTCTGATGGGCCGCTCCCAGGAGGGACGCGACGGTGATGTCGCGGCGCTGCCCGGTGACCGCCCCTCTCAGAACGGCTTGCTGCGACACACCCCCGGCATCCACCGCACCCCTCCGCACCCGCTCGCCGTGCCCATGGCGAGCATCTGAATTCAGGTGAGGCTAACCTAACTTCGCTGAGGGGGCCACCCCGAAACGCGGTCGGGCGCGGCGGCACGGCGCATGGCCGCAGCCCGGCCGAACGGCCGGGCCGCAGGGCGGCTTGCCTGCTCAGGAGGCATGAGCACGGTGCGGACCGGCCGGATCGGCGGGGGCGATATCACGGGGTGAAAAGGACACCCGAATCACGGCGGCGGCGGTCGACGGAGAGCTGGAAGACGTCGGGCCGGGCGTAGTGGCCCGCGACATCGAGGTCGAGCAGTTCGCCGTAGCGCTGCCCGGTCCCGAGGCTCGCCGTGATGATGCGGGCCTCGTCGAAGACCGGCTCCACGACCCACGACCCGTCCGGGCCGACGATGTGGGAACCCCCGTTGAAGAGGGGCCCGCTCTCGGGCGCGTTGGGACCGACCCCCGCCCGATAGGCATCGAGCAGATCGGCCGGAAGGTCGTCCGTCGTCAGGAACTGCCCCGCCGAGGCGACGAAGCAGCGCCCTTCGAGGGCGTACGAACGCGCCGCGATCACATGGCTCTCGGGCATGTCCGGCCACGCGGCGACATGGATCTCCTCGTCCTGCGCGTGCAGCGCGTGCCGTGCGAGCGGACTGAAGTGCTCCCAGCACACCAGCGAACCCACCCGCCCGGCCGGGGTGTCGACGACCCGCAGGCCCGCTCCGTCACCGGCCGCCCACACGATGCGCTCGGTGTGCGTCGGCGTCAGCTTGCGGTGCAGATTGAGGGTGCGGCCGTCCGGGCCGATGGTGATCAGCGAGTTGTAGAGCGACCCGGAGGCCCTGCCCGGCCGCTCGTTGAGCCCGAGGACTACACTCACCCCGCACTCGCGGGCCGCCGCACGCACGGGCGCGAGGTCGTCGTCCACCCCGCCGTCGTGGTCGAGGACGGGGCTCTGCTCCAGCAGCCGCGCGTGCCGGTGCCGCGCCGTGCCGTTCCGCCAGCCCGCCAGGCCGAACACCCATGCCGGGTAGCAGGTCAGCCAGGTCTCCGGGAACACCACGAGGCTCGCTCCGGCCGCCGCCGCGTCCGTCACGTGGACGACCGCGCGGCGCAGCGACTCCTCCAGGTCGAGCAGTGCCGGCGGCTGCTGGACGACCGCGACCGTGGTTGCCGTCACGACTGCTCCGTTCCGACGCGTGTGTACAGCCCGGGGCGCCGGTCCGCGTGCACGTCGTTGAGTTCGCTGATGGTCTTGTCGCGCGCCTCGGCGAGATCGATCGTCGCGGTGACGATCGCCTCCTCGCCCAGGCGCAGCGCGGTCACGGGGTAGCCGTTCGCGTCGAGGATCACACTGCCGCCGAGCCAGTCCTGTCCGCGCTCGGTGCCGGTGCGGTCGGCCACCGCGACGAACATACGGTTGACGGAGGCGTCCGCCTGCATCCGGACGACCTCACCGGGGCGCTCGCCCTCCGGCCGCGGGTACAGCGGCCAGTTGACCGGCCCGCACAGCAGCTCGGCTCCCTCCAGGGCCGCCAGCCGTACCCACTCGGGGAATTCGAGGTCGTAGCAGACCATCATGCCGATACGGCCGTGCGGGGTGTCCACCACGGGCGGCGGCGCGTCGCCCGGGGTGAAGCCCCAGGTCTTCTCGCCGTTCCACAGATGTGCCTTGCGGTAGGAGGCGCGCAGCCCCGTCCCGTCCACGAGGACGCCCGTGTTGTGGACACGGCCGGCCTCGCCGAGTTCGGCGAGGCCGCCGACGATCACCAGACGCAGCCGGGCCGCGAGCGCCTCCCACTCCCGGACCGTCGGGCCGTCCAGGGGCTCGGCCACCGAGCGCAGTTCGTCCGCGTCCTCGAAGACGTAACCGGAGTTGGCCAGTTCGGGGAGGACCACGATGTCCGCGCCCCGGTCCGCGGCGGCGAGCACCGCCTCGCGGACGCGCGCGCGGTTCTCCGTGACGCGCCCGACCCGCGGCGCGATCTGGCAGCAGGCGACGGTGACCGCCGTCGGCCGTTCCGTTCCTTGGCGGTGGACCTGGTCCGTTGTCGTGCGCGGGGTCATCGGACGGCGCCTTCCAGTTCGGCTTCGCTCTCGGCGCGCGCCTCGGCCTCCGAAGCGCGGTCGAGGTTGCGGGAGAAGAGCACGTACAGCAGCCCGGAGACCGTCAGCCCGATCACGAACGAGAAGTCCGCGCCGCCGAGCGCGTCCGCGACGGGACCCACGTAGAAGCTGGTCGAGAAGAACGGGATCATCGCCACGAAGCCGATGATGTACGCGGTGACGCCCCGCCAGGCCCAGCGCCCGTAGATGCCGTCGGGCTTGAGGATCTCGGCGATCGCGTACTTTCCGCGGCGCACGAAGTAGAAGTCGACGAGGTTGACCGCGGTCCACGGCACCAGGAAGTACAGCATCAGCAGCACGAAGTTGTTGAAGCTGCCGATGTAGTCGTCGGGGATCAGCAGCGCCACGACCAGCGAGGCGACACCGACGATCACCAGACCGACGACCCTCAGCCGTACGGTCGGACGCACCTTGCGGAAGCCGTCGAGCGCGCTCGCGCCGGTCAGCATCGCGCCGTAGGCGTTCACTCCCATGATCGAGATCAGGGCGAGGACCGAGGTGAGCACGACGATCAGTCCGAAGCCGGGGAAGAGCAGATCGCCGACCTCGCGCAGGGCCAGGATCGGGTCGGGGTCGGGGAGATAGCTCGCGAGGATCGCGCCGAGCGACATCAGCCACACGGCCGAGAACGCGGCGCCCGCGTACACGGCGGTGATCAGCTTGCGGGCGGGGGCGTTCGCCGGGAGGTAGCGGGTGTAGTCGGAGACGTACACCGAGTAGCTGATGTTGTAACCCGCCGCGAGGGAGAACTGCACGAGGAACGCGGTCGAGTCCCAGCCCGCCGTCGCGGCGGGCGCGCTCTGGGCGACGGGGTTGGACGAGAAGTGCACGACGGCCACGACGGTGAGGATCGCGAAGACGACGATCAGCAGATACGTCAGCCAGCGCTGCACGAAGTGGAGCAGGTCGTGGCCCACCACCGCGATGACGATCGAGACCGCGATCAGCACCGGGTACCAGAACAGCTTGCCGTCCGGCAGGACGAGCCCGATGCCCTGCTCGGCGAGGACCGTGTCGAAGACGAGGAAACCGACGTAGACGAACACGGTCGCGGCGAACGGCACGGTGGAGCCCCGGCTGCCGAACTGCGCCCGCGACTGGATCATCTGGGGCAGCCCCATCCGGGGGCCCTGGTTGGCGTGGAACGCCATGAAGAAGGTGCCGAAGCCCACGCCCAGGACGATCGCCAGCACGCTGTATCCGACGCTGAGGCCCATGGAGGCGCCGACGAAGCCGGCGACCATGGTGGGGAGCACGAAGTTGCCCGTGAACCAGAACGGCCCCTGGTGCCATACCTTGCCGTGCCGCTCGGAGCCCGGCACATAGTCGATCGAATGCTGTTCGATCGTTCCTTCGCGACTGGTCGCGGTCTCGGGGGAAGCCATCGTCGTCCTATCGACAGCGTTCATCGGAACCTCGGGATCTGTACTGTGAGGAAGTTACCTATACACAACAAAGAATGCTTATTAGGCAACTTCCATTCCGGGTAGTGTGGCTCCGGGCCCCCACCCTGTCAAGGGTCGCCCGTGAGTAGACCGACCGACGCGAGGGACTTCATGAAAGCTCTTCATCCGACGCCGTCGGCACTCCCGGTCCGGGTCGGCGCACGCCTGCGGGCCTGCCGCAAGGCGCAGGGGCTCACCATCGAGCAGGTCGCCGCCGCGGCCAACCTGACCAGGGGATTCCTCAGCCGGGTCGAACGCGACGAGACCTCGCCGAGCGTCGCCACCCTGGTCACCCTGTGCCAGGTGCTGTCCCTGCCGGTCGGCTCCCTCTTCGAGGACGCCGACACCGAGGTCGTCCGCATCGGGGACGCGCCCCACATCAACATGGGCGGCCACGGAGTGGTCGACCGCATGATCACGCCACGCGGCCAGTCCAGGGTCCAGGTGCTGCGCTCGTATCTCGAACCCGGAGCCAACGGCGGTGACACCCTCTACACGATCAACTGCGACGTCGAGGTGCTCCATGTCGTCAGCGGAGAGGTCTCGGTCCTCTTCACCGGCCGCACCGAGACCCTGGCGGCCGGCGACACCCTCACCTTCTCCGGCCGCGAGCCCCACAACTGGCGCAACGCGGGCCCGTCCCCGGCCGAGGTCCTGTGGACCTTCGTCCCGGCCCCGTGGAGCGGCTCGCGGTAGTCCCGGCCCCGTGGAACGGGTCCCGCACGCACCGGGACGCGCGGCGGAGGTGCCCCGCCGGGCGCGGAGGGTACGTCTCCCCAGTGCCGGCGAGGCGCCCGGGCGCCGCGGCTACGGCCCGCCCGCGAGGCCCGGACGCGCCGGCCCGGCCGGGTGCGGAAGTGACCGGATGCCGGACGCGGGAGCGGGTTCTGTCCGCTGTGTGGACAGATGCTGGTGCAAGGTACAGGTATGTGGTTCTCTGTCCGCATGACCTTGCTTGTGACCCGCCGCCACGTCGACTACGGGCGTGTCACCACGATGGGCTGTTCGAGCCGAGAGCCGATGCTCCGCTCCGGCCACTGACACCGGTCACCCCTTCCGTCACACCCCGCACGCCTCCACCGCCTGCCGCGCGCCTTCCGCACGCCCGCACGCGGGCGTGCGGAAGCACCGCCGCACCCCATCGCTCCAGGGAGAACCATGAGCCAGCCCATCGACTCCGTCGCCGCGGGTCACACCCCCGACGAGACCCCCGCCGGGGCGGACACCCCGGCGTGGTCGTTCGAGACCCAGCAGATCCACGCGGGAGCGGTCCCGGACCCGGCCACCGGGGCGCGGGCGGTGCCCATCTACCAGACCAGCTCGTTCGTGTTCCGCGACACCCAGCACGCCGCCGACCTGTTCTCCCTCGCCGAGCCGGGCAACATCTACACCCGCATCCACAACCCCACCACCGACGTCCTCGAACAGCGCATCGCCGCGCTGGAGGGCGGAGTCGCCGCGGTGGCGCTGGCGTCCGGGCAGGCGGCCGAGACCCTCGCGATCCTCACCCTCGCGAGCGCGGGCGACCACATCGTCTCCAGCACCTCCCTGTACGGCGGCACGTTCAACCTCTTCCGGCACACCCTGCCCCGGTTCGGCATCGAGGTGTCCTTCGTCGACGACCCCGACGACCTCGACGCCTGGCGCGCGGCCGTCCGCCCCAACACCAAGGCCCTGTTCGCCGAATCGCTCGGCAACCCGCGCGGCAACGTCCTCGACATCCGCGCGGTCGCGGACGTCGCCCACGAGGCCGGAGTCCCGCTGATCGTCGACAACACCGTGCCCACGCCGTACCTCCTGCGGCCCATCGAGCACGGCGCCGACATCGTCGTGCACTCGGCGACCAAGTTCCTCGGCGGGCACGGCACCACCATCGCCGGAGTCGTCGTCGACGGCGGCACCTTCGACTTCGGCGCGCACGCCGAGCGCTTCCCCGACTTCAACGAGCCCGACCCCAGCTACCACGGACTGCGCTACTGGCCCGCCCTCGGGCCGAGCGCCTTCGCCGTCAAGCTGCGCGTCCAGCTGCTGCGCGACGTCGGCCCGGCGCTGTCCCCGCACTCCGCGTTCCTGCTGCTCCAGGGCGTCGAGACGCTGTCGCTGCGCGTCGAGCGGCACTCCACCAACGCGCAGGCGCTCGCCGAATGGCTGGAGGGCCGCGAGGAGGTCGCCGCCGTCCACTACCCGGGCCTGCCCTCCAACCGCTGGTACGAGGCCGGGCAGCGCTACCTTCCGCGCGGCGCCGGAGCGGTGCTGACCTTCGAGCTGCGCGACGGAGTCGAGGCCGGCAAGCGCTTCGTGGACGCCGTCGAGCTCTTCAGCCACCTCGCCAACATCGGTGATGTGCGCAGCCTGATCATCCACCCCGCGTCCACCACCCACAGCCAGCTCGACGAGGAGCAGCTGGCCGCGACCGGCACCTCGCCCGGACTGGTCCGGCTGTCCGTCGGCATCGAGAACCTCGCCGACCTCAGGGCGGACCTGGAGGCCGGCTTCCGCGCGGTGAAGGGCGCGTCCTGAACACGGTGACAACCTCCGAAATCCCCCTCCCGCCGGCCACCGGTGCCTGGCGGGAGGGGGACCCGCCGGGGCGCCGCCGGTGGCACGCCCTCCGGGAGCCGCTGCCCCTGGAAGCGGGCGGCGAACTGCCCGGTGTGCGGCTCGCGTACGAAACCTGGGGGCGGCTCGCGCCGGACCGCTCCAACGCGGTGCTGGTGCTGCACGCCCTCACCGGCGACAGCCATGTCCGCGGGCCCGCCGGACCGGGCCACCCCCAGCCCGGCTGGTGGGACGGCCTGGTGGGACCGGGCCTCGCGCTGGACACGGACCGCTGGTTCGTCGTCGCGCCCAATGTGCTCGGCGGCTGCCAGGGCAGCACCGGGCCCGCCTCCCCGCGCCCCGGCGGACGCCACTGGGGAGGCGACTTCCCCTTTCTGACGCAGCGTGACCAGGTCGCGGCCGAGGCCCGGCTGGCCGACGCGCTCGGCATCGACCGCTGGTCCCTGGTGATCGGCGGCTCGATGGGCGGGATGCGGGCGCTGGAGTGGGCCGTGTCGTACCCGCGGCGTGTGGAGTCGCTGCTGCTCCTCGCCACCACGGCCGCGGCGAGCGCCGAGCAGATCGCCTGGGCCCATGTCCAACTGCACGCCATCCGCTCCGATCCGCAGTGGCGCGGCGGGCACTACCACGACGCCGGTCCCGGCGGCGGCCCGCACGCGGGCCTGGGCGTCGCCCGCCGGCTCGCCCATGTGACGTACCGCAGCGAACCGGAACTCCAGGACCGGTTCGGCCGTGAGCACCAGGGCGCCGAGCACCCATGGCGGCGGGGCCGCTACCAGGTCGAGTCGTATCTCGACCACCACGCGGCCAAGCTCGTACGCCGCTTCGACGCGGGCAGCTATGTCGTCCTCACGGAGGGCATGAACGGTCATGACGTCGGCCGGGGACGGGGCGGCACGAAGGCCGCACTGCGCCGGATCACCGCCAGAACCCTGGTCGCCGGGGTCGACTCCGACCGCCTCTACCCGCTCCACCAGCAGCGCGAACTGGCGGACGGCATCCCGGGCGCGGACCGGCTGCGGGTGATCGGCTCACCGTACGGCCACGACGGCTTCCTCGTGGAGACGGGCCAGGTAGGCGCGCTGGTACGGGAGTTGCTGGCGCGGGTTCCGTAACGGGGGTATCCGGAAGGGCGGTCCGGGGTGTGTCCCCCGCATCAACGGATGAGCCGCCCCGCGACCGGCCCGCGAGCCCGTCCTGACGCCCGCCCCCGGAGCGAGCGGGTTCCGGGCCGCGCCCGGCCGTCCGACCGAGGCCGCCCGCGTCAGGCCGGCCGGTCCAGGTGCCCGCGTCGCGTCAGCGCCGCGTTCAGCTCCCTGCGCGAGGTGATGCCGAGCTTGCCGAACACCTTGCGCAGGTGCCATTCGACGGTGCGGGGGCTGATGAACAGCGTGGTGCCGATCTCCTGGTTGGTCCGGCCGTCGCAGGCGAGCCGGGCGATGAGCGCCTCCCTGGGGGTGAGGTCGCTGAGGGTTTCGACGGTGCGTTTGCGCACGGTCTCGCCGGTGGCCAGCAGTTCGCGGCGGGCGCGTTCCGCGTAGCCGCTCATGCCCACGGCGGTCAGCATGTCGTACGCGTCCCGCAGCCGGCTCCGGGCGTCGGCCCGGCGGCCCTCGCGGCGCAGCCACTCGCCGTAGAGCAGGTGCGCGCGGCCGAGTTCGGGCCGGCACCGGGTGCGGGCGAGCCGGTCGACCGCCTCCCGGTAGAGGCGTTCGGCGCTCCCGCCCTCGCTCAGCAGTGCGCGGCAGCGGGACTCGATCCCGGCCCCGAGGTCGGTGCCGCCGGACAGCGCCGATGCGGCCAGCCGCGCCATCGGGTCGGCCGCGAGGTCCGGGTTCCCGCTGCGTACGGCGGCCTCGACCAGCTCGGGCAGCGCCCACCGCGCGGCGAACAGATCGCGCGAGCCGTCGTCGGCGCGGGTGGCCGCCGCCAGCGCGTCGTCGTAGCGGCCGAGCCCGTTGTACAGCACCGCCGCGGCCCAGTTCGCGTAGGTCACGGGGGCTTCCCGGCCCGTGCCGGGGGACCCGGCGGTCATCGCCTCGATCCGCCAGGCCGCCTCGTCCGCCTCGCCCCGCAGCGCGGCGAGCGTCAGGGGGCCGAAGGCGTCGGCGGGCGCCCCGGTCGCCTCGCAGACCGCGTCCGACTCGGCGATCAGCGCGGCGGCGGCGGCGAAGTCCCCGGCCCAGGCCGTCACGGTGGTCAGCGCGACGAGCACGACCGGCAGCAGGTCGAACGCGCCGACTGCGCGCAGGGCCTCGGCCTCCCGTTCGAGCAGCGAGCGCCAGGCGTCGTGGTCCCACATGGCGACGGCCGCCGCGTGCGCGAGCCACCCCCACCGCGGGGCGTCGGGTGCGCTGAGGTCCGCCGCGGCCATGGCATCCACCGCACCGCGCAGCGCCGGCGCCGCGGCTGCCGGGCCCGACGTGATCACCAGGGACAGCGCGTCGAGAAGCACCTCGGCCCGGTCCGGTCGCCGCGACCGCGGCAGTTCCCGGGCGGCCTGGGAGACCTCCGCCAGGCTTCCACCGGTGGCGAGGCCCCCGGCGAACATCGCCGCCAGCCATGCGGTGAGGTACGTCTCTCGGGCCAGGCCCAGGTCGAGCGGCTCCAGCCGGCGGGCGGCCTGCAGAAGCAGCGGTGCCGCTTCGCTGCCGCGACCCGAGGCGAACGCGACGTGTCCGCGCAGCGTGCCGGCCCGGGCACGCTGCACTTCCGACAGCGGCTCGGCCTCCGCCAGGGCCAGCAGCTCCTGGGACTTCCCATACGACCCCGCCTTCAGGTTGGCCTGCGCCGCCGCCAGGAAGCGATCGGCGCGGCGTGCCGGCTCGGCCGTGAGCTGGATCGCCTTCTCCAGCATCGCCGCGCTCGCGGCCGGTCCGCCGCGGGCCTGGGCGCGGCCCGAGGAGCGCTCCAGGTCGGCCGCGACCGCCTCGTCGGGACCCGGTGCGGCCTGCGCCCGGTGCCAGGCCCGCCGGTCGGGGTCGGCCCCGGGATCGGTCGCCTCGGCCAGCGCCAGATGGGCCGCCTGCCGCTCCCACGCCGACGCCGCCCGGTAGACCGCCGAGCGCAGGAGGGGATGGCGGAACCACACGCGGGCCGAGAACCGCGCGAGTCCGGCCTCCGCCGCGGGCGTTGCGGCCTGCGGCGGGATCCCGAGCCGCCCGGCGGCGCGGCACACGAGCGCGGTGTCGCCCGTCGGGTCCGCGGCGGCCAGGAGCAGAAGCCGGCGGGTGTCACCCGGTACGCCGTCGAGCTGCCGCAGGAAGCTCTTCTCGATCCGGCTCGACAGCGTCACCGCTCCCGGCAGCCCGAACCCGCCCGCCAGCTGATCCCGGGGCAGTGCCCGCAGCAACTCCAGCACCGCCAGCGGGTTTCCGCCGGTCTCCGCCACGATCTGGTCCCGTACCCGCGTGTCCAACGGGCCGGTCAGCGCCGAGTCCAGCAGGGTCTGCGCGCCCTGCTCGGACAGGCCGGACAGGTGCATCTCCGGCAGCCCCGCCAGTTCCTCCGTCGTCAGCCGGGTGCCGAAGACCAGCCCGATCGGATCCGCGGCCAGCCGCCGGGCCACAAACCCCAGGGCCTGCGCCGACGCCCGGTCCAGCCACTGGTGGTCGTCGACCACGCACACCAGGGGCTCGTCACCCGCGACTTCCGACAGCAGGCCGAGCACGGCCAGCGCGACCAGGAACCGGTTCGGCGGCGAGCCCTCACTCAGCCCGAACGCGATCCGCAGCGCCGCCCGCTGCGGTGCCGGCAACGCGTCCAGCCGGTCCAGGAACGGGGCGCACATCTGGTGCAGCCCGGCGAAGACCAGCTCCATCTCCGACTGCACGCCCGCCACGTGCAGGACCCGGCTGCCGGACACCCGGTCGGTCAGCCGGTCCAGCAGGGCGGTCTTGCCCACCCCGGGCTCGCCCCGCACCACCAGGACCCGGCTCTCGCCGCGGCGGACGGCCTCGACGAGGCGGAGCAGCCGGTCGAGTTCGGTACGGCGGTCGATCAGTTTCGTCTCACGGTCCGGGTGCCACGGGCCCGCGGTCACCGCTCGCCCTCGGGGCGGGCCGGCCGTGCGGTCCGCGGCGTCCGGACGCCCGTGCCGCAGTGGTGTCGAGTCAGCATGTGCCGACGAGTTTACGACGTGCGCCGCGTACCGCCCCGGGAACTGCGCGGGTGCGGAGCCGGCCCCGCGCCCGTACGCAGTCAAACGACTGAGCCGCGGCCCGCGTTCAGATCACCGGTCGGCTGACGGATGTGGCCGGGGCGCCCGTTCCCGAGACTCGATTCGCAACGGACCGCCACGGCCCACACCGGCCACGGCCCCCACCGAAGGGAACACACTCGTGTCCGAGAACCAGAACGAACTGACCATCGAGAACTCCGCGGTCGTCCTCATCGACCACCAGCCGGCCGTCGCGCTGATGACCGCACCGCGCTCGCAGACCGAGCTGATCAGCAACGTGACCGCGCTGGCGAAGGCCGCCGCCATCCTCGACGTGCCCACCGTCCTCACCACGGTCGGAGCGACCGGCGGCCCGCTGGTCGACCCGATCTTCAAGGAGCTCAGCGAGGTCTTCCCGGACGTCGAGCCCATCGACCGGGTGTCCACGAACGCCTGGTCGGACCCCAAGCTGCGCGCGGCCGTCGAGGCCACCGGGCGCCGGAAGCTGGTGATGGCCGGCCTGTCCACCGACGTCTGCCTGGCGCAGGCCGTCCTCGGCGCGCTGAGGAACGGGTACGACGTGTACTTCGTGACCGACTGCTCCGCGGGCGTCAGCCCGGAGGCGCACGAGGACGCCAAGACGCGGCTCTCGATGGCCGGCGCCAAGCCGATCAACTGGGCCGCCGTGGTCTCCGAGTGGACCCCGGACTACACCTCCCCGGAGCGGGTGTCGGTCACCGACGTCCTGGCACGGCACGGCGGAACGGCGGCGCACTACACCGACTACTTCGTCGCGCAGATCTCGGCCGGTGTCGTGAAGACGCCCGACTTCCTGCAGTGACCGCACGCCGCCCTGCGCGGGGTGCTACTCCCCGACGTCCAGCGCGGTCAGCGCGTCGCGCAGGGCAGCCCGCGTGGTGATTCCGAGTTTCGGATAGACCTGGTACAGGTGGGCGCCGACGGTCCGGTGGGACAGATAGAGGCGCTCGCCGATCTGCTTGTTGGTCAGGCCGGACGCCGCCAGTTGCGCGATCTCCAGCTCCTGCGGGGTCAGCAGCGACCGCGCGGCCTCCGGCCGGGTCGGCTGGCCGGCCGCGCGCAGCTCCTTGCGGGCCTGTTCCGCCCAGGGAACCGCGCCGAGCCGGCCGAAGGCGTCCGCGGCCGCCGCAAGCGGCTCGCGCGCTTCGCCCTTCGCGCCCGTACGCCGCAGCCGCCGGCCGAACGCCAGCCGGATCCGCGCCGCTTCGAAGGCCCAGCGGTCCACGCCCGGCGCCGCAAGCGCCTGCCGGAAGTGCGCGATCGCCTCGTCGTCCGGAGCGCACAGGCCGGCCGCACCCGCCACGAGCATCGCGTAGCGGTCGGACAGCCGGGCGATTCCCAGCTCGCGCAGCGCCTGTACGTGGGCGGCGGCCTCGGCGTCGCGGCCCGTGCGTACGGCCGCCTCGACGAGGTCGTACGCGCCCCACAGCGCGTGCGCCGTATAGGGAGCCAGTGCTCCGGCCGGGGTGAGCGCGGTCGCGTGGCGGTAGGCGGCCGCGTAGTCGCCGCTGCCCAGGCAGACCAGGGTGCGTGCCTGGTGGGCGAACGCCGCCGCCCCGCCGACGCCGCGGCGCGTCGCCCAGCCCAGCATCCGGTCGGCGAGGGCGTCGCCGGCTTCCGCCTCGCCGCGTGCGCCGTGCAGCAGCACCTGGTTGTACTGGAAGTACCACGCGAAGAAGGGGTACCCGGTCTCGCACAGGGCGGCCCCCTCGGCGGCCAGCTGCTGCGCCTCTTCCCACTCCCCGGTCAGGAAGTCCTCCATGCACAGGTGCATCAGCGCACCGAGATGCCGGCGGACCGGCCCGACGCCTTCCCGGCCGGAGCCCACCAGCGCCCACAGCCGGTCCTTCAGCTCGCCGACCCGGTCGAGGTAGACGGTCGCCGTCGCGCCGCGTACGAGCACGGTCGGATCCGGGGTCCGGCGCAGCAGCTCGCGGACCTCGTCGAGGTCGGCCAGCGCCGAGACGCCGGTGCGCGCCGGGTCGGGGAACGTCCGCGCGGCCAGCGCCAGCACCGGCGGCGGGGCGGGTGTCAGCCGGCCCACGATGTCGGTGAACGGCGCCCACAGCTCGGCCCGGCCGCTCCACCAGCAGACCAACTGCAGGGTGTGCAGCGCGTCGACGAGCGCGGGGTCGTCGGCGTCGTAGACCGGTCCGGCCGCCTCGATCGCGCTGACCAGCAGCCGGTTCGCGGTGGTGAGGTCCGCTTCGGTGTTGATGAGGATGTATGCGGCCGCCGCCGCGGCGTGCAGGGCGCCGTTGCCGCCGGAGCCGGCGCTCTGCGACCGGCGCAGCAGCTCCGAGGCGTAGGCGACGTCGCCGGTCGCCTCGGCGCCGAGGTACGCCGCCTCGGCCAGCCGCCGTCCGCGGTCGCCGGCGTCCGGGCTCAGGTCGGCCGCCCGGATGAGGTAGCGGACGGCGCCGACCGCGTCGCCTCGGCGCACCGCCGCGTGCCCGGCGTCCTGCAGCAGCCGCGCCACCTGCTCGTCCGGCGCGATCGTGGCCTCGGCCAGATGCCAGGCCAGGCGCTCGGGCCGGTCCGGCAGAGCCGAGGCCAGCGCCTGGTGGGCGGCGTGGCGTTCGGGCAGGGTGGCGGCCTCGACGGCCGCGGAGCGGATCAGCGGGTGCCGGAACGCCAGTCGCCGGGTGGCGGTGTCGATCCGTACGAGACGGGCGTGCTCGGCGGAGGCCAGCGCGGACAGCGCGGCCGCGTCCTGACCGGCGGCGGAGAGCAGGACGCCGAGATCGCCGGTACCGTCGAGAGCGGCGAGCAGCAGCACGCGGCGCCCGGCCTCCGACAGAGCGGCGACGCGCCCGACGAACAGGTCCCGCAGCCGCTCGCCCAGCGGGAGCAGCTCCGGCAACTCCTCCTTCGCCGCCCGCTGCGGTCCCGTCAGCTCCGCCGAGAGCTCCAGCAGGGCCAGCGGATTGCCGCGGGACTCGGCGACCACCCGGGCCCTGACCCTGGCCGCCATTCCCGGGTCTCGGGCGGAGAGCAGCAGGTGCGCCGAGTCGTCGTCCAGCGGCCCCAGTTCGTACTTCTCCAGTCCGCCGTGGTCGAAGACGCTCTCCAGGCCGGTCCGCGAGGCGGCGAGGAAGGCGACCCTGCTGCCGTGGAGGCGCCGGGAGACGAACCCGAGGACCACGGCACTGGCCCGGTCCAGCCACGGCAGGTCGTCGACGATCAGCAGCAGCGGCGCCCCGGCCGCGGCCTGCCGCAGCAGAGCCAGCGTGGCGTTGACCAGCAGCAGGCGGTCCGGTGCGGGGCCGGTGGCGAAACCGAGGGCGACCAGGAGGGCTTCGCGGTACGCGGACGGCAGCTGCCCGGCTTCGTCCAGTACGAGCGTCAGGATCTGGTGCAGCCCGGCGAACGGGATGTCCGCCTCGAACTCGACGCCGTCGGCGCGCAGTACCCGCGTGCCGGCCTCCGCCACCGCGTCCGCCACCGCGTCGAGCAGCGTCGTCTTGCCGACGCCGGCGTCCCCGACCACGTGCAGCCCCCGGCCGCGGTCGGATCCGGCTTCGAAGAACTCGCACACCCGCCGCACGTCCTGGATCCGCCCGACGATCTGCGACCCCCGGCTCCACGGCCCGCTGCCGCTCATCACTCTCGCCCTCCTCCGCCGCCCGGCCGTGCACGCCGCCGGCTCCTGCCCGAGCGCGGTGAGCGGCAGCCGCATCGGCCAGGGTGCCCAGCCGCACCCCGGCCTCGCCCCAGTAGGAGTCCCTGGCCTCACCCCGGGTCCGCCGGGCGAGCCCGGGCCGATCGCAGTCGGATGACCGATGTCACCCCGGCCGGGAGACGGACAGGCTGGACGCGCGGCGGGATCCCCCGCCCGTTCCCGTACGACCAGACCTCCGCCCGAGGGATCGCCATGCCCTACGTCACGATCGGCCACGCGAACGGCGGGGTCGTCAACCTCTCTTACGAGGACCACGGGACCGGACAGCCCGCGGTCCTGATCCACGGCTACCCGCTCGACGGCCGCAGCTGGGACAGACAGGTCCCGGCGCTGCTGGCCGCGGGCTACCGGGTGATCACCTACGACCGCCGGGGGTTCGGACGCTCCTCGCACCCGGCGGACGGATACGACTACGACACGTTCGCGGCCGACCTGGACTCGGTCCTGGTCCAACTGGACCTGGCCGAAGCCATCCTGGTCGGCCACGCGACGGGCACCGGCGAGATAGCGCGCTACCTCGGCACCCACGGCTCGGCGCGGGTGGCCAAGGCGGTCTTCGTGGCCTCACTGCCCCCGTTCCTCCTACGGACCGACCGGACGCCGCACGGCGTCGAGTTGTCGTACTTCGACGCGCTGATCACCAAGGCCCGCCAGGACCGGCCCGCGTACCTCGCCGAGCTGTGCCGCATCCTGCTCGACGGCGACGAGCACCCCGCGCCGGGGCCCGACGCCGAGACACGGGGCAGGTTCCAGGAGATGGCCGCCGCCGCGTCCCCGCGGGCCTGCGTGGCGGTCATCCCGACCTGGATCACCGACTTCCGCGCCGACATCGCCGCGATCGACGTCCCGGTGCTGATCGTCCACGGCACCCGCGACCGGTTCATGCCGATCGACGCGACGGGCAGACAGCTGTACGGACTCCTGCCGCAGGCGTCCTACGCCGAGGTCGCCGACGCGCCGCACGGCCTGCTGTGGACGCACTCCGAGGAGATCAACCGGATCCTGCTGGCGTTCCTCGCACGCTGAACGCGGGGGACGGGGAGGAATGCGGCCACCCGTTCCTGTCGTCCTCTTCTCGCACGCGTGGGTGTCAATGAGCGTGGTTCGAGCGCCGATATGGCTGTTTGGCACGTGACTGCGGGGGTCGGGAGCGGTGGGGAATCGGCCGAAGCGTGTGCTTTCGCAGGTGGACGATGGTGACCGGGATCCGGTCGGCGGGCGTGAGCTCGGGTTTGCGGCCGCCCGAGCGACCGCACGGAGGCCCCCGGGGCCCGCTGCCGAGCCGATCGCCGTGGAGCGGTCACGGCGACCCGGCCACGGCTCCGGGCTCACCCACCGGTGGCGTGCGGGAACGCTCCCGCGCCGCACGGCGGGCCTCCGGCGACGGTACGGGGCGGGGCCTGCGCCGGTGAGAACGCTCTCATGGATCACTCACCGACGACTCACGGCACGGGCGCATGCTCCGGGCCGGGACTCCGCCCCGGAGTCCCGGCCGTCCCACCCGGACGGCGCCCCCCGACCCACGCACCGGTCCGCCGCACGGACTTCCCCCCGGGCTCACGGCCGGCCGGATGTGGTGGAAGGAACCACCTTGTCGTCTGAACGAACACGTCCCGGTGCGGGGCGTCACGCCAAACGGAGCAGCGGCGGCCCCTCCGGGAAACCCGCTGGAGCGTCCTCCCGCTCCGGGTCCATCGGTACCGACGTCGTCGCGTCGGTCGTCGTCTTCCTGGTCGCCCTGCCCCTGTGCATCGGTGTCGCGGCCGCCTCCGGCGTCTCCGTGTCCCTCGGCATCATCTCGGGCATCGTCGGCGGCCTCGTCGTCGGCTTCCTCCCCGGAAGCACCTTCCAGGTGAGCGGTCCCGCCGCCGGACTCGCCGTCCTCGTCCTGGAGTTCACCACCGAGCACTCGGTGGCGCTGCTCGGTCCCGTGGTCCTGATCTCCGGCCTGCTCCAGATGGGGCTCGGCATGCTGAAGATGGGCCGGCTGTTCCAGTCCATCTCGCTCTCCGTGGTGCAGGGCATGCTCGCGGGCATCGGTCTCCCGCTGATGCTCAGTCAGACCTACGCCCTCGTGGACTCCAAGCAGCTCGGCACGGCCACCAAGAACATCGCCGGTCTCCCCGATCTGGCCGCGGATGTCGTCGGCGATCCCCACAAGGTCGCCGCGCTCGTCCTCGGCACCATGAGCGTCGTGCTGTGCTTCCTGTGGAAGAAGGTCCCCGAGCCGCTGGGCAAGGTGCCCGCGCCCCTGCTCGCCGTGATGCTCGGCTCGATCGTCGCCGCGCTGCCGGTGTTCGACATCAACCGGGTGAAGGTCGACGACCTCACGGAGGCCATCGACTTCGTCGGTCCCGCCGACCTCGGCCATCTCCTCGACCCGGCGGTGCTGATGATGATCGTCACCTTCACCATCATCGCCTCCGCCGAGAGCCTGTTCAGCGCCGCGGCCGTCGACCGGATGCACTCCGGTGAGCGCACCGAGTACAACAAGGAACTGTTCTCCCAGGGCGTGGGCAACACCATCTGCGGATTCCTGGGCGCCCTGCCCATGACCGCCGTCATCGTCCGCAGCGCGGTCAACGTCCAGGCGGGCGCGAAGACCAAGGTCTCCCGCATCCTGCACGGCGCCTGGCTCCTCGGCTTCGGCCTGCTGCTGCCGGGGCTGCTCGGGCTCATCCCGGTGACCGTGCTGGCGGGCATCCTGCTCCACGCCGGGTGGAAGCTCTTCAACCCGCCCGCGTTCGTGCAGATGTGGAAGACGGACCGCGGCGAGGGCATCGTCATGCTGATCACCACGGGCGCCATCGTCCTCGCCAACCTCCTGGAGGGCGTGCTCGCCGGCCTCGCCGTCGCCATCGTCCTCACGGCCCTGCGCATGTCCCACATGACCATCCGCAAGACGACGGACGGAGACAGCGCCCGCCTGGTGATCAAGGGCAGCGCCACCTTCCTGAAGATGCTCAAGCTGATCGACGCCCTGGAGTCCGTCGCCGACAAGCGCCGGGTCGTGGTCGACGCCCGTGCCGTGATGCATCTGGACCTCGCCTGCAAGGCCCAGCTGGAGGAGTGGGCGGACGCCAGGCGGAAGGCCGGTGACGAGGACGTCGAGGTCCTGCTCCCCGGCCACCGGCCCGAGAAGAGCCCCGGCACCACCGCCCCGGCGGCCACGCCCGCACCCGCGCCGTCCGCCTCCGATACCACCGTGACGGCCACCGCCCAGAACCCCGCGCCGCCCGTGCCGGAGCAGCTCCAGCCGGAGACCTTCCGGCCCTATGTGCCCCAGGCGCAGCAGGGTTACGGAGTCCCGCACCTGGCGGCCCAGGGCTACGCCCACGGTCATCTGCCGCACGGCAGCCCGTACGCCCGGCAGCACCAGCACACCCAGCAGCACCAGCAGCAGTACGGCATGGGCGGACAGGTGTACGGCCGCGCCGCGTATCAGCAGCAGTCCACCCAGCAGTCCCAGGTGCACCTCCCGCACCCGGCCCACAGCCACCAGCACTTCCAGCAGTATCCGCAGTACCCGCAACCGCAGGCGTACGGCCCCGACGGCACCCCGCCCCAGGGCATCCCCGTACAGGGCCCCGGACAGCCGCAGGGCTACGGGCGGCCCCCGGGGTACGACGAGCAGCAGTACGGCCTTCAGCAGGGGTACGACCCCTCGGTGGAGGGAACCTGGGCCGCCGGGGACGACTGGGCCGTCAGGCGCTACGACCAAGGCAACCCGGGCTGATCTCCCGCGCCCTTTTCTTTTGCCCATGAATTGCAGACTTCTGCAATTCACTACATGACGGATTGGCTGTGTCCGCAAACAGTCGCGGACACAGCCGCCGGCAGGGCTTTCTCAGGCTTTCCCGAGTACCGGGCTCGGCCGCCGTGATGTCGCCACAATGGCGCGATGGCCGATGATGTCCTCGTGACAGTGGTTTCTGAGGGGATGTGGGGCATGGAGTGCGCGGGGCGGCTGACGTCCGGCCGGACGCCGGGGCGTCGGGGCGCGGGGCCGGTCCGGTGACCGCGCCGCTGTATCAATTGAAGGCCGAGTTCTTCAAGACGCTGGGGCATCCGGTGCGTATCCGGGTGCTGGAACTGCTGAGCGAACGTGAACACGCCGTGTCCGAAATGCTGGCCGAGGTGCGGGTCGAGCCCGCCAATCTCTCCCAGCAGCTCGCGGTACTGCGCCGCGCGAATCTGGTGGTGACCCGCCGGGAGGGCTCAGCGGTGCACTACGCACTGGCGAGCCCCGAGGTCGCCGAACTCCTGCGGGTCGCCCGCGGCATCCTCACCGGCGTTCTCACGGGCCAGGCCCGCCTGCTGGAGGACCTGCGCGCCACCGACCAGGAGCCCACCCCTCACCGCCGCCCCCGGTCCCGCTCGACCCCCGGCGCGTAGCGGGGCGGGGTGATGTCGCGCGGGGTGGCCTGGTGTGCGGGCCTTGCGCGGCTGCCGGTTGCTCGCGGGGCTCTGCCCCGCGCCCCGCTCCTCAATCGCCGGAGGGGCTGGATTTTTCGGCCCTGGCCCTGAAGCACCGGCCAGGCCGGGTTGTTCAGGCCTGCTCCTGAACCGCCGGAGAGGCTGAGGTGCCCGGGCCCTCGAACGAGCCCACGTGAGAGGCGGTCCTGCTCCTCCACCGCCCCCTTCACCCCGTGGTCTCGGCGGGTGACCTGATGGCTACCTGCACCTCTCCCGCTCACCCGGTGGGCCCGGTGGGTGAACGGAAGGGTTTCCTGCACCCTCCCCCTCACGCCGTGTGCCTGGTGAGTGCCCCGAAGGGCGCCGTACCTGTCGAGCCCGCCTGTCCCACCCTGGTTCCGGCCGCCTCCACCGTCCCCCTCACGCCTTGTGGCTGGTGAGTGAGCCGAAGGGGGCCGTGGGTGTCGAAAGGGAGAACGCGCGGAGGCCGCGAGGGACGAGCGGTCGAGCACGGTCGACCGTCGACGCACACTGAAGGCCCCCGGTGGGGGTCCCCCCGGACGGAGTCTGGGGGAGAACCGAACCACAAAACAAAAAACGCCCGTCGGCCTGTACGGGAGTGGCCAGGCCGACGAGCGGTCCAAGGGAGAGCCGGCGCCATGGGCCGCGACGGCTCTCTATCTCGGCAGCAATGTGGTGCCGGTTCCCAAGGATCTCCTCGACACGGCCGGGAGGCCCGGACGAGGCGGCTTGGGAACCCTGCGCCGCACCGCAGTAATCGGCGAGATTAGGAGGACGCCGACAGCCGGGTCAACGAATATGGGTGGACTGTCATGTGATGAGAGCGCTTCTCATCGTTCGACAGTCGCCCTGACCCCACCGGTACCGACGCCTCAACGCTCAGCCCCGCCCCCGACACTCCCCCCTGCCCCCGACGCTCCCCCCTGCCCCCGAGGCTCACCCCCGCCCGCGGAGCAGGCGGGTGACCGTCTGGGCCTTCGGCGCGTACGCGAGTGGCAGCCGCAGTCCGGAGTCGAGGGCGTCGACCACCCGCTTCTCCGCCCGGGTGTACTCCTCGGCGTCGGCGAGCAGCTCCGCCGCGTCGTCCATGTCCAGTGCCACCGCGCCGCCGTCGTCCAGGAGTACGGGCGAGCCGTCCGTCACCGTCACGCCGCCGATCGTCACCGGGCCGCCCAGCTCGGCGACGTGCACCCCGGTCCCCGGGCCCGCCGTGGCCTCGCCCAGGGCCCACACCGGCAGTGCCAGGCGCTCCAGAGCCGCCACATCCCGCACCTGCCCCTCGACGAGCGCCCCGACCGCACCACGGGCGAGCGCGGCCGTCGTGAGGATCTCGCCCCAGACCGCCCCGGGCACGCAGTCCGCACCGGCGATCACCAGCACCTGCCCGGGCAGGCTCTCGCCGAGCAGCGACCGCAGCGGACCCAGCCCGTGGTCCCCGGGACCGGCCGCCATCCGTACGGTACGGGCCGCACCCAGGACGGGTACGGGTCCGCCCCGGCGGAACGGGCGCAGCGGCGGCGTCAGCCAGCCCGTACCACCGCGCAGTTGCAGGACGTCGGCGAGCGCGGTCGTCGCGGGCAGCCGCTCCGGTACGGCGAGCCCGGGGAAGGGGAGGTGCGGGGGCGGGGTGGTCGTCATGCGCGGGACCTCTCGGTGAGCTGGAACTTGCGGATCTTGCCGACCGAGGTGCGCGGCAGTTCCGGCACCCGCTCGTACCGCACCGGGCGCTTGGACTTCGCCAGCCGCGCGGCGCACCAGTCGGCCAGATCGTCCAGGGCGTCCGGGGCGGCCCCGGGCGCGGGCACCACATAGGCGACGGGCACCTCGTCCCGTACGGGGTCGGGCTCGCCGACCACCGCGGCCTCCAGGACCGCCGGGTGGAGGGCGAGTACCGCCTCGATCTCGATCAGTGAGACGTTCTCGCCGGAGACCTTCAGCACGTCGCCGCGGCGGCCGGCGAAGAAGAACCTGCCCCGGGCGTCCGTGGTCGCCCGGTCGCCGGTGGCGAACCAGCCGTCGCCGAAGGGGTACGAGGCGGCCGTGGTCGCCGGATCGTCCAGGTAACCCGCGAACAGCGTGGTCCCCGGTTCGCCGTGGACGAACACCTCGCCCTCCTCGCCGGGCGGTGCCGCCCGCCCGGTCCCGGGGTCACGGACCTCGACCCGGCAGCCGAGGGTCACCACGCCCATGGAGGACGGTTCCGGGGCGACCGCGCGATTGGTGAGCACGGCGGGCACGGTCTCCGTCATCCCGTACAGCTGGCGCGGGCGGCAGCCGATGAGGCCGGCGAACCGCTCGTACTGCTCGTCGGTGATGTTCTGCGCGTACCAGCAGTGGGTGATCCGCAGTCCCGGCACTTCGGCGGCGCCCCGCGCGAGGACCATCCGGATCGGCGCGGCGAACAGACTGAGATGGGTCGCCTCGTGGCGGGCCGCCTGGGCCAGCAGGCCGCTCGCGGAGAAGCGCGGCATCAGGACGACGGCCGCGCCCACGGCGATCGCGGGCGCGAACGAGTAGTACTGGGCGTTCGCGTGGAAGAGCGGCAGGGCGACGAGCTGACGGTCCGCCGGCCGCAGTGCGCTGGCGGACGCCATGACATCGCCGGCGAAGGCGTAGTTGGCCTGGGTCACCACGACGCACTTGGGCTCGGCGGTGGTGCCGGACGTGAACATCAGCCCGGCGGGATCGTCCGGCAGGGCCCGGACACCGGACACCGGGGGGCCGCTCAGCGAGGCCAGGCCGGTGTCGGTGACCTCGACCTCGATCACCTCGGCGCCGGTCTGCGCCGCGGCGGCCCGGTACTCCGCGGCCAGGCCGGGCGCGCAGAAGCCGAGCCGTGCCCCGGTGCGGCGCAGATGGGCGGCGAGTTCGGGGGCGCGAGCGGACGGGTCGGAGCACACCATCGCGGCGCCGAGCCGGGCGAGCGCGAGCCAGAGGGCGACGTACGCCGGGCAGTTGGGCAGTGCGATGCCGACCCGGGACCCGCGGGAGACCCCGCGCTCCACCAGCGCGCCCGCCGTCCGGGCGACCAGGTCGTCGAACGCGCCGTAGGTCCAGCGGGTCACCGAGCCGTCCGGTGCCTCCCAGACGAGGAAGGCCGCCCCGGGGACGGCGGCGGCGGTGTCCGCCCAGCGGGCCGCGAAGGTGGGTGGTGGGATCGCCATGTCCTGCCTCCGAATCAGATCGGGTGCCGCGGCGGGCCGGGGGAAGTACGGCCCGCCGCGGGCGGGAGAGGGGGCTCGGGGGCAGCAAACCCCCTGTGACGGAACGTCCCGCACCGCAGCGCGCGGGCTGCCCCGCCCAGCCGCCCCGGTCGGCCGGACCAGCGCGCGGCCGCAACGGCGCGACATCCCGTCACGGAACGCCCCCTGCCGTGAGGTACACGGGTCGTAACGGTCCAGGCCCTTCCCCGGCCGGCAGGCCGCCGCACATCCGTACAGGGGGCCACAGCCCCCGGGGCAGCGGACCCTGCGCTGGACGTCCCGCACCACAGCGCGCGGGCTGCCCCGCCCAGCCGCCCCGGGGCGGGTGGGACCCGCCGCGCACGCACGCCGGGAGCTTCTCTGCGACGGAACGTCAGACCACGGCGGCCGGAGCCGCGGAGGGCTCCGGCTCGCCGTAGCCACCGCCGCCGGGGAGTTCCAGCCGTACGACATCACCCGGCTGGAGGGTGATGCGGGCCTGGGTGCGGACCGGCTCCCCGTTGACCAGGAAGCGGCCGGTCGCCCCGGCTCCGCCGCCGAAGACGCCCTGCGGGCCCCGCGCGAGACGGCTGGTCACCGCGTTGAGGACCCAGGGCGAGGGGGAGTCGACGGTGAACTCGATGGTCTGCCCCATCCCGCCCTCCTGCGCGCCCTTGCCGCCCGAGCCGCGGCGCAGTTCCTTGCGCAGGAACCGGATCGGCGCGGACGCCTCCACGACCTCCAGCGGCACGGCGGAGACCCCGGTCGGATACGAGGTGGTCGACAGCCCCGGCTTGGTCGCCCGCGCGCCCACCCCGCCCGCGTAGGTGAACATCGCCGTGATGAACGGCTTGCCCTCCGCGTCGTGCCCGCTGACCTGCATCGTCCACACGGCGGCCGAGCCCTCGGCCATCACCGCGTCCGGCAGCGCCTGGGACATCGCCTGGAGCAGCGGCATCGGCAGGAACATGCCCACCACATGGCGTGCGGTGCAGGGCGACGGCGGCACCGCGTTCACGATGCTGCCCTCCGGGGCCTCGACCAGGATCGGCGCGAGCGAGCCCGCGTTGTTCGGGATCTCCGGATTGAGCAGGCTGCGCAGGGTGAACGTCGTGTACGCGTGGGTGTAGTTCTTCACCACGTTGATGCCCCACGGGCTCGCGCCCGACGACCCCTCGTAGTCGACCAGGATCTCGCCCTTGTCGGAGTCGACGGTCACCGCGACCTCGATGGTGATCTCCGAGCCGTCCGCCAGGTCGAGCACCGACGAGGCGCGGTAGACACCGCCGGGCAGTTCACGGATCGCGCGCCGGGTGGCGTCCTCGGAGCGGCGGATCACCTCGTCCGCCAGGTCCTCGATGTCGGGCAGGTCGTACGAGTCCAGCAGAGCCTGGAGCCGCCCGGCGCCGACCTCGCCCGACGCCATCTGCGCGTGCAGATCGCCCGCCATGTGCGTGGGCTGGCGTACGTTCGCCAGGATGAAGTCCCAGACCGGCTCATTGCGCCCGCCCGCCGTCATCAGCTTGCTGATGGGGATCCACAGGCCCTCCTCGAACACATCGCGGGCGCCCGCGCCGATGCCGTACCCGCCGACGTCGGTGTGGTGGATGGTGGAGCCGAAGAACCCGATGGCCCGGCCCCCGCGCCACACGGGCACCAGCACGGTCACGTCCAGCAGCTGACCCGCCGTCTGGTACGGGTCGTTGGTGATGAGCACATCACCGGGGGACAGCGAGTCGACCGGATGGCGGTCCAGGATGTTGCGGCAGGCGATCGCGAGGGAGTTGATATGGCCGGGGGTGCCCGTGACGGCCTGGGCGACCATCCGGCCGCGCCGGTCGAAGAGCGCGTTCGCGAGGTCGCCCGCCTCCCGCACGATGGGGGAGAAGGCGGACCGCTGGAGCGCCTTGGCCTGCTCGTTGACGGTCGCGACGAGCGAGCCCCACAGGACCTCCAGCTCGATCGCGTCGAAGGTGCGGCTCTCAGGGCTCACGGGGAGACCTCCTCGGTGATGGCGGTGGCGATGATCGAGCCGTCGGCCGCGACCTCACAGCTCCAGCCGCCGGGGATGACGGATGTGGTCTCGCGCTCCTCGACCAGGGCGGGCCCCTCGAAACGGTCACCCGCGCCGAGCGCCGCCCGCCGGTACACGGGTACGGGCACGGGGTCCTGGCCCCTGCGGAAGCGGGCGTCACGGTGGCGGTCGGGCACGGGGGTGCCGCCGCCCTCGGCCACGGCCGGCACTTCAAAGCCGGGCGCGTCCGACCAGGCGGCGACCCGCCAGGTCACGACCTCGACCCCGACATCGGGAATCCGCAGGCCGTAGATCTTCTCGTACTCGCCGTGGAACAGCTCCAGCGTCTCCTCCAGCGTCGCCGGCCAGGAAGCGCCCTCGCCGACCCAGAGGGTGATCTCGTTGCCCTGGCCCTCGTAGCGGGCGTCCAGGCCGTAACGGAACCTCACATCGCCCGCGGCGGCTCCCGCGGCGGCCAGAATCCGGCGGCCCTCCTGGCGCATGTCCTCCAGCAGCACATCGCGGTCGGACGCCACCCGCCCGTCCAGGGACCGCACCATGGACCGGGCCAGGTCGATCCGTACCGGGCTGACCAGGGTGCCGAACGCGGACAGCACACTCGCGTTCACCGGGAAGATCACCCGGGGGGCCTCCAGCAGCGACGCCACCCCGCAGGCGTGCACCGGGCCCGCACCGCCGAACGCGATCAGCGACACACCGCGCAGATCGATACCGCGCTCCACGGCGTGCATCCGGGCCGACGCGGCCATGTTCTGGTTGATCACCTCGTACACCCCGACGGCGGTGTCGTCGGCCGAGGCGTCCAGAAGCTCACCCAGCGGCGCGAACGCGGCCCGGGCCCGGTCGAGGTCGAGCGGCATCTCGCCGCCGAGGAAGTACGCCGGGTCGAGCAGGCCCATCACCAGATCGGCGTCCGTGGTCGCCGGGACCGTACCGCCGCGCGCGTAGCTGACCGGACCGGGGTCGGCGCCCGCCGAGTCGGGACCGGCCTTCAGCAGACCGAGGTCGTCGACCCGGGCCAGTGAGCCGCCGCCCGCGCCGATCTCCACCAGGTCGACCGACGGGATCGAACAGGGGTAGCCCGAGCCCTTCTTGAAGCGGTAGACGCGGGCGACCTCGAACTCGTTCGTCAGCTCGGGCCGGTAGTCCTCGATGAGACAGGACTTCGCGGTCGTGCCGCCCATGTCGAAGCAGAACAGCCGCTCCTCACCCAGCCGCCGCGCATACCAGACACCGGCCAGCGCACCGGCCGCCGGGCCGGACTCGACCAGCCGGATCGGCACCCTGCGGGCGTCGTCGGCGGAGACCACGCCGCCGTTGGAGAGCATCATCAGCACCGAGGCGCCGAACCCCGTCGCCGTCAGCCAGTCCTGGAGCTCCTTGAGATACGGGCCGATGACCGGCATGGTCGCGGCGTTGCAGACCGTGGTGATCATGCGCGGGTACTCACGGATCTGCGGGGTCACCTCGTGCGAGGCGCAGACCGGCACACCGAGCCGCTTGGCGAGCCCCTCGGTGACCGTGCGCTCGTTCTCGGCGTCGGCGTAGGAGTTGAGCAGGCAGACGGCGACCGCCTCGACGTCGTGCTGCCGCAACTCGTCGGCGAGCGCGTCGAGTCCGGCCTCGCTGGGCCGGACGAGTATCTCCCCGGTCGCCGAGGTGCGCTCGTTGATCTCGAAGACCAGATCCCGGGGAATCGGCGGCGCCGGGAACTCGATCTGGAGGTCGTACATGTCGTAGCGGTGCTCGCTGCGGATCTCCAGGGTGTCGCCGAAGCCGTCGGTGGTCACCAGCGCGGCACGCCCGGTCTTGCCCTCGATGAGGGCGTTGGTGATGAGGGTGGTGGCATGGACGATGGGCCGGGTGATGTCGCCGGGGGCGATCCCGGCCTTGTCCAGTGCGGACAGCACACCGGTGCGTACGCCGCCGAGCGGCGCGGACGGAGTGGTGAGCGTCTTCTCGACGACGACACGGCCCGTGTCGGCGTCCAGGAGGACGACATCGGTGAAGGTGCCGCCGATGTCCACGGCAAGGCGCCAATCAGTCACGTCTGGCCTCTTCTCTGATCTCGGTGGGAAGGGTGGTCTCGACCGGGTACGGGGGCGCGCCGGCGGGTTCCGGGGTGCCGGGGTCATGGGGTGTCGGAGGTGACGGGCAGCCGGGCGACGTCCCGGTGGTCGGTCACCGGGCCCGCGCCGGGTTCCTCCTGGTGTCCCGCCAGCACCTCGGTGGCGGCGGTCAGATGCCACAGCCACTCCGCGGGCAGACTGTCGGCGGGGTAGATGGCCTCCACCGGGCACACCGGCTCGCAGGCGCCGCAGTCGACACAGTCGTCCGGGTGGATGTACAGCATCCGTTCGCCCTCGTAGATGCAGTCGACGGGGCATTCGGCGATACAGGTGCGGTCTTTGACGTCGACGCAGTTCGTACCGATCACATAGGTCATGGACACCTCCCGGAGGGAAACGGACAGAGGGGGCTGAGGGGAGAGGGGCTCATCCGGCGCTCCAGGTGTCGCGCCCGGTGAGCAGTGCGTCCAGATCGCCGGGCCCCCCGGTGCGGGCCGCCTCCCGCAGCTGGTCGGTGACCAGCCGGTCGTACGAGGGCCGTGCCACCGAGCGGAACACACCGATCGGGGTGGGGCCGCCGTTCTCGGGCAGCCGCGAGAGCGCGAAGGCGACGGCGGGATCGGGTGCGCCGGCGTCGTGCACGGCCTCGCCGCCGACTGCCTCGCCGCCGTGTGCCGTACCGCCGGCTGCCGGGTCGCCGTGGGCCGTACCTGCGGGTGCCGCGCCGCCGTCCGCCCTCGCACCGGCGTCCGCGTCCGCCGTGAGGGCGGGGCGCAGGGACCCGGAAGGACCGCGTACGACCGTGCGCTCGCCGTCGGCTCCGTACCGCAGCGGCCGGCCGTGTTCGAGACGGAGCAGATGTCCGTCCCGGGTGGCGGGATTCTTGAGGACCTCGAACGCGCCGTCGTTGAAGATGTTGCAGTTCTGGTAGATCTCCACCAGCGCCGTGCCCTCGTACGCGGCCGCCTCGCGCAGTACCGAGGTGAGGTGTTTGCGGTCCGAGTCGACCGTACGGGCGACGAAGCCGGCCCCGGCGCCGATGGCGAGGCTCACGGGGTTGAACGGGGTGTCGAGCGAGCCCATCGGCGTCGACTTGGTGATCTTTCCGGGCTCGGAGGTCGGGCTGTACTGGCCCTTGGTCAGGCCGTAGATCCGGTTGTTGAAGAGCAGGATCTTCAGATTGACGTTCCGCCGCAGGGCGTGGATCAGATGGTTGCCCCCGATGGAGAGCGCGTCGCCGTCGCCCGTGACCACCCACACCGACAGATCGTGCCGGGAGACCGACAGCCCGGTCGCGATGGCGGGGGCGCGGCCGTGGATGGAGTGCATCCCGTAGGTGTTCATGTAGTACGGGAAGCGGGACGAGCAGCCGATGCCGGAGACGAAGACGATGTTCTCCTTCGCCAGACCCAGCTCGGGCATGAAGCCCTGCACGGCGGCGAGGATCGCGTAGTCACCGCAGCCGGGGCACCAGCGCACCTCCTCCCCCGAGCGGAAGTCCTTCGCGGTCGGCGCCAGGGGCGCGCTCGTCACGGGCACGCCCGTCGGGGCGTCAGACATCGGAGATCACCTTCTCGATGGCGGTCCGCAGATCGGCGGCCTTGAACGGCGCTCCCCGCACCTGCGTGACGGAGACGACGTCGACCAGATAGCGGCCCCGCAGCAGCAGGGCGAGCTGACCCAGGTTCATCTCCGGGACGACCACCCGGTCGTACGCGGTCAGGAGGACGCCGAGGTCGGCCGGGAACGGGTTGAGATGCCGCAGATGGGCCCGCGCCACCGAACCCCCGGCGGCCCGCACCTGCGCACACGCGGCGGCGATCGGCCCCGCCGTGGAGCCCCAGCCCAGCACCAGCACCCGGGCGTCACCGCCCGGATCGTCGACGGCCGTCGGGGGCAGCTCCGCGGCGATGCCGTCGACCTTGGCCTGCCGGGTACGGACCATGAACTCGTGGTTGGCCGCGTCGTACGAGATGTCCCCCGTGCCGTCCGCCTTCTCCAGCCCGCCGATACGGTGTTCGAGACCCGGGGTCCCGGGCACCGCCCAGGGCCGCGCCAGGGTGACGGGATCCCGCAGATAGGGCAGAAAGCGCGGGGAGCCGTCCGCGGCCGTCCCGTTGGGGCCGGTCGCGAAGGAGAACTCGGCGGCCAGGTCGGGCAGCGAGTGCGCGCGGGGTATCCGCCAGGGCTCCGAACCGTTGGCGAGGTATCCGTCGGACAGCAGTACCACCGGGGTGCGGTACTTCAGTGCGATCCGTACCGCCTCCAGGCAGGTGTCGAAGCAGTCGGCGGGCGAACTCGCCGCGACGACGGGCACCGGCGACTCGCCGTTGCGCCCGTACAGCACCTGGAGCAGATCCGCCTGCTCGGTCTTCGTGGGCAGCCCGGTCGACGGCCCGCCGCGCTGGATGTCGACGACGACCAGCGGCAGTTCGAGGGTGACGGCGAGACCGACGGCCTCCGCCTTGAGCGCCATCCCGGGGCCCGAGGTCGTGGTCACCCCGAGCGCGCCGCCGAAGGACGCGCCCAGGGCCGCGCCGACCGCGGCGATCTCGTCCTCCGCCTGGAACGTCGTCACACCGAAGTTCTTGTGCCGGCTCAGCTCGTGCAGGATGTCGGAGGCCGGAGTGATCGGATACGACCCGAGGAACAGCGGCAGCCCGGCCCGCCGCGCGCCCGCCACCAGGCCGTACGACAGGGCGAGGTTCCCGGTGATGTTCCGGTACAGCCCGGCGGGCGCGGGGGCGGGGGCGATCTCGTACGAGACGGCGAACGCCTCGGTCGTCTCACCGAAGTTCCAGCCCGCGCGGAAGGCGGTGACATTGGCCCGCATGATGTCGGGCTTCCCGGCGAACTTCGCCGTCAGATGCGCCACCGTGTTCGCGGTCGGCCGCTGGTACATCCAGCTCAGCAGCCCGAGCGCGAACATGTTCTTGGCCCGCTCGGCGTCCTTGCGCGACAGCCCGGAGTCCTTCAGGGCGCCCACCGTCAGGGTCGTCAGCGGAACCGGCCGCAGGGTGTACGAATCCAGCGAGCCGTCCTGGAGCGGATCGGCCGTGTATCCGGCCTTCGCGAGATTCCGCGGAGTGAACTGGTCGCAGTCCACGATGATCTGGGCCGCTGCCCGCAGATGCCCGAGGTTGGCCCTGAGCGCGGCCGGGTTCATCGCGACGAGCACATCGGCGCTGTCACCGGGCGTGGAGATCCCGTGCTCCGCGAAGTGGAGCTGGAAGGCGGACACGCCCGGCAGGGTGCCCGCGGGGGCGCGGATCTCGGCGGGGAAGTCGGGGAGGGTGGCCAGGTCGTTGCCGTAGGCCGCGGTCTCGGCGGTGAACCGGTCACCGGTGAGCTGGATGCCGTCGCCGGAGTCACCGGCGAACCGGATGACCACCGAGGGAACGGCAAGGACCTGCTTGGACATGATCACGACTCCTGGTCGCAGGGGCGGCTCGCGGGCTGTGGTCCGGGTGGATGGCGGGCGGGATGCCGTTCGCAGGGATGCGCCGGACTCCGGTCGGTGGTGGGCGGGTGAGCGCGGACGGCGTTCCGGCCGCGGCTCCGGACCGTGCTCCGACCGGTGGCGGTGGACAGCGGCCCGCTCCGGGCGCCGGCCCCGGGGGCGGTGACCTCGCTGCGGTCCGGTCGAGGGCTATGGGTACTGCGGTCCCGGCGGTGGACCGTGGCACCGGTGGTGGATCGTGAACCCGCGGTGCCGGCGGGCCGTCGACCCGTGCCGGTGCCGGTGCCGGTGCCCGATCCCGGTCGGGAGCCGGGCCGTCCAGCGGGGGGTCCGATCCGGTGGGTGATCGCCGTCCGTGACCCGCCCGGTTCGTCCGGGGGACTGCGGACGCTGCTCCGGTGGCCGGCCCGCCGTGGGCCGGGCCCTGTCGGTGGCGTGGACCGCGGTCCGTCCTCCCGAGGCGCCCGCGCCCCGGTCCCGTACCGGATCGGCCGAGGGCCGGCGGGGGCCGTGCTTCGCAGGGCGTCGGGCGGCCCGTTCGGCGACCGGCCGGTGACCGTGCGGAGCCCGCCCGGTGGACGGACCCGTGCGGACGGCGGGCGCGGACCGGGCCCCGGCCGTCGGCCGGAGGCCACCCGGTCACCACCGCCGACCGGTACGCCGCCGGGAAGCGGGTCCGCCGGGAGCCGGGTACGGGGAGTGCGGAGCCCGATCGGGCCGGGCCCGCGCCCCCGTATCTTCGGCCGGTCGCCCGGGGCGCTTCCCGGGGCCGGAGCCCCGGAGGTCGCGCGCAGGCGCGCGGTGCGAACGCGGCCCGGCTCAGGCGCCGGTGCCGTGGACCGCCTCGCGGAGCCGGGCGACGAGCTTGTCCGGCTCCGGCGAACCCCACACATTGCGGCCGAACGCGACACCCGCGCCACCCGCGTCCACCACACCCTTGGCGAGCGCGACCACATCGTCCTCGCTGTCGGTCTTGGGGCCGCCCAGCGCCACCACGGGTACCGGACAGGCTGCCACGACCTCCGCGAACTCCGCGGGCGGCCCGGGGCAGACGGTCTTGATGATGTCCGCGCCGAGCTCCGCGCCGATCCGTGCGGCCCGCGCCACGTTCTGCGCGGTCCACGGCACGGCCTTGCCCCAGCCGCCCGGGATCATCTCGCCCATCACCGGGAGCCCGAGCAGCTCGCACTCCGAGGCCAGCCGCGCCAGCCGCTTCAGCGACAGATCCTCGTCGGGCGCGCCAGGGAAGGCGAGCACGACCAGACAGTCCGCGCCGATCCTCAGCGCCTGCTCCGGCAGATGCATGATCTCGTTGACATCGCTCTGAGCGAAGTCGCCGATCTCGGACGAGCCGCCGTCCACCCGCAGGACCAGGCCGGAGCCGGCGAAGACGTCGGCGTAGGCGCGGGCCAGATGCCAGGTGGCGAGCACGGCGTCAGGCCTGCCCGCCGCGATCCGCGCCATCGGCTCGCCGAGCGGCGGGCCCTCACCCATGTACGCGGCGTGGTCGATGGCGGCGAAGACGGCACGTCCGTCCTCGCCGAACATACGGCGCATCCGCCGGAGCTTGCCCGCCCCGAGGGCCGAATGGGTCTGCACAGTGGTTCCTTTCATCGCTGGCTGCGCTGCTGCTGGTCTGCTGTCGGCCGGTCGGCCGTTCGCCGGACGGCCGTTCACTGCTGTGCCGTCCCGCCGGTCTGCCGGTGGAACTCCGCGCTGTCCCAGTAGTCGGTCCGGTGCGCCACCGCCCCGTCCCTGACCCGGAACCGGAACACGCCCCGGATGTGGATCTCCGGACGGTGCGCGGCCCCCGCCCAGCGGAAGGTCATCCGGTAGGCGAGCGCCGCCCGGCCACCGTCCACCAGGAGGTCCTCGGCCGTGTACCGGAGCTCCTGGAACTCGGCGAGGAAGGCCGTCAGGCGCTCCCGGTAGGCGGATCTGCCGTGGACGCTCCGTCCCAGTGCCGAGGTGTGCTCGTTGTGGAAGTCCTCGGTCACCCGGGCGGCGATCCGGTCGGGGTCACCGCTGTTGAGCGCCGCGAGATAGCTCTCGACGGCCGCACGGGTGGCGTGCGCGGTCTCCCTGCCGTGCGTCACTGCTCCGCACCGGCTCCCCAGAGGGTGCGGACCTCCTCGAAGACCTTCTGGTTGTGGGAGATCTCGACGACATTGCCGTCCGGGTCGGTCAGGGCGCAGATGTAGCCGACCGGCGGGGGCAGCTCCATCGGCTCCCAGTGCAGACAGCCGGCCTCCCGCGCGCGGGCCGCCGTGGCGTCGACGTCCTCCCGCTCGGGCACCTCCATGCCGAGATGCGCGAACGGGCTGAGCTGCGGCTGCTTCTTGCCCTTGTCCTTGTTGAACCCGACCAGGACCAGGACGAACGGTGTCTCCACCTGCCCCTGGTTGGACAGCCAGACGTTGGCGCCGTCGGCGTCACTGTGCCGGGCGACCACCACCAGCGGGGTGAACGAGGTGTAGAACTCGATCGCCGCCTCCAGATCGCTCGTCGGCAGGGCGATATGGGTCCAGCGTGCCTCGGTGAGCTTCTTGTCGAGCACGAGTACTCCTCTCCTTCGGTTCTCGGTCAGCGCTCGACCGGGCCGTCGAACTCGTCCGGCGCCAGCGGAGTCGCCACGTCCTCGCGGATCTGCCTCATCATGTGCCGGGCCCGGCCCTCCCAGGCGCTCGGCGGGCCGACGCGGTAGAACGGCGAGCGCAGGTTCTCCATCAGGACGGTCACCATGTCGGTGTCCTCCTTGTTGGTCAGCTCCAGATTGACCAGCTCCCGCTCCTGGAGCTCGATGTCGTCGGACAGCCCGTAGATCCGGGAGACCAGCCGACTGGAGTCCGGGGCGAGCGGATCCACCCGCACCATGATCAGCTGGGCGCCGTACGGCAGGGGCGTGAGATTCGGGTAGATGAACTCGGCGTAGCTGCCGCGCAGATCCTCCTCGTTCAGGTCCGTACGGCCGAGGGAGAGGTCGAAGCTGTCGCTGTGCGGCTTGTAGCCGCTCGTGGTACGCCCCTGGAAGCGCACGACGGTGTCCATCTGCTTGCGCACCTTGTTCAGCCGGCGGTGCACGAAACGGACGTGGTAGTCGTCGTTGGAGTTCTCGACGAAGACCTTCCAGTTCATCGGATAGATCTCGTCCAGCTCGCGGTGGTAGCGGTGGTAGTCGCCGATCCGGTACGCCTCGTACCTCGGCAGCAGCGGCGCGATCCACTCCTCGAACGTCGGCGCCTTGCGCGAGAGACAGCCGAACACCAGCTTGTCGAAGGCGATGTGGATACGGATGGGGACCAGCCCGTACTCCTTCATCGGGAAGTCCGGGCCGTACATCCGGTCCTTGTCGGGGATGGACAGCAGCGTGCCGTCGAGACCGTACGTCCAGGCGTGGTACGGGCAGGCGAACGCCTTGCCGCAGTTGCCCGCGGGGTCGAAGGCCACGCCGGAGGCGCGGTGCCGGCAGTTGTTGAGGAAGCCCTTGACCGAACCGTCGCGCTGCTTGACCACCAGCACCGACTGGCTGCCTATCCTCCCCGTGATGAAGTCACCGGGTCTGCGCAGATCCTCGGTGTCCCCGAGCCACACCCAGGAACGGCCGAAGACCCTGATCATCTCCAGGTCGAACAGCTCCTGGCTCCAGACCTCCCAGGGCTGGAGCATGTCGCTCGGGAGAGGCGACTCGACGAGCCCGTCCCCCTCGCGCTCCGGCCCGGTGGCACGCAGAGCTGCGTCCCCCCGCTGGTGCAGGGCGAGTTCCGAAGCGGTCATCCGGTCCAGCACGGCTTTCCTCCCCAACACTCGAACACTCGGTTGCTTGTCGATGTGCCGAAGGTAGGTCGGCGGCGCGCACGGCCGGTATGTGCTTCAGGCACGAACATCGGCCGTCCACGCTGCGCCCCGGCCACATCGGTGCACCGGGGCGGGCGTGTCAGTCTCGGGCGATGGACTATGCGAACCTCGGTGGAACGGGCCCACGGGTCAGCCGCCTCTGCCTCGGCACGATGATGTTCGGGGCGTGGGGCAACCCGGATCACGACGCGTGTGTGCGCATGGTGCACACGGCGCTGGACGCGGGAGTCGACTTCATCGACACCGCCGATGTGTACGCCTTCGGTGAGACGGAGGAGATACTCGGCCGCGCCCTCAAGGGACGGCGGGACGGCGTGGTGCTCGCCACCAAGTTCGGCGAGCAGATGGACCACGGCGACCCCCTGACCCGGGGCGCGTCCCGGCGCTGGATCACGCGCGCGGTCGAGGACAGCCTGCGCCGCCTGGGCACCGACCGGATCGACCTCTACCAGCTGCACCGGCCCGACCCCGCGACGGACCTCGACGAGACGCTCGACGCCCTGACCGATCTGGTACGTCAGGGCAAGGTGCGGGCGATCGGCTCGTCCGCCCTCCCGGCGGACGCGATCGTCGAGGCGCGGTGGACGGCGGAGCGCCGGGGCGGGGAGCGCTTCACCACCGAGCAGCTCGCCTACTCGGCACTCGCCCGGCACGCGGAGGCCGCGGCCCTGCCGGCCTGCGAGCGGCACGGGCTCGGGGTGATGGTCTACAGCCCGCTCAACGGCGGCTGGCTCACCGGCAAGTACCGGGCGGGCACCGCCGCCCCCGCCGACTCGCGGGCCGTCCGCAACGCCGAGCACTTCGACCACGCCGAGGAAGCCGTCCGCGCGCGCAAGCACGCCGTGGTCGAGGAGATCGCCGCGCTCGCGGACGAGTCCGGTCACACCATGATCGAGCTGGCCCTCGGCTTCGTCCTCGCCCACCCGGCCGTCACCTCCGCGATCATCGGCCCCCGCACGATGGAGCAGCTCACCGCTCAGCTCGCGGCGGCGGACGTACGGCTGGGGCCCGACGTCATGGACCGGCTGGACGCCCTGGTGGCGCCGGGCACCGATGTGAATCCCGCGGACTGCCCGTACGCGCCGCCCGCGCTGGCCGACCCGGCGCTGCGCCGGCGGCCCCATGCCCGCCGCCCGGTCTGAGCACCGCCGCCCAAACGCCCGGTTTGAGCACCGCCGCCCGGACCACGGGCGAGCGGGCACACGGAAGGAAGCAGCCCCCCGGCTCCCGTCGGGGGGCTGCTGCTCGGGGGAACCCGTACGGCCTCCGGCCGCCTACGAGTTCGCGCGCCACATCACTATCTGGTTGCCCCACGGGTCCAGGAACGAGGCGTGCTGGCCGTTGAACTCCTCCCAGTAGCTCTGCTCCCACAGCGCGGTCGCGCCCAGCAGCACGGCCTTGTTCAGATAGTCGCCGGGAGGGGCGTCGACCAGGATGTAGACCCGGGTGTGCAGCCCGGAACGCGGCTGCGCGGGCAGCGGCGCCGGGTCGGGGTGCTGCTCGGTCTCGCTGAACAGACCCAGGTGCAGGCCCTCACCGGGCACGATCTGGTGGAAGACGCCCTGCGGCCGGGGGTTGACGGTCCAGCCGAACAGCTCCCGGTAGAACACGGTCGACGCCTCGACGTCGGGGCTCGGGATGTCGACGAAGACAAGGGTGTTGGTCATGACTGTTCCTCAGAGGTGGGTGGACGGCCGCCGGCGGACACGTCGGCGGGCGGGGCGGCTGGTGGGACGGAAGGCCGGAAGGCCGCGGCGGATCCGGACACCCGCGGCGGGTCTCCGGGGGCCGGTGCTACGCCTCGGGGGCGTGGCCGCTCTTGAAGTACGTGCCCTTGTCCCGCCAGAGCACGACCTCGTTGCCCCAGGGGTCACGGAAGGCCGCGTACCGGGCCTCGAACTCGGCCCAGGACTTCTCCTCCCACAGCACGGAGGCGCCGTTCGCCACGGCCTTCTCCAGATACGCGGGCGGTTCGTCGACCATGACGTAGATCCGCGGCACGGGTCCGGTGACCGGCCGTTCCTCGCGGTGGATGCCGAGATGGGGCTTCACTCCCGGCAGGACCTCGTGGAACTCACCCTCGGGCCGCCGGTTGAAGGTCCAGCCGAACAGATCGGCGTAGAAGCGCGAGGTGGCCTCCACATCCGGCGTCGGCAGGTCCATGAAGATCACGGGGTTGGGCATCTGCTCTCCTGGCTCTCGTGTCGGTCGGTCGCCGCGGGCACCGGTGCCTCCCGGCCCGGTGCCGAAGCCTCCGGTGCCCGCGGGTCCTGCGCTGTCGGTGCTTCCCTGTCCTGTGGTGTGGCCGCCGGCGCTCGCGGGTCCCGGGCCGGCGGTGCTTCCCGCCCCCGCGCCGAGGCCGCCGGCGCTCCCCGGTCCCGCGCGCGTTCGCTCAGCCGGGCGACCTCCGCGTCCCCGAGGGCCAGGAAGAGCCCGAGCCCCTCCTCGTACACCGGATCGGGCTCCGGCTCGATCACCGTCATCCGGGGGCGCGGCCAGTCGCCGCCGCGTCCGGCGCCCGGCACGGGCCACCAGCCCGCGCCCGCCCCCGCCGCCAGCGCCGCTCCGTAGGCGGCCACGTCGACCGGATCGGGGACCTCCACCCGGGCGCCGAGCACGGCGGCCTTGACCTCGCACCACAGGCGGCTGCGCGCCGGGGAACCCGCGCAGACCAGGGTGTCGAGCGGGGCTCCCCGGGCGGCCAGTTCGACGGCGATGTGGGCGAGTCCGTAGGCGGCGCCCTCCATCGCGGCCCGGGCGATCTCACCCGGGCCCGCCGCGGACGACAGCCCGTGGATCTCGCCGCGCAGATCGCGGTTCCAGCGCGGCGCCCGCTCGCCCTCCAGATAGGGGGTCACGGTCACCCCCCGCGCCCCGGGCGGCACCCGCGCGGCCAGGGCCAGCAGTTCCGGCACCGCGCGTCCGGTCAGTGTGCTCAGCCACTCCAGCATCAGCCCGTGGGCGGCCACCGGACCGCCGACGATGTCGAGGCCCGGTACGGCGCTGGGCAGCGCGTAGTGGTCGGCGGCGGGCGAACCGGCCGCGACCGCGACCGCGAGCCCGCCGGTGCGCCCGCCGGGGTCCATCGCCCGGCCCGGCCGGTCGAGCCCGCCCGCCCAGAACGCCAGATACGCGTCCTGGGCGCCCGCCACCAGGGGCGTACCGGCCCGGATGCCGTACGCCCCCGAGGCCGTCCCGGTCACCGTGCCGGTGCGGGCGACCGGGCCGTAGCCGTCGAGCAGCGGATCCCCGGCCCAGCGGGACTGGTGCCGGTCCGCGCCCAGGCGGGCCATGACCCAGTCGTACAGCTGCCAGGGTGTGCTGTCCGCCCCCGCGAGCGCGTGCTGGGCGAGGTGCTGCTCCACCGGGGAGCCCGTGGCGCCCGCCGGATGACGGCACGTCAGCGCGGTCGCCGTCCCCTCGTCCGTCACCGCGACCGTCGTCGGGCTCTGCCCGCCGAACCCGAGCGCGACCGGGGCCGAGGCGACCGGCAGTTCGGCGGCGAGCCGGCGCACGGCGGCGACCGCCCCGGCGAGCCACCCCTCGGGGTCGGCCCGGCCGGGCCGCCAGGACGACGAGCCGGGATATCCGGCGGTCGCGCTGCCCAGGGTCCGGCCGTCGGGGTCGAGGGCCAGCGCACGGGCCGAGTTGCTCCCCAGGTCGACCCCGACGACGACCGGAGACGGCGCGGGCGCCACGGTCAGCCGCCCACGAGGACGCGGTAGACCGGCGACCCGGCGGCCAGCCGCAGCGCCTCGTCCACCTCGGTGAGCGGGAACTCCGCCGTCACCAGCGCGTCCAGATCCGCGGCGAGCCGGCCGGACGCGATCAGTGCCGCCGCCTCGGTCCAGTCCTGCGGCTCATGGCTGAAGACACCCGTCACGGTCAGCTCGTGATGGTGGACCAGATCCGGGCTGATCCCGGCGGACAGCTCCTTGGGGAACGCCCCGAACAGCACCACCGTGCCACCGTCGTCGCACATCGAGACGGCGGTCTCCAGCGCACCGGGAGCGCCCGCCGTGACGAACACCAGATCTTGCTCGCCACCCGTCGTGAGGGCCTCGTCGGGGGTGGCGGTCCAGTCGGCACCGGCCGCCCGCGCCTCGGCGAGCCGCTCCTCGCTGATGTCGATCAGCCCGACCCGCGCCGCACCCCTGAGCTTCGCCAGCGCCAGATGCAGCCGCCCCATGAAGCCCGCGCCCACGACGGCCACCCGGTCCCCGGCACGCAGTCCGCCGAGCCGCACCGAGTGGGTGACACAGGCGAGCGGTTCCCCCATCGCCGCATGGCGCAGTGGAGCGGAACCCGTGCCGAACGCCTGCGCGGCGGGTACCTTCACCAGCTCCGCCAGCCCCGCGCCCATCGAGATCGTGCCGTCCGAGAGCGCACCGCCCTGCGGCTGCTTGCACAGCGCGCTGCGGCCCCGGCGGCAGGACGTACAGGTGCCGCAGCGGGTGAGCAGATCGAGGGTCACGGTGTCGCCCACCCGCGCCACACCGGGCAGCGAGGCCACCTTCGAGCCCACGGCGACGACCTCCCCGGCCACCTCGTGCCCGGCGGCGACCGGGTAGACGGGCTTGGTCCCCAGGTAGAGACGGCGTTCCATGGTGCACAGCCCGCAGGCGCCGATCCGGACCAGGACGTCCTCGGGTCCCGGCACCGGGTCCGGTTCCTCGCGCAGTCCGACCTGCTCGGCGGCGGTGATGACGGCGATCTTCATTCGGTGGACTCCCGGAGTCTCGTCGGGTGGTGCTCGTGTCGGTGGGGAAGAGGGGTCAGCGCGCGGGCAGCACCGGCCAGCGGTCACGCACCGGGACCCCGGAGCGGGACAGCAGACCGGGGGCGCGGCGGGCCGCGTCGGCCCGCAGCACCGCCTCGTCGACTCCCGTACAGGCGTGGTCGCGGACGACGATCCGCCCGCCGACGAGGACGTCGCGCACCGAGCGCCCGTCGGCGGACCACACCAGCTGATGGGCGATGTCGCCGCGCGGTGTCCACTGCGGGCCGGTCGTCTCGTGGACCACCAGGTCGGCGTACTTGCCCGGTTCGAGCGAACCGATCCGGTCGGCCATGCCGATCGCCTCCGCGCCCCGGATCGTCGCCAGCTCCAGTGCCTCGGCCGCGCCGGGACCCGTGGGGTCGGCGCGCATGTCCTTCGCCAGCCCGGCGGCGAGCGCGGCCGTGCGCAGGATGTCCGAGCTGTCACCGGCGTTGCCCGAGTCGGTGCCGAGGGCCAGCCGGCCGCCCCGCTCCAGCAGTTCGGCGTGCCGGCCCGCCCGGGTCACGCCCTGGCCGAGCCGCAGATACGCCCAGGGGCAGTACGCGACGGCGGTACGGCTGGCGAGGACCGCCTCGACCTCGGCGTCGTCCAGGTACACCGCGTGCGCCAGCAGGAGCTGCGGGCCGAGCACCCCCAGGTGCTCCAGGTGGAGTACCGGCCGCCGGCCCGTGGTGCGCAGATAGTGCTGGGGGTCGGCCGCCGACGGAGACAGGTGCATCGTCATCCGGGCGCCCGTGGAACGGGCGAGCTCCGCCGCCCCGGAGAGCAGTTCATCGGACGCGAGCCCATGGCCGACGAGAGTGACCCAGCCCTCCACCCGGCCGCCCGCCGGATAGGACTCCAGCAGTTCGCGCAGCCGCTCCAGGACCTGTGGCGCGGGCGCGGCGAACGGCGCGCCGGGCACGTCCCAGCCCCAGGCGCCGATCGTGCCCCGCACCCCGACCGCGCGCATGGCGTCCGCCACCCGGTGCGGATGGGCGACGGTGCCCGCCTCCACGACGGTCGTCACCCCGTTGCGTACGTTCTCCGCGCAGGCCAGCAGTGCGGACAGTTCGTCGTCGTCCCCGGTGTGCGCGGCGTGCAGCGGGACGGCCCAGGTGTCGACCGACGCGCCCGGCGGCAGATCGTCGGGTATCCGGGCGCGGGCCAGCGGGTCACCGGTCTGGTGCTGATGGGCGTTGACCATCCCGGGGGTGACCACACAGCCGCCGGCGGGCAGCTCCCGGGTCCCCGGCCAGCGTGCCCGCAGCTCGGAGGTGGCGCCGACCGCGATGATCCGGTCGCCCGCCACGGCCACGGTGCCGCCGGCGAGCACCTGACGGCGCGCGTTCATGGTGACCACGTCGCCGCCCGTGACCAGCAGGTCGGGAGGCGTGCCGCGGTCGGCGCTCGGGTCGTGGTCGCTCACCATGACCAGGGACATTAGGTCGGGCACGGCCGCCGGACATCGTGGCCGGGAGCACAATCCCTGGCCTTTCGTCCATGCCGGGAACACGATGCGGGCCGCCCACCGGGACGTCAACCTGACACGAATTCGTCCATGGCGTCCAGGTAGTCAGAGGGAGTAGCCGCGATGTGTGCCGCGACGTCCGAACAGGGAACCGGCGAAGTCCGAAGCCCTGGTGCCGACCCCCGGCTCCGGCCGGGCTGGCTCCGCACGGACCCCTATCCCCAGCTCATCGGCGGCCGTGAGGCCACCGGGGGCACCCCCCGGCCGATCACCGACCCGTCCACCGGTCTGCAGCCCGCCAGTTATCTCGCGGCGACCCCCGAGGAGGTGGACGCGGCGATCACCGCCGCCCGTACCTCCTTCGACACCGGGGTGTGGCGGCGGATGCCCGGGCCGCGCCGGGCCGAGGTGCTGGAGGCCGCGGCCGCCGCGATCCGGGCCGACGCCCCGAGGTTCGCCGCGCTGGAGGCGTTCGACACCGGCAAGGGGGTGTCCGGCGCGCTGGCGAACGATGTGTACGAGGCCGCCAACGCCTTCTCGTACGCGGCCGCCGTGGCCCGTACCGCCCACGGCGACGCCCGGCGGGCCACGTTCCCGCCGGAGCTGCTGCCCGGCGGCGGCCCGCGGATCCTCACCGTCCGGGAGCCGGAGCCCGCCGGGGTGGTGGCCGAACTGCTGCCGTGGAACGGTCCGCTGATGACCGGCAGCCAGCGGATCGCCTCCGCGCTCGCCGCGGGCTGCTCGATCGTCGCGAAGCCCCCGGCCGACGCGGTCGTCACCCTCGTCGAACTCGGGCGGGTGCTCGGTGAGGCAGGGCTGCCGCCGGGCGTGCTCAATCTGGTGCTCGGCTCGGGGGGCACCGTCGGCGAGCAGCTGATCACCGACCCGAGGATCGATCTGATCAGCCTGACCGGCGGTACGGAGACGGGCCGCCGGGTGATGGCCGCCGCCGCCCGCAATCTCACCCCCGTCCATCTGGAGCTGGGCGGCAAGTCGCCCGTGGTGGTCTTCGCCGACGCGGATCTGGAGCAGGCGGTCGGCTGGGCGATGATGGCGGCCTTCGTGAACATGGGCGAGGTCTGTGTCGCGGGCAGCCGGCTGCTGATCGAGGAGTCCGTGTACGAGGAGGTCCTGCACGGCGTCGCCGAGGCCGCCGCCGGGCTGCCGGTGGGGGACGCGCTCGATCCGAAGACCTTCATCGGCCCGCTGATCAGCGAAGGGCACGCGGACCGGGTACGCGGCTATGTGAGCCGCGCACTCGCCGCCGGAGACGCGGAGGTGATCGGCTCACCGGCGCTCCCGGAGGGCCTCGGCCCGGCCTTCGTCGCGCCCACCGTGCTCGGCGGGGTGCGGCGGGGCTGCGAACTCGAACAGCAGGAGGTCTTCGGCCCGGTGCTGGCCGCCATGCCCTTCGGCTCCGAGGCAGAGGCGGGGGAGATCGCCAACGGCACCAGCTACGGCCTCAACGGCACCGTGTTCACCCGCGACCTGGAGCGCGCCTTCCGCTTCGCGGACACCCTCGACTGCGGCGAGGTCAATGTGAACTGCCACTTCGCCCCGGACATGAACGGCGGGCGGGGGGAGCCGCGCAAGGCCAGCGGATTCTCCCGTACGGGCGTGGACGCCTACACCCGGGTCAAGGCCGTGAACATCCAGGTGCACAGTGGCTGAATCCCCGATTTGTGCTCCTGAAACAAAGACCCGCATGGTCCGGCGTCCCTACCTTCTGATCATCAGACCATCAGTCCGAAAATCCGGAAGGAGTTGCTGACGATGGCGATCACCGGCATGAACCACGCGGTCCTGTATGTGCGGGACGCCCGCAGGACGGCCGCGTTCTACCACGACGTACTCGGCTTCGAGACCATCATCGAGGGCCCGCCCGGCAGCTTTGTCTTCATGCGCGCCCCGGCCTCCGACAACCACCACGACATCGCCTTCTTCACCATCGGCGAGCAGGCGAAGGCATCGGAGGCGGGCGCCGCGACCGTGGGGATGTACCACATCGCCTGGGAGGTGCCGTCGCTGGAGGCCCTCGCGGAGGTACGGAACCGGCTGGTCGCCGCCGGCGCGCTGAAGGGCGCCAGCGACCACGGGGCCAACAAGAGCCTGTACGCGATGGACCCCGACGGGCTGGAGTTCGAGGTGATGTGGCTCGTCCCGCCGGAGCACTGGGGCGACGAGGAGCACCAGGCCATCGTCCGGCCGCTGGACCTCGACGCGGAGCTGCGGCGCTTTGCCGTCGCGAGCGGTTCCTAGGCACCCGTGCCGATGGACCCGCTGCAGTTCGCCCCCGTCTCCCGCGCGACGGTCTCGGAGAAGGTCCGGGACTCGCTGCTGGAGAGCATCCGTGACGGAGTGCTCGCACCCGGCGCCCGGCTCCCCGCGGAGCGGACTCTGTGCGAACAGTTCGGCGTGGCACGGACCTCGGTACGGGAGGCGGTGCAGGGGCTGGTCTTCCTGGGGTGCGTCATCAAGCGCGGCAACCGGTTCTTCGTCGCCGAGAGCCTGCCCGACGTCCCCCTGGGCGCCGACGACCAGCGCAAGCGCAACGTGTCGGAGCTGTTCGAAGTACGGCAGGTGATGGAGGTCGCCATCGCCCGGCTGGCCGCACTGCGCTCCAGCGAGGCCGAACGTGCCCACATCACCGCCCTGGCGGCCCAGTTCGGTGCCGGGATGGGGCTGGAGGACTTCCGGGATCTCGACCGGCGCTTCCATCTGGCACTGGCGCGCGCCTGCGGCAACCCCACTCTGCACGAGCTGTACCGCAAGGCACTGGACGCGGTGTTCGACTCCGGGGACTTCTCCTCGCTGCTGGACGCCGAGGACAACGCCGAGGCCGTCCGCGAGGTCATCGCGGAGGCGTGTCTCGCCCATGTACGGATCGCCGCGGGGGTGTCCGGCGGCGACGCCAAGGCCGCCGCACTCGCCGCCGCCGACCATCTCGGCGAGGTCGAGAAGCACATGATCGCCCGCATGTTCTGACGGCGGGCCCGGGCGGTCACCCCGGCCCGAAGCGGGTACGGCGGCCCGGCACGACAGAGAGGACGGACTCGCCCGTGAGCGAGGAGCAGCACATCTGGCCGTTCGACGATTCCGAGTTCAAGGAGGTCAAGCCCGGGTTCCGCAGACGCGTCTACACGGGGGACGACATGATGCTGACCTTCTGGCGCATCGAGGAGGGGCGCGGCCCCACCCCGTACGACAACCATCCGGACAACGAGCAGTGGGGCATCGTCCTCAAGGGCAAGCTGGACTTCAGGATCGGCTCGGACGAGCGCCGGACCCTCGGTCCCGGCGACGTCTACTGGGCACCCAAGGGCCATGACCACGGGGACAGCCTCTTCATCGGCGACCCGGAGCACGGCGAGACCTGGATCCTCGACATCTTCACCCCGCCGCGGGACGAGTACCGCGGCGGCTGACCGGGCCGGATCCCGGCTCCGGGCCCCGCCCCGGCGGCGGCCCTTCACCGTCCGGAACACCGGACGCACGGCCCGGCACACACCTCGTCACGCACACACCTCTTCACCGCACCGCACTTCCTGGTGCCGCACCCCGCCCCGCCCGTGGGTCTCTCCCGTCGCGTACGCCTTCCCGGCCCGGGACCTCTCGGCGCACCGGGTTCCCTCGCCACCGCCGTACCGGCTTGCGGCCGGCGGACCGGGAACCCGGCGGCGCACCCCGGCCGACGGCACGAGGCGTCGGCACCCCCCCTTCATCCAGCCCCTTCACCCCCTTCACCCCTTTCGGAGGAATCCCATGAGAATCGGCAGCCTGCTGGTCGGCTCGGACCAGGTCGAGACGATGAAGTCCTGGTACCGCGACGCGTTCGCGGTGACGGAGAACGAGGGCGGAGCGTTCCCCTTCGGGGACGTCCAGCTCTTCATCGAGGAGCACAGCGAGGTCTCCGGACCGAACAGGGACTCCGCCCGCGTGATCATCAACCTCGACGTGGACGACTGCCGTGCCGTCGAGGCCCGGCTGCTGACACAGGACGTCACCTGGGTGCGCAAGGTCGAGCAGATGCCGTTCGGTCTGATCGGCACCCTCGCCGACCCCGACGGCAACTACGTCCAGATCATCCAGTGGGGTGCCGGTGCCGACGCCGCGTCCCACCAGGGATGAACCGCACCCGCCCAGGCCCCCGGTCCCGGCGCCGCACGACACGGCGGCGCCCCCACCCCCCGATCGCGTACACAGAGCGGCACCGGTGATTTCCGGGCCGCGGTCTCCAGGGATCGAGCCGAGCCCGTGGTCGCCGTGGCTCCCCCCACTCCTGCAACTCCCGCAGCACCCCCGTACCGCCCCAGCGCCGTACGAGATGCCGAACCCGCGTTGAGTCGTCTGGAGACATGCCATGAACAAGATGCTGAGAACCGTCGCAGCCCTGGTGATAGCACCGGGACTGCTGCTGACCGCCTGCGGAGACCCCCAGACGGACAAGCCCAAGACGCCGAAGGGCAGCGGCACCGGCAGCGCGGCCGCCACCGGGACCCAGGCCGGCGGCACCCTGCCCGAGAACGAGCCCGATGTGAACCGCGACGGCAAGGTCGTCATCGGCGTCATGAGCCCCGGGGACACCAAGGACAAGGGCTACTACCAGAGCTTCGTCGACGACACCCAGAAGTTCGCCGACGAGAACGGCTGGAAGCTCACCATCGTCGACAAGATCAACCCCGCCAACGCCGTCCAGCAGGCACGCAACCTCTGCCTCCAGCGAGTCGACATGATCGCGATCGGCGCCAGCGAACTGAAGGACGCGCTCTCCGCCTCCACCGAGCCCCAGTGCAAGGGCGTCACCTGGTACATCAGCGGCGGCCAGGGGGTCAAGCAGACACCCGCCTTCACCCAGTCCCTCGACTTCATCAACGAGAGCCTGTACGCGGCCGGCTACGCCGCCGGGCTCATCCTGAAGGAGAACGGCGGCAAGAAGGCGGGCTACATCACCGGCCCCGACCTCGACTTCGCCCGGGCCGTCGCCAAGGCGTTCACGGCAGGCATCAAGTCCGTCGTCCCCGACGCCGAGGTGATCGAGAACTACACCGGTGACTTCAACGACTCCGGCAAGGCCAACGAGGCCGCCAACGCCCAGCTCTCCCAGGGCGTCAAGGTGATCTACCCCTATCTCGGCGGCGCCACCGACTCGGTCACCCGTATCGCCAACCAGAAGGGCGTCCCGGCGCTGACCCCCGGCACCGACCGCTGCGGGGCCGCGGGCGGCGGGGTGAAGTACGCGATCTCCGTCATCTTCAGCCCCGGCGCCTACTTCGCCGGAGCGCTCAAGGACTTCAAGGAGGGCACCCTGCGCATGGGCGTCGCCCGCGAGTGGCACCTCGGCAAGGACCCCGTGCCCACCGTCAAGCTCTGTGAGCCGAAGGGCGACCAGGAGGCGAAGCTCAACAAGCTCATCGAGGACATCGGCAGCGGAAGGCTGAACGTCGATGACGCCGTCGCAGGCAAGCAGTAGCAGCGTCGCACCGGACCCGGTGCCGACCGCCGCCCCCGACGCCGGCGCACCCGCGCTGCAGATGCTCGGCATCAGCAAGCGGTTCGGCCCGGTCTGCGCCTGCGGCGAGGTCGACCTCCAGGTGTCGGCGGGCGAGATCCACGGACTGCTCGGCGAGAACGGCGCGGGCAAGAGCACGCTGATGAAGATCCTCCTCGGCCTGGTCACCCCCGACGCGGGGCGGATCCTCCTGCGCGGTCGCGCCGAGGAGATCGCCGACCCGCTCATGGCCGCCGCCCGTGGCATCGCCATGGTGCACCAGCACTTCAGCCTGGTGGGCCGACTCACCGTGTGGGAGAACATCGCCCTCGGCGACCGGGGGCGCGTCGACCGCGAACGCATCCGGTCGCTGGTGCGCGAGGTCGGCGAGCGCTACGGCCTCGCGGTCGACCCCGACGCGAGGGTGGAGGACCTGTCCACCGGTGAGCGGCAGCGGGTGGAGATCGTCAAATGCCTCCGCCGGGACCCCGATGTCCTCGTCCTGGACGAGCCGACCTCGGTACTCACCCTGGAGGAGTCGCGCGACCTCTTCACCGTGCTGCGCCGGGTCGTCGCCGACGACGGCAAGGCCGTGATCCTCATCAGCCACAAGCTGGACGAGATCATCCACGCCACCGACCGGGTCACCATCATGCGCCAGGGCCGGGTCGTGGGCCGCAGGATCACCGCCGAGACCGACGAACGCTCGCTCGCCCTCGAGATGGTCGGCCGGGAACTGTCCAAGTGGACGGCCGCGACCGCGGTCGGCGCGCTGGACGCCCTCATCGAACCCGGCCGCACCGAGCCCGAGGGCGGCTCGCCGCTCGAAGTGGCCGAGGAGCGGGACGAACCGGAGGCATCCCCGCCGGGCGCCTCCGGCCCGACCCCCGCCACCGCCCCCGGGGCCGCCGACCTCCCCGGGGCCACCGGCTCCTCCGCGCCGTCCGTACGCACCACACCGGGCGGGGCGGCCGGGCCCGCCGATGCCTCCGCGACCCCCGGCACCGGGGTCGCGGGGGACGGCACCGGCCCGGCCCCGACCACACAGGGCACCGCCACCGCCGGCCCGCCGGCCGTGGCGGCGGCCCGCGACGACGCCCCGGCGCCGGACACGGCACCGGGCGGGCGGACGACCGGGCCCCCGGGAGGCGCTGCTGCTCCCGGCGGACCGGACGGCGGCGCCTCCGGTCCGGGCCGGGCGTCCGCCGCCTCGTCCCCCGCCTCGGCACCGGACGGCGGCTCCGGGTCCGGTTCCGGGTCCCGCGCCGCCCCCCGGCCGCTGCTGGTGATCCGGGACGCGCACGCCATGAGCTCCGAGCGGATCCCGCTGCTGCGGGGGCTGTCACTGGAGCTGCGGGAGGGGGAGATCCTCGGTATCGCGGGGGTCGAGGGCAATGGGCAGGCCGCCGTCGGCGATCTGTTCTCCAGCCTGCTGGCGCTCACCTCCGGCACCGTCGAGGTCGACGGCGTGACCGTGGCCGCCGGACGCCCCGGGGCCATGGGCGCCGCCGGGATCGGGGTGATCCCCGAGGACCGGCACGCCTCCGGCTGCGTCCTGGACATGAGCGTCGCCGAGAACCTCGTCATGGCCGATCTCGGAGCGGTCAGCAGACGCGGACTCCTCAGCCGGGGACGGCTCGTCGAACGGGCCCGAGGACTCATCGAGGAGTTCGAGATCGCCACCCCCTCCCCGGACACCCCCATGCGGCTGCTCTCCGGCGGCAACCAGCAGAAGGTCGTCCTCGCCAGGGAACTGTCGGGGCGCCCCCGGGTCCTGGTCGCCGCCCAGCCCACCCGCGGCCTCGACATCGGCGCCATCGAGTACATGACCGAGCGGCTGCACGCCGCCGCCGGGAGCGGGATCGCCATTCTGCTGCTCTCCACCGAACTCAGCGAGATCCTCACCCTGTCCCACCGGATCGCGGTGATCCACCGCGGCACGATCGTCGGCGAAATGGACCGCGCGGACGTCGACGTCGAACGCCTCGGCCTGATGATGGGAGGCCAGACCGCATGATCAGACTCCTTGAGGCCCCGCGGGCCGCCGGGGCCCCGGGGCCGCCGGACCCCGGCGGCCCACCGCCCCGCCCGCCGCTCGCCGCGCGGCTGCGGACCCCCGCCCTCTACACCGCCGCGCTCTCCGTGGCCTTCGGCATCGCGGCGATGCTCGTCGCCGTCGTCGGCAAGTCCCCCTGGGACGCGGCCGTGGCGATGTACGACGGCAGCCTCGGCTCCGGCGCGTCCATCGGCGAGAGCGTCGACCAGGCGGCCCCGCTGCTGCTGGTCGCCGTCGGCTCGGTCATCGCCGCCAAGGCGGGCATCTTCAACATCGGGCAGGAGGGCCAGGTCCTCATCGGGGCGGCCGTCGGCGCCGGAGTCGGCCTGTTCGTCCCCGGGCCGGGCTGGCTCGTGCTGCCGATGATCCTGCTGTGCGCCGCCGCGGGCGGCGCCCTGTGGGCGAGTGTCGCCGCGCTCCTGTACTACTGGCGCGGGGTCGACGTCGTCATCAGCACCCTGCTGTTCGTCTTCGTCGCCAATCAGGTGGTCTCCTTCGCCGTCAACCGCGACTACCTCCTGCGGGAGACCGCGGTGCCCGGCCAGACCACCACCTCCCAGTCGGACATGCTCCGCGAGTCCGTCTGGCTGCCGCGCTTCGGCGAGTTCCCCGGCTTCAACCTCGGCGCGGGCATCTTCCTCGCCGTCCTGCTGGCGATCGCCGTGTATCTGGCCCTCGGCCACAGCCGCTGGGGCTTCCGGATCCGGCTCCTCGGCCTCAACGCCAAGGCCGCGCACCGGGCCGGTGTCGGCGCGGTCGCCGTCGGCGGCGGCGCCCTGCTCGCCTCCGGTGCCTTCGCCGGGCTCGCGGGCGGCGCCATGCTCACCGGCAGCGGCTACCGCATCCAGGACGGCTTCGCGGGCAACGTGGGCTTCGAAGGACTCCTCGTCGCCCTCGTCGCCAAGGAGCAGCCGCTGCGCGCGATCCCCGTCGCCCTGTTCTTCGGCGCGCTGCGCGCGGGCGGCGGCTTCCTCGCCGCCACCGGCGTCCCCCGCTACATCGTCGCCGTCGTGACGGCCCTGCTCGTCCTCGCCGTCGTCTTCCCCACGGCCTTCGCCGCCCTCCAGCGGCGCAGGACCGGCCGTACCACGGAAGCCTGAGGAGGCACCATGATCGACGAGGCATCCGTGATCCTCGCCAGTGCCGTACGGCTCACCGTGCCCCTGGCCTTCGCCGCCTGCGGCGAGTACATCGCCGAGCGGGCAGGCACCATCAACATCTCCGTCGAGGCGATGATGCTCGGCGGCGCGTTCAACGCCGTACTGGGCGCCACCGTCACCGGCTCCGCCTCCTTCGGGCTGATCTTCGGCATGGTCGCGGGGCTCGTCATCGGCTTCGTCCACGCCGAGTTCAGCCATCGCCTCGGCGTCAACACCTATGTCGTGGGACTGGTGCTCAACGCGCTGATCCTCGGCCTCACCAGCTTCCTGCTCGACTCCGTCAGCCTCGACAAGGACAAGCAGGTCGACGCGGTCGGTATCCCCCTCCTCTCGGACATCCCGCTGCTCGGGCCCGTGCTGTTCTCCCACCGCTGGCCCGTCTATCTGCTCGTCGGACTCGTCCCGTTCGTGTGGTGGCTCGTCCAGCGCAGCCGGTTCGGCCTGGATCTGCGGGCCGCGGGGGAGAACCCGCAGTCGGCCGACGTCACCGGTATCGACGTCCGCAGGCGCCGCCGGCAGGCGCTGCTGATCTGCGGGGTGCTCTCCGGACTCGGCGGCGCCTACCTCGCGGTCGGCGAGGTCGGCATGTTCAACCAGAACATGACCGCGGGCCGCGGCTTCGTCGTCATTGCCGCCGTTATCTTCGGCGGCTGGACCCTGCGCGGCACCCTGATCGGCTGCTTCGTCTTCGGCGCCGCCGACGCCATGCGGCTCGCCCTGCCGGCCCTCGGCCTCCAGCTCAACGCCCAACTGCTCATCGCGGCGCCCTATCTGCTCGCCCTGCTCGCGATGATGTTCTTCGCCAAGAGCCACCGGGCCCCCGGCGCGCTCGGCGTCCCATTCGTCCGGGGGGTCACATGAAAGCCGTCCTGCACACCCGTCACGGCGGACCGGAAACCCTGGAGCAGGGCGAACTGCCCGATCCCCGGCCCGGCCCCGGCGAGGTACTGATCGCCGTACGCGCCGCCGGGGTCAACCGGCTCGATCTGCTCCAGCGGCGCGGCCCCGCGGTCCTGCCCGGCTTCCGGCTGCCGCATGTGCCGGGCACGGACATCGCCGGTGACATCGTCGCCCTCGGCCCCGGCACACGGGGCCGGAGCGTCGGCGACCGGGTCGTGGTCAACCCCACCGTGGCGTGCGGCGACTGCCCCAGCTGCGCCGCCGGCCACGACGCCTACTGCGAACGCGTCGCCGTCATCGGCGGCAACCGCCCCGGCGGATACGCCGAACTGGTCACCGTCCCCGCCACCCACACCCACCTCCTCCCGCCCGGCACCGGCCATGTCGCCGCCGCCTCCCTGCCCACCGCGTACGGCATGGCCTGGCAGGCCCTCGTCGTACGCGGTGAACTGCGCGCCGGGGAGACCGTGCTGGTCCACGGCGGCGGCAGCGGGGTGAGCATGGCCGCCGTCCACATCGCCCGCCGCATCGGCGCCCGTGTCCTCGTCACCTCGGGCTCGCCGCAGAAGCTGGAGCACATGGCGAGGATGGGCGCGGACGTGGTCATCAACAACCGTACGGAGGACATCGCCGCACGCGCCCGGGAGGCCACCGGGGGAGCGGGAGCCGACCTCGTACTCGACCACATCGGGCCCGCCCTCTTCCAGCCGTCGCTGCACTCGCTGCGGCTGCGCGGAAGGCTCGTCTTCTGCGGTGACACCACCGGCGCCACCGCCGCGTTCGATCTGCCGCACGCCTTCCACCGGGGCATCACCCTCCTGGGAGCCGGGTCCTGCGGGTTCGCCGACTTCGGCGCCATGATCGACTTCTGCTTCGGCGACGGAGGAGGGATCGAGGGCGACCTCGAACCTGTCGTGGACACCCTCCTGCCGCTCTCCGAGGCCACCGCGGCACACCGCAGGCTGGAGAGCGGACAGACCATGGGCAAGATCGTCCTGGTGCCCGGGATGCCGCCGTCGGCCCCCGCGTCACCGGCCTTCTCGGCGACCGGGTCGTCCGTGAAGGTGTCGACCGTCCCGTGACCGCGTTCGATATCGCCCTCGTGCTGGCCGCCGGACTGGCGGCCGGCACGCTCAACACCGTCGTCGGCTCCGGCTCGCTGCTCACCTTCCCCGTCCTGGTCGCCCTCGGATACCCGCCCGTCGTCGCCAACGTCTCCAACACCATCGGACTCACGCCCGGCTCGCTGAGCGGCGCGTACGGCTGCCGGCGCGAACTCGCCGCACAGAAGGCGCGCCTGCTCCCGCTCTCCGTCGCGGCCGTCCTCGGCGGTCTCGCGGGCGGGCTGCTGCTGCTGAACCTCCCGGCCCGGTCCTTCCGCGCCGTGGTGCCCGTACTGGTGCTGCTCGCCGCGCTGCTGATGGCCCTTCAGCCGTGGCTGACCCGGCTGGTGGCCGAGCGGCGCGAGCGTGCGCTCCCGTCCCGCGACGGGCCGGGGTCCGCTGTCCGCACCGGGACCCGGCCGCCGCGCACCACCGGCCGCGCGCTGCCGGCCGCCGTCTTCGCGGTGAGTGTGTACGGGGGCTACTTCGGCGCTGCCCAGGGCGTCCTGCTCCTCGCGCTGCTCGCGATCGCCCTCGACGACGATCTGCGTCTGCTCAACGGGCTGAAGAACCTGCTCCAGGCACTGGTCAACCTGGTCGCGGCGGTGCTGTTCACCCTCACCGCCGATGTCGCCTGGCTGCCGGTGCTCCTGGTGGCCCTGGGCTCCGTACCCGGCGGGCTGCTCGGCGCCGCGCTGGGCCGCAGGGTGCCCCCGGCGGTGCTGCGGACGGTGGTCGTCGCGGTGGGCACGGTGGCGGGGGTGGCGCTGCTGCTGACCTGAACCGCAGGCCACGGCCCGCTCGTACAACCACGGATGAACGAAGACGAAAGGCAGGAACATGCTGCGTTGGCTGACAGCGGGGGAGTCCCACGGACCCGCCCTGACCGCGGTGCTGGAGGGCATGCCCGCCGGTGTCCGGATCTCGACCGACGACCTCGCCGAGGCGCTCGCCCGGCGGCGGCTCGGCAAGGGGCGCGGGGCCCGGATGAAGCTCGAACGCGACCAGGTGGAGATCAACGGAGGCATCCGGCACGGGCGCACCATGGGCGGGCCCGTCGCCGTCCGTATCGCCAACACCGAGTGGTCCAAGTGGTCCGAGGTGATGGCCCCCGACCCGGCGGACGGTGAGGGGCGCAGATTCGACGAGCCCGGCCGCTTCCCCGACCGCGGCCGTGCCGCGTCCCTGACCCGGCCGAGACCCGGCCACGCGGACCTCGCGGGCATGCAGAAGTACGACTTCGAGGACATCCGGCCCGTCCTGGAGCGGGCCAGCGCCCGGGAGACCGCGGCACGGGTGGCGCTCGGCGAGGTGGCACGGGCCTTTCTGGACCAGGTCCTCGGCGCGGAGGTGATCAGCCATGTCGTACGGATCGGGGCGGTCGCCCTCCCCGACGGCCTGGTGCCGGTGCGCGGCTCCCGCGACGCGGTGGACGCGGATCCCGTACGGTGCCTGGATCCGGCGACCTCCGCCGCGATGGACGCGGAGATCGACGCCGCGCACAAGGACGCCGACACCCTCGGCGGTGTGGTCGAGGTCGTCGTCCACGGCCTGCCGCCGGGCCTCGGCAGCCATGTCCACTGGGACCGGCGACTGGACTCCCGGCTGGCCGGGGCGCTGATGGGCATTCAGGCCATCAAGGGCGTCGAGGTCGGCGACGGCTTCACCACGGCATCCCGCCGGGGCTCCCTCGCCCACGACGAGATCGAGGGCGTCACCGGCGCGGCCCCCGGGCGGCTCGCCGTCCGCCGTATCACCGAACGCACCGGCGGGATCGAGGGCGGTATGTCCACCGGGGAGGCGCTGCGGGTCCGGGCGGCGATGAAGCCCATCTCCACGCTGTCCCGTCCGCTGTCCACGGTGGACGTCCGCTCGGGCGACCCCGCGAAGGCCATCGCCCAGCGCAGCGACGTCTGCGCCGTCCCCGCGACGGGTGTCGTCGCCGAGGCGATGGTCGCGCTGGTCCTCGCGGACGCGGTGCTGGAGAAGTTCGGCGGCGACAGTGTGTCCGAGACACGGCGCAATGTACGGGGTTACCTGGAGGCGGCGAAGGTGGTGACCGCGGACACGGACACGGCCGCACCCGGCACGACCCCGTAACCTGCGCACCCCTGCCCGTGCCCCGGGTCCGCCCTCCACCGCCGAACGGCCTGGAAGACCCAAGTCCCCGGGCGGGTTGGAAAACCCCAAGTCGCCGGGCGGGCTGGAGAACCTGGCCTCTCCGGGCGGGTTGGAGCTCAGCCTCCCTGGACGGGTTGGACTACCCAGCCTCCCCGGACGGGTTGGAGAACCCGGTCTCTCCGGACGGGCTGGACTACCCAGCCCCTCCGGCGTTTGAGGAGCGGGGTTCGGGGTGGAGCCCCGACAAGAGGCCCGGCCCCGGCGGGAGACCCCGCCCGGCGGGAGGGACACGCTCGCAGGAGGGCGGAGAAAGACACGGCCCCGGCATGGCGTGCCGGGCCTCACGGAGTGGAAAGCAGCCGCCCCCGCTCCACCGCGTCCAGCGCCGCGTCCACCCCCGTCCACGCCATCGCGAGCCCGCCCTCCAGCAGCGCCCGGTCGGCCTCCGGCCGGGCGGCGTAGGCCGCGAAGTCCGCCTGATGGAGACCCACCGTGCCGGAGCCTATGGAGACGAGGGGCTGGATCGAGGGAAGGGCCAGGGAGACGTTCGCCATGTCCGTGGAGCCCGCCTGGCGGTCGTCCGCGGGCTCCTTGGGCGGGAACCGCCGCCCGACGGCGAGCGCGTTGCGCTCATACGCGGCGAGGAGGCCGGGGTCATGACGGAAGTGCGAGTACGCCGGGGAGTCGGAGCCGATCGTCAGCCGGGTCCGTGTCGCCACCGCGCCCGCCTCGAAGCACTCGCGGACGCGGGCCTCCAGCTCGGTGAGGTCCGCCAGCGTCGAGGACCGTACGTAGTAGGCCGCCTCCGTCAGCTCGGGGATCACATTGGGCACCTGGCCGCCGACCGTGGTGATCCCGTGGATCCGCTGGTCAGGGGTCATGTGCTGGCGCAGCAGGCCGAGCGCCACCTGGGCGACGGTCAGCGCGTCGGCGGCGTTGAGGCCGTCCTCGGGGCAGGCGGACGCATGCGCGGCCCGGCCCTCGTACCGGACACGGAGCTGCGCACGGGCCAGGCACACCGGATCGAGGCGCTCGCGCGGCGCGGGGTGCACCATCATCGCCGCGTGGACGCCGGTGAAGGCGCCGCGCTCCAGCATCAGGACCTTTCCGCCGCCGTTCTCCTCGGCGGGGGTGCCCAGGACCTTCACCGTGATGCCCAGTTCGTCGGCGACCGCTCCCAGCGCCAGGCCCGCGGCGACGGCGGCCGAGGCGATCACATTGTGCCCGCAGGCGTGGCCGATCCCGGGCAGGGCGTCGTACTCCGCGCAGATGCCGACGACCAGCGGCCCGCTGCCGCGCTCGGCGACGAACGCCGTGGGGAGTCCGCAGACGCCCGGGGTCACGGCGAAGCCGTTCGCGGTGAGCAGTTCGCCGATCCAGTCACGGGCGCGCTCCTCCTCGAAGCCGAGCTCGGGGTGGGCGTGCAGACGGTGGCTGAGCGCGACCAGTTCGGGCGCGGCCCGGTCGACTGCGGCCTGAGCAGCGGCTTTGGCCTCCGGGGCGCCCTTCACCACATGGTCACTAAATATCTCGCCATAAGAAGACATTTCGGCATCGTGCCACGCGCACCGCGCCATCCGCGATACCCGTGCCCGTCCGAATTCGGGAAGGCGGCCGTCCGTTCTGCCACGGCCACGGCCCGCCCTCTCGTCATTCAGGAGGTGAAGGGCGTAGCGAAAGTCGATCGCCACGGGATACGTTCCCGGTACCAACACCTCCGAGTCGGGGATTTCGGTATATCGGGGATATCGGCGATCACGGGCATCACCTGGGGAAACGGCAACCGCGGTGACCGGCTGGACGATCCGCCGACCGAGTAGTGCGGAGCACCATGAGCCAGACCGTCGGGAGAGAAGTCCGTCAGAGCCTCGCCACCACGGGGGCCGAAGCACTTGAGCGCAGGCTCAACACTCTCGCCCTGTCGGGCGACGGCTGGTCGGCCGTTCTCCGTGCCGTCGCCCACCACACCGGGCGGCCGGTCCGCCTGGTCGGGGTGCACGGCGGAGTGCTCGCCGCCACCGACGACGGCACGGCGTCCATGACCCCCGTGAGCGTCGCGCAGGTCTTCGCGGCGGACGGCCCGGCCACGGTGACCTGCGAGCCCGGCTGGCACGCCACCGCCCAGGCGGTGCGCGCGGGTGAGCGCCGGGTCGGTCTGCTCCTGCTCGGCAGGTCCGCACGGCCCGCCGCCCCCGAGGACGAGGTCATCCTGCGGGCGGCGTCGACCGCCGTCGCCATCGAGGCGATCCGCCGCGACGCCGTCGCGGCGGCCACCACCGAGACCGCCGGACGGCTGATCGACGAGCTGCGGTACGGCGCCCTGCGCAACCACCTGGAGGTCCTGCGCACGGCCGCCCGGTTCGGCCTGCATCTGGACCGTCCGCACGCGGCGGTCGTCTTCGCCTACACGGGCCCCAACCAGCGCACCTGGTCCACCGCCCTGTCCTGGCTGGAGATGCCGGTCCGGCAGGACGGCCAGTTCGGTCTCGCCGTCCTGGAGGGGGACATCGACCGTGAGATCACCCGGATACGCGTCCGGCTCCAGGGCATGGTCGGCGAGGGCCCGGTGCTGGCGGCCGCGGGGCCCGTCGTCTCCGACGTACGGGAGACGGCGCGCTCCTTCCGCGACGCGGAGACCGTGCTCGGTCTGCTCCGCAGACGCCCCGGTGAGGTGGAGCTGAAGTTCGCGTCACTGGGCCTCGCGCAACTGCTCTTCGGTGTTTCCCCGGAGCGTCTCCAGGCCTTCGTCGAGCAGCATCTCGGCCCGATACTGGAGCGGGAGGAGTGGGTGAACACGCTCAGCGCGTGGCTGGCGACCAAGGGCAGCCGCGCCGCCGTCGCGGAACTCCTCCATCTGCACCGGAACTCCGTCGGCTACCGGGTGGGCCAGATCCGCGAACTCCTGGACGCCAACCCCCTCGACCCGGAGGTCACCCTGCGCCTCCAGGCCGCCCTGACGGCTCGTGAGCTGCTGTCCGTCATGCGGGAGGACGGTACCCGCCGGCCCGCGTGAGCCCCGGACCGGCCGGCGGTCCGCCCCGGGCGCCGGGGCGCCGCTCCCGCCGTCCCCGGAGGGCGGGCATGGGGCGGGATCCGGTACGGAGCCCGCCGGCCGTGTTCCGTCCACCGTCCGGCACCGGGCCTTGGCCGATGTCAGTGGTCACTGGCATGCTGCCCCGGTCCTGACGGATACGTGACAAAGGGGCCCGTACCATGGCCAGTTACCGAGACGACCGACCCGAGATCCCCGGCGTTCCCCCGCCACTTCCCGTCCGCCCACGACGACGCCGGTGGCCGCGCACAGCCGTCGTGGTGGGCGTGATCCTGGTGCTCGCCGTGGCGGGCGTGGCCGCGTGGGGCGAGCTCATGCCTCGCTGGCAGGGCAGGGACGACGCGTACGGCATGGTCCCGGCGGCCCGTACGGCGCTCGAATCCGACGACCCGGAGATCGGGCGGCTCTCCAGGATCCTCGCACTGGAGAGGGAGGGCGGACATGTGCGCACCTCCGGCGGTTACACGTCCGTTTCGGACGCGCGCTGGGCCGCCGGGGAAACGGGGAGTGTGACGGTCGACGTCTCGTACTACCGGCACAAGGCCACCACCGGCAGGTCCGGTACGGACGCGGCGCGGGCGCAGATGGACTCCGCGGTCGCCGTCCTGGAGGACCGCGGCACCGACTTCCGTACGCCGGAGGGCATCGGGGACGAGGCCGTGGAGACGATCAGCTCGGCCGGCGCCGAGGTACAGGCCCGCGCGGGGAATGTGATGATCACGGTCCAGTACTACGTGGCGGGCGCCGGGGGAGTGAAGGCCGCCGGCCAACTCCGGAGTGTCGCCCGGAACATGGCCGCAGCAGCCGTCGACCGCCTCAGGGAGGCGAACGCCGGGAAGGAGTGACCCACGGCCCACTGCTCACGGGCAGCGTTCGGCCCCATCGCCGGCGGCCTCGGTCCGGGCGACGGGTCCGTCCGCCCGCGCGCGGGCGCTCACGCGGCGACCGGCAGCCCCGGCCTGATGTTGTGATTGAGCCGGAACACGTTGTCGGGGTCGTACCGCGCCTTCACGGCGGCCAGCCTGTGGTAGTTCCTCTCGCCGAAGGAGGCGACGACCCGTTCCTCGCCTTCGAACCCGATGAAGTTCAGATAGACGGAGTCGATCGCCCACGGCCGCATCGCGGCCCGTACGCCGCGCACCCACCCCCTGGCGCGCCCGTCGTCCGCGGGGTTCTCCCAGACCCCGAAGGGATGCGCCGCCCACGGCGATGTGCGCCAGGGCAGCGGGTAGTCGTCGGCGCCGCCCGCCACCGCGCCGCCCATCGGGAACATGATGTGCTGTGAGGCCGTCGGTACCGGCATGGTGTCGGCCATCGAGCGGAAGACCTCCACCGCGTCGTCCGGGAAGCCCGTCAGATACTCGGCCGACCAGTAGTTTCGCAGGCCGGAGGGGTCGTCGAGCATGCACTGCAGCTCCGCGTACGGCACTTCGGTGATGACCTCCGCCTCGTGCGGGAGCGCGATCAGCGGCGCGGCGGTCTCGCGGGCCCCGGCCTCCGTACCGGTGTACGTGACCAGCGTCGCGCAGACCAGCCTGCCGACCAGATGCTCGGGCACGAACGGCTCGGGCGGCGCGGTGAGATAGATCAGCGCGCCGCCCGCCTCGTCGGGCGCCGCGTCCATGAGGTCGCGGTAGGCGTGGACGGCATCCGCCGACTTCTCGGGCAGGAACAGCAGCAGCACCATCGAGAACACGGGCAGCGGGTGCAGCCGCAGGGTGATGGCGGTGGCGACCCCGAAGTTGCCGCCGCCGCCGTGCAGCGCCCAGAACAGGTCGGGGTCGTCGTCCCCGTCCGTGTGCACGGTGGTGCCGTCGGCGGTCACCAGCTCGGCGGAGACCAGATTGTCGCAGGCGAGTCCGAACTTGCGCTCCAGCCAGCCCGATCCGCCGCCGAGCGTGAAGCCGCCGACACCCGTGGTGGAGGCCCGGCCACCCGTGGTCGCGAGACCGTACGGCGAAGTCGCCCGGTCCAGATGGCTCATGGTCGCACCGCCGCCGACACGGGCCGTACGCTCCTCGGGGTTGACGACCACCCTGTGCATACGGCGCAGATCGACGACCATGCCGTCGTCGACGACGGCCATGCCCGCGACGCTGTGTCCGCCGCCGCGTACCGCGATCTCCAGATCGTGGTCACGGCCGAAGCGGACGGCGTGCGCGACATCGGCTCCCGTCTCGCACTGGACGACGAGCGCCGGACGCCGATCGATCACGCCGTTGTAGATGGTGCGGGCCTCGTCGTACCCCGCGTCCGCGGGGGCGAAGACCTCACCGGTCAGTTCCTGCCGGAGGCCGGTCAGCGCCGCCTCCGCGATGTTCCGGGGCGCCATGGCGGGCCCCCTTCCCGGGCTGCGAGGGGACCTTCTCATCGTAGTCCCGATCGGCGCGCCACGAGGGGTCGAACGCCCGCCCGGCGCACGGGTGTGCGGCCCTCCGGTCGCCCCCGGACGGCCGGCGGGGGCAGCCCGCCGGCCGGTCCCGGTGCTGCCCGCCGCCCGCCCGGCCCGTCGGTTGCGTGTCATGGGCGCCGCCGGGCGGCAGACCGGCCGGGCACGGTCATTCGGGCCAGTCGGAGTCCAGGATGACGTCGACGAAGTTCTCCCGCTGGTACCCGGGCGCATACCGTTCCAGCACATCGGCCTTGACATTGCCGAACGCCGTCGCCGGGCGGTGGGCGATGCCCCGGGTGAACTCCTGGAGGATCCGCCGCTTGAAGTCGGGCCTCGGATGCACGGCGACGACTTCGGTGAGCGCCGCCGGCTCGATCTCGTCGAGGCCGATACCGAGGACGTCGACCTCCACCCCGGCGGTGACGAGGGCGACTTCGGGGGCCATGTGCCAGGGGATCTCCGGGGTGGTGTGCAGGGCGATCCCCTGCCAGACCAGGTCCGCCGACGCCTCGGGGACGCCGTGCCGCCGCAGGAGGCGGCGGGCCTCGTCCGCGCCGTCGATCTCGAATCGCTGCTCGCTCTCGCCGAAGCGGCCGGTGAGCCCGAGGTCGTGGAAGAGGGCGCCGACGTAGAGGAGTTCGGGGTCCGCGTGCAGACCGCGGGAGAGCCCGCGCAGGGAGCCCCAGAAGAAGACGCGCCGGGAGTGGTGGAAGACGGTGGGGGAGGCCGCCTCCCGCACGAGTTCGGTGGCCTCGCGGGCCAGTTCGCCGTCGGGGACGGTGATTCCCGCGATCGTCGCCGGGGTGGTGTCCATGCGTCGCTCCTCTGCCGTGCCGGTGCCGGTGCTGTACGGGCGGGGCTGTGCCCGGCCGTTCAGCGTGTCCTGTTCACCATGGTCGCTCGCGCGGCCGGCGGCGGGCGGCGCGGGCGCCGGGACGGCGAGTCGTCCGGATGGCGCCGACCGGGGCAAGAGCCGGGAGCGCCGTGAGCATCCCGGCCACCGCGGGCGACTCCCTCCGGTCGTGCCCGGTCCACGTGTCGGTGCCGCGGATCCCCTTCCGGGAACGGGCTCGGATTCCTTTCCGGCCACTCGTTGAAAACCCGCCAGCCAGTCGGCTGTGAACATGAAGGACGTCTCATGTGGACATGAAAGCCGTCTCATTACCTCTTTTGCGTAAACGGAAATTTCCTTGCCCATTTCTTTGCTCTCTGTTCGTTTAGGATTTCCAGAAATCTGAATCCAGCTTCATGATTCTGTGTAGGAGGTGCATCCATGGAGTCTCTGAGACAACTCGCCCTTCACCTCGCTCTCGACCTGACCGCCGTGGCTCTCTTGACGTTCGCCGTGTACTACCCACGGCATCGCCGCAGGGATCTGCTTCCGGCTTATCTCGCCCTCAATGCCGCGCTCTTCACGGTAGTGGCGGCGCTTGCGGAAGTCGGCAATGGCGGCGGTACGGCGCTCGGTTTCGGCCTTTTCGGCGTGTTGTCGATTATCAGGCTCCGTTCGGATTCCATCCAGCATGAGGAGGTCGCCTATTACTTCACCACTTTGGTCATCGGTCTCATCTGTGGGCTGCCGCAGCTGGAGCTCAGCCAGGCAGGCGCACTGACCGGCCTGCTGCTCGCGGTGGTCTACGCGTCCGATCACCCCAAGCTGTTCGCCCGGTCGCGGCGCGCGATCGTCACGCTCGACGCCGTCTACGGCAACCCCGACGATCTCCGCGCCGACCTGGACCTGCGCCTGGGAGAGCCCCTCAACTGGACTGTCATGGAGGTCGACTTCGTCCGCGATCTGACGGTGGTCGATGTCCGGTACCGGGTGGCGAAGGAGCCCGGCAAGGACATCGAGCCCAAGAAGGCCGCCAAGGCGGGCGGGGCCGACCGCACCACCGAGCCTTCGCTGGAGGCCGTGTGACCACCCTCGTCGCGCCCGGGGCGGCTCGCGCCGCCCAGGTCGCCTCGGAACAGGGTCGGATCAAACCGCCGCTCGCGGCCTGGAACGCCGAACAGCTCTGCCTGCCCGAACTGGACACCACGGCCGAGTCCGTGCTCGCGGCGAGGTCCATCTCCCTCGCCGAAGTACAGGAACGAGCCGAGCTCATGGCCCGCTTCGACCAGGCGTATCTCGTTCCCGCTCCCGTCTTCACGGCACTCGTCGCGCATATGACCAACCCCCGGCGCCCCCAGGGGCCGTTCCGGGTGCTGGCCATCGACGGACGCCGCTGGTTCCGTTACCACTCCGTCTACTACGACACACCGGAGCTGCGCTGCTTCCATGAACACCGCCAGGGCCGCCGCCTGAGGTTCAAGATCCGTGAGCGGGTCTACCAGGACTCCGGGCTGCGGCAGTTCGAGATCAAACTGAAGAGCGGTCGCGGTGAGACGGTCAAGCACCGCCGTCAGCTGACCGGCGGGGACACTCCGCTCGACGCCCCCTACCAGGGCTTCCTCGCGGATCATCTGCGTGAGGCGTACGGCCTTGAGCCGCCCGCCTCGCTGAAACCGTCGATCATCACCGACTACCAGCGGGCCACCCTGGTCTCCGACGGAGAGCGGATCACGTGCGACATGGGCCTGCGCTGCCATGACGTACGGGCCGGTGCCGCTGTCCGCTGCGATCCGGGGCTGGTCCTGGTCGAGACGAAGACCACGGGCCACCTCACCGAGGCGGATCTCTTCCTGCACGCCCACGGGGTAAGGCCCGCGGTGTTCACGAAGTACTGCGCGGCGATCGCGGCCCTGCACCCGAGGATGCCCGCCAACCGCTGGCGCCGGGCCGCCCGGCTGGCCTTCACCCGCGGTGGGTAGTCGCGGCCGGCCACCGGCACAGTGGGTTCCATCCGGATGATCGCATCCGATTCGGCGAGGTCAAGAGCGACGAAGGCGGGCACCAGGCCGCGCCGGACGCGCCCGGGACCTCGCCGAAGCCGTCGACTGCCGCCCTGCCCGACGGCCGCCGGAGTGCTCTGCCGGGACGTGTGACCCCGCCCGCCCCCGGGCGCCTCAGGGCTTGCGCCCGACGCCTCCCCGCGCGATGACCTCGCCGTCGGTGGCCGTCCCGGGCGCGGGCCGCCACCGGGCCAGCGGCACCACACCCGGCTCCAGCAGTTCCAGGCCCTCGAAGAACCCGCTGATCTGCTCGTGACTGCGCAGATGGTAGGGCGCCGCCCCGCTCTCGTTGTACAGCCGGGTGGCCTCCGCGTTGCCCTCGTGGGTGTCGACGCTGTCGTTCAGTACGAGATGGCTGCCCGAAGGCAGGGCGGCCATCAGGCGGTTCACGATCGACCGCGCCCTGTCGTAGGGCGCGATATGACCGACCACCTGCATCAGGGTGAGGGCGACCGGCTCGGCCGGATCGAGGGTGTTCCACGCCTCGCGGACAACGGCCGCGGGGTCGTTCAGGTCGGCGTCGATGTAGTGGGTGGCTCCTTCCGGGGTACCGACCAGCAGGGTACGGGCGTGCGCGAGCACCAGCGGGTCGTTGTCCACGTAGACGATGCGGGAGCCGGGGGCGACCCGCTGGGCGATCTGATGGGTGTTGTCCGCCGTGGGCAGTCCGGCGCCGACGTCCAGGAACTGACGGATCCCCACCTCCCCGGCCAGATGGCTCACGGCACGGGACAGGAAGGCCCGGGAGTCACGGGCGAGATCGACGATCCCGGGGAACGACGACCGGAAGGTCTCGCCGACCTCCCGGTCGGCGGGGTAGTTGTCCCTGCCGCCCAGCCAGTAGTTCCACACCCGGGCCGAATGCGGCGCTCCCGTGTCGAACTCCGCCCGTCCCGGGGCCGGTTCCGGCATTCCTGCTGTCATGGAGCAAACCCCCTGGCGTGTCGCACGTCGCTGTCGGGCGTCGGCCTGGTGCCGAACCACCGTACGGCACCTCCCGATCGGCGGACCAGGCATGCGGGTGATCCGCCCCCGGTGCGACGGCCGGGGAGCGGAGGCGTCTTCGGGTGGTGATCGCGGGAGCATTGACAGACCGGGAGGCGTAAGTGAATAGTCACTCGGGGATACGAAGGGGGTGTCGGGCATGTCGGAGAAGCCGGCTCAGGGGTTCCGTGAGGGGGCCACCGGTGATCCGCTGGGCTCACTCGCCGGATGTGCTCAGGCCATTCGCACCGGCGCGGCCTCCCCGCTCGATGTCGTACGGGAGGCCCTGGCGCGTATCGAAGCCGGGGACCCAGCCCTCAACTCCCTGGTGACGGTGAACGACCGTGCGGAGGCGGAAGCGCACACGGCCACCGAGGAGATCCGCGGCGGACGGCTGCGCGGCCCCCTGCACGGTGTACCCGTCGTCGTCAAGGACGTCATCGACACCGCCGGTATGCGGACGACCATGGGCACCGTGGCCTTCACCGGCCACCGCCCCGAGGCGGACGCCGAGGTGGTGCGCCGGCTGAAGGAGGCGGGCGCGGTGATCGTGGGGAAGGCCAACACCGACGCCTTCGCCGCGCACGCGACCGGCACGATGTCCTTCGGCGGGCCTGTGCGCAACCCGGCGGACCCCTCCCGGATCACCGGCGGCTCCAGCGGCGGGACCGCGGCCGCGCTGGCCGCCGGGTTCTGCGTGGCCGGCATCGGTACCGACACCGGGGGCTCGATCCGCATCCCGGCCGCCCTGTGCGGAGTCGTCGGGATGAAGCCGACGTACGGCCTGGTCGGCAGCGGCGGCCTCTACCCGCTGGCGCCGACGCTCGACCATGTGGGCCCGATGTCCCGCACCGTGGAGGACAACGCCCTCGTACTGAACGTGATCGCCGGCCACGACAGCGGCGATCCGGTCTCCGCCCGGCGTCCGCCCGAGGACTACACCCGCCTGCTCGGCCGCGGAGTGCGCGGCGGCGGGGTGGCGGTGCTGTCGGGCGGTGCCTACGACGAGACGGACCCGGCGGTGGGCGAGGCCGTCGCCGCGGTGTCGGCCGCGCTCACGGCCGCGGGCGCGTCCTTGTCGTACCCCGACCCGTCACCGGTGGACGGCGCGCTGGACCACTTCTTCGCGATCGTCGCCGCCGAGGTCTCGGACACCCACGCACAGCAACTGGCGCGGATGCCCGCGGTCTACCCGCCCGCCGTACGCGACGGACTGCGGGCCTACGCATCGATGCCCCGCGACCGGTACGCGGTCGCGCTCCGGGAGCGCGACCGCGTCCGCGCCGCATACGTCCGGCTGCTCGCCGATGCGGACGTGCTGCTCTGCCCCACGGTTCCGGTCCCCGCGCCCCCGCAGGACGCGAGGACCGTCGCGCTCGGCGGCGCCGACGTACCGGTCGGCCGGGCCCTGATCCGGTTCACCGGACAGCACAACCTCACCGGACTGCCGTGCCTGACCGTGCCGTTCCCCGGCCGGCCCGGGGAGCTTCCGGTGGGCGTACAGCTCATCGGGAGGCCGTTCGACGAAGCCGCGCTGTACCGCTACGGACACGCGGTCGAGCGTGAGCTCACCCCGCCCGGGGGCGGCGGGGGACCCGCGATGGCCGCCCTCCAGGGGCGGACGTAGTCTCGATCAGGAGGAACCGTCGCGGCGGGACAGGGAGCCGTCGACGGTTTTGTGCACCTCGCCGACCGGGGGATACAGGGAGAACCATCATGAAGGCACTGCAGTACCGCACCGTCGGCTCGGCCCCGGAGGTCGTCGACATCCCCGCCCCCGAGCCGGGGCCCGGGCAGATCCTCCTCAGGGTCACGGCGGCCGGGGTGTGCCACTCCGACATCGCGCTGATGTCCATACCCGCCGAGCGGCTGCCGTTCCCGCTGCCGCTCACCCTCGGCCACGAGGGCGCGGGCACCGTCGCCGCGCTGGGCGACGGAGTCTCCGGTGTGGCGGTCGGCGACGCGGTCGTGGTGTACGGCCCGTGGGGCTGCGGTGCCTGTCCGGTCTGTGCGTCGGGCAGGGAGAACTACTGCCCGCACGCGGCCCGGCTCGGCATCCGCCCGCCCGGCCTCGGCTCGCCGGGCGCCATGGCGGAGTACATGCTGGTCGACGACGTGCGCCATCTGGTGCCGATCGGGGATCTGGACCCGGTGTCCGCCGTACCGCTGACCGACGCCGGACTGACCCCGTACCACGCGGTGCGGCGCGCCCTGCCGAAGCTCGTACCCGGCTCCACCGCCGTCGTCATCGGTACGGGCGGACTCGGCCATCTCGCCATCCAGTTGCTCCGGGCCCTCACCCCCGCCCGTGTGGTGGCCCTCGACGTCTCCGAGGACAAGCTGGAACTGGCCCGGGGCGTCGGTGCGCACGAGGCGATCCTGTCGGACGCCGACGCGGCGGCGAGCGTGCGGGAGCTGACCGGCGGCCTCGGCGCGCAGGCCGTCTTCGACTTCGTCGGTGTCGACGCCACCGGCGCCTCGGCGGTCGCCATGGCCGCCTTGGACGCCGACGTCCAGCTCGTCGGCCTCGGCGGCGGCGCCGTCCGCGTCGGCTTCGCCCAGGTCCCGTACGGGATGTCGGTCACCGCGCCCTACTGGGGCAGCCGCACCGAGCTGGCCGATGTGACCGCCCTCGCCCGCTCCGGGGTGCTGTCCGTGCACACGGAGACCTACAGCCTCGACGACGCCCCGCTCGCCTACGAGCGGCTGCACGCGGGCAAGGTCTCCGGCCGCGCGGTCATCCTCCCCAACGGCTGAGGCGGCGGGCCGCGGGAGCCTTCGGGCCCGGGGCCTTCCGAGGTACGGTCCGGACACCGCCCGCCGCCCGGCACCCCGCCCGGTGCCGGGGCGGTGGGGTCTCCCGTGCCGCCGTACGGAGACCTGTGGCACCGCTCGGCGCGCGCGGGGTGCCGGCCCGGTCGGTGCGGTCTACTCGCACCACGCGCGGTGGAACACATAGCCCCGTGCCTTGAGCGTGGTGATGATCCTGGGCAGCGCTGCCACCGTCTGGCTGCGGTCGCCGCCGCCGTCGTGGAGCAGGACGGTCGCTCCGGGCCGGACGCCGTTCAGCACCCGGTTCTCGATGGTCCGGGTCCCCGGCCGGGCCCAGTCCTGCGGGTCGGACCGTCCACAGCCGCAGCTTCTTGCCGAGCGCCGCCGCCCGTGCCGTCACGGTGCCGTCGTACGCGCCGTACGGCGGCCGCAGGCAGCGCGGGGTGTAGCCGGTCCGGGCCCGTATCGCCCGGTCGGTCCCGGTGATCTCGCTGCGGAACCGGGCCGCGGAGACCCGGGTGAGCCGGGGGTGCGACCAGGTGTGGTTCTGCACGGAGTGCCCCTGCAGATGTATCCGGCGGGTGATGTCCGGATGCGCCTTGACCTGGGCGCCGGTCACGAAGAACGTCGCCTGTATCCCGTGGGCGGCGAGCACCTTGAGTATCTGCTCGGTGTACCCGGCCTTCGGGCCGTCGTCGAAGGTCAGATAGACGATCTTCGGGCGCGCCGCGGCCGGGACCGGCACCGCCGAGGGCACGGCCGAGGGCGGGGCGGTGCGCTGGGTGACCCGCCCGGCGGCGGACGGCGCGGTGCCCGCGGCGGGCGGTACGGGCCGGGTGATGGCCTCGGCCGGTGCCGTGGCGTCCACCGGTATCAGCGGGACCACGGCCAGACTCATGGCCAGGACGGACAGCTGGAGCTTCCGGAGCGATCGCGAGCGCATGAAGAGCCTTCCGCACGAAGTGACGTGGCCATTGGGCTGCGGCAACCGGCCCCGGTCAAGAGCCTGTTCACGTCATCTGCGGAATGTTCCCCGGACGGATGCGTTCCGCCACGAGAGGGGCAACTGCCTTTCACCGGACAGGTGTTGAAAACTGCGGCGGGAGCCTCGGGAGGGGCTGTGGCCCGAGGGCTCCCGGCTACCGCGGGGCTTCCGGGCCCGGCGCGTCTCCCGGCTGGTAGATCGCGTCGGGGCCGTGGGTGGAGCGCCACTCCTCGTAGCGGGTGACCAGGCGGGGGATCTCCGCCCACAGGAACGAGTAGAGATTGCGCATCTCGCGGAGCTTGGCGCGCGCGTGGTCGCCGAGGTCGTCCCCGTCGAGACGCCGGTCGATCGCGACGACGATCTCGGAGATGTAGCGCTCGCCGTCCCGGTAGACGCCGACCCAGGCGTTGTCCGCCAGGCTGAACAGATCGCGCCGGGTCTCGGGGGAGACCGTCCGCCGCACCAGTCCGAGGCCGATGAGCAGCCTGCCCATGGTGGAGACCGTCGCGGAGCTGGCATCCAGCCGGGCGACCAGGTCCTTGCTCGACAGATGCGGCTCCTCGGTGATCACGAGCAGCCCCAGCATCCGGCCCGCCATGCGCGGCACCTGTCCGGTGAACAGCTCGGCCAGTTCGTCGGCGAACTCCAGCTCGTACTGAGCCTTTCGATCCACGTGAGCCATGGAGGGAAGGTTACCAGCGAACATCGTTCATTTTGAATTGAATGACAATTTCTCTTGACCGAACATCGCTCGCTCTCCAATAATCTCGGCATCGCACATGTCGGACACCGGGAGCGACCGTGGTTCAGCGGCACCACCATGCGGAACTGGAGAACCTGGCCGAGGAGTACTTCGCCGGGGAGATGGCGTACGACCCCTTCGCGGCCTCGTTGCTGGGAGTCACCGGGCACGCCCACCGCGTGCCGGACCCGTCGCGGGAGGCGGCCGAAAAGCACCGTTCCCGGCTGCGGGCGCTCGGGGAACGGCTGGCCGCCCTGCCGGCCGAGGGGCTCACGGGCGAGGAACGGATCAGCCACCGGGTCCTGGAGGAGCTCGTCCGCGGCGGCGCCGAAGAGCTCCGTCACGCGCTGGACGACGTCGCCGTCGGCGCGACCGTCACCTCACCGCAGGCCCAGGTGTTCCAGGCGCTGGCGATGACTCCGGTGGACGAGGAGGGCCCGGCGGCCCATCTGGAGCGGCTGGCCGGGCTGCCCGGCTACTTCGACGCCACCCTCGACCGGTATCTGTCGGCCGCGGGGGAGGGGCGGTGGCCGGTCCGCAGCGGAGTCGAGAGCGCGATCGCCCAACTGGACGACTACCTCGCCGGTGATCTCGCGGCGGATCCCCTGGTGCGGCCCGTGCGGGGACGCGAGACCGAGGAGCGCGCCCGCGCCCTGGTCGGCGACGCGGTCCGGCCGGCGGTGGCGCGGTTCCGTGAGGGCCTGGCGGGACTCGCCGACGGTGCGCGGCCGGACAGCCGGGCGGGGGTGTGTCATGTGCCCGGTGGTGTGGAGGGGTATGCGGACGCGCTGGCCCGTCATACGCGGCCGGGGCTGGGCGCGGAGGAGATTCACGCGGTCGGTCTGGAGGCGGTGGCGGCGCTGCGGGAGGAGTTCGCGGAGCTGGGCGGCCGGGTGCTGGGCACGGGAACCGCCGAGGAGACGCTCGTCGCGCTGCGGGAGGATCCGGTGCTGCGGTTCGACGAGTCGGCCGAGATCGTGGCGCTCGTCGAGGACGCTCTGGAGCGGGCCCGGGACGCGGTGCCCGGCTGGTTCCGCCCGTATGAGATCGCCGGCTGTGTGGTCCGGGAGGTCGATCCGCTGGAGGCGGAGACCGCGCCGCTGGCGTACTACCAGCCCCCGGGGCCCGGGGGCCGGCCGGGCACCCACTGGATCAACACCCTGAACCCGCGGACGCGGTTCCGGTTCGAGTACGAGGCGCTCGCGTTCCACGAGAGCGTTCCCGGTCATCATGTGCAGATCGCGCTGGCGCAGACGCTGACCGGGCTGCCGCTGTTCCGCCGCAAGGCGGTCCGGCTGACGGCGCATGTGGAGGGGTGGGGGCTGTACACGGAGCGGCTGGCGGACGAGATGGGGCTGTACAGCTCGGACCTGGCCCGGCTGGGGATGCTGTCGCTGGACGCGGTGCGTGCGTGCCGGCTGGTGGTGGACACCGGGATGCACCATCGGGGGTGGTCGCGGGAGCAGGCGGTCGCGTTCATGCGGGACAACACCGCGACGACGGAGGCGAACGTCCGCAACGAGATCGACCGTTACCTCGCCTGGCCCGGTCAGGCGACCGCGTATCTGATCGGCCGCCGCGAGATCCTGCGCCAGCGTGAGCGCGCCCGCCGGGAACTCGGCGGCCGGTTCGACATCAGGGACTTCCACCACGAGGTCATCGGACACGGCAGCCTTCCCCTGGCCGTCCTCGACGATCTCATCACCGACTGGACCACCGCCGGCTGAGCGGACCGCCGGACCGCGCACGGCCCCGGCGGCCGGACCGGAACCCGGGAACGTGCGCACCGGGATCCGGGGGCGGGCGGCCCCGGCCGTCCGTCACCGGGCGCGAGGGCCCGGGCCGTGTTCGTACGGTGCCGGCGGTGAACCGGCGACCCGCGCTCCCCGCTCCGGGCCGATCCGGCGGCCGGGCCCCCGCCCCTGAGCGCCCGCCCCTCGCCGTCTCCGGCGCACGGCCCCGGGGAGCCGCCGGCTGGCCGACCCCGGCCCCGGCCTCCGCCTCCCGCCCAGTGTCTCCCGTCCCCATCACCGTCCCCCAGCCTCGCGGCCGGCGGGAACACGGGCCCGGCGTCACCCCGCCCCGCCCGCAAGCCGCTCCACCCCGTCCGCTCCACCCACACCCCTTTCCGTGGAGGACCCATGTCCGAGAGACCCTCGACAGACGAGGCCGTACCGCCCCGAAGCAACCCCGTGGTCATCGGCCTGATCGGGCTGCTCACGGTCGTCATCGGCGCCCTGGAGAGCATGACCATCCCCGTCCTGCCGCTCCTGCGGGCCGATCTGTCCCTGAGTACCGCCCAGGCCGCGCTGATCCCCAGCACCCTGGTCATCACCGGTGCGCTGGCCACCCCGGTGGTGGGCTCCCTCGCCGACCGCTACGGCGGCCGGGTCCTCCTGCTGGGCGTGAGCGGTGTCGTGGTCGCCGGCGCCGCCACCTCCGCGCTGGCCGGCACCTTCCCGCTGCTGGTCGCCGGGCAGGCGCTCCAGGGCATCGGCGTGGCCTTCCTGCCGCTGGGTCTCGTGCTTCTGCGGGAACGTTTCCCCGCGGAGAAGCGGACCGTGGCCGTCGGTCTCGTCGCCGGGCTGTTCACCCTCGGCGGCGGAACCGGTGTGATCACGGCGGGGCCGATCGCCGAGAATCTGTCCTGGCGGTGGATGTTCGCCCTGCCGGCCCTCGTCATCACCGTCGTCGCCCTGGTCGCCGCCTGGGTGCTCCCCGGGGCCGCTCCCCGGTCCGGCGCGGCGCCCGGGAAGGTCGACTGGGCGGGCGGGGTCCTGCTCGCCGCCACCCTCTTCTCCCTGATGCTCGCCCTCACCGAACTGCCCTCCGAGGGCTGGTCGTCCCCGATGGTGCTGTCGTTCCTCGCCGCCGCACTGGTCCTCGGAACGGTGTTCGTGCTGGTCGAAAGCCGGGTGAGCGACCCCTTCGTCGATGTCGCGATGCTCAGGCGCCCGGTCATGATCGGTACCACACTGGTCGCCATCGTGCTCGGCATGGGGTACGCCGTCGCCTACATGGCGATCCCCCAACTGGTCGTCATGCCGAAGGAGACCGGCTTCGGACTCGGCGGAACCGTCTCCGACGTCGGCCTCTACCTGTTCCCCGGCGCCGCCGTCGCGGCCCTCGCCGGTCCGCTGGCCGGTGCCGCCGGCCGCCGTGCCGGCACCCGGGCGGTGCTCATCGGCGGGCTCGTGATCGCCGCGGCCGGCTCGCTCGTCGGCGCCTGGATGCACGATTCGGCCTGGCAGTTGATCCTGCTCTTCGTGCTCATCGGCATCGGAGTGGGCGCCGGCCTCACCGCTCTCTACAACGGAATTCTGGACTCGGTCGGTCCGGACGCCGCGGGAGCCGCGACCGGCCTGAACACCGTCGCGCGCTCCGTCGGTCTCTCCCTCGGATTCCAGGTCTCCGCGGCGGTCATCTCCCGCTCGGCGGAGGGATCGCCGGTGCCGGTGCCGACGGAGGCGGGCTACACCAACAGCTTCCTCGTCGCCGCAGCGATCACCGCCCTCGCCGTCCTCGGCACCTGGGGCGTCCCGGGCAGGCGGGCGGCCACCCCGCCGACGGTGGCCACCGAGGACCGGGCACCCACCGTCCCGGCCTGACCGGCCCCGCCCGCATTCGGCGGTGCCGGTGACCCCGGCACCGCCCCACCCCGATGGCAGGGCACGTCCCGCCACCGGCACGAGGGCACCGCCCCACCACCGACACCAGAGCACCGCCCCCACCACCGACAGCAGAAAGGGAAGTCCATGACCGTGGACACCTCAGTGACCGGCAGCCGGGCCGGCCGGCTCCTCGGCGCGATCGCCGCGGGCGAGGACGGAGCGCTCCGAGCGCTCGAAGAAGCGCTCCGGGAGGCGGGCGGCCCCCTGCTCGACCCGCTCCCCGGCGGCGGTCACCTCGTCACCTTCGTCCACATCGGGCCCGCCGGCCATGTCGAGGTCGCCTCGCAGCTCACCATGGACGCCGAGGGCAGATCCGCCTCCATGGAACGGATCGCGGACACCGACGTCTGGCATCTGTCCGTCCCCGTCGCCGACGACCGGATCTCGGTCGTCTACAGCTTCTCCGCCGACAACCGGTACGCGCTGCTGCCGCTCTCCGAGATCATGGAGCTGATGCAGGCCGGCCGGTATCTCGACATCCTGAACGAGACGGCCGCCACGGCGCACGCCGACCCGTTCAACCCCGACCGGATCGTCTCGGGGGTCTCCTCCATGAATCCGCGTGCCGGGAAGGCCGTCCACGACTCCGTACTGACGCTCCCGGGTGCCGGCACCGTGACATGGTTCGGACCGAGCCGTGCCCCCGGCACCCTCACCGATCACCGCGTACGGTCCGAGGTGTTCGGCGACGAGCGGACCGTCACCGTGTACACGCCCGCCGGATACGAGCCCGGGCGCGGCGGCTACCCGCTGGTGATGCTGCTCGACGGCGAGTACCACGTGGACCACTACCCGGCCGTCTTCGACAATCTCATCGAGGCCGGGGCCATCCCGCCGACCGTCGTCGCCTACGTCCGCAACAAGGACGAGGAGTCGCGGATGGTCGAGATGTGCTGCAACCCCGATCTCGTCACGCAGTACGGCGGCGAACTCCTCCCCTGGCTGCGCTGGGCGTTCGGTGCGGGCGAGGACCCTACCCGTACCCTCGTCAGCGGAGCCAGCTACGGCGGGCTCGGCTCCGCCTGGCTCGCCCACAGCAGGCCGGACCTCTTCGGTCTCGTCCTGTCCCTCTCCGGCTCGTTCTGGTGGGGCCAGAAGGAGATCTTCGGCGCGCAGGACGGCCCGTACGCGATGGGGCGCGACGGCGAACCCCAGTGGCTGGCCCGGCAGTTCGCCTCCGGCCCGCCGCGGTCCACCCGGTTCTGGGTCGCCGCCGGGACCCTGGAGACGCAGCCCCTGCCCGGCGGCATCACCCTGCTGAGCGCCAACCGGCATCTGCGCGACGTGCTGATCGCCAAGGGGTGCGACGTGCGCTACGACGAGTTCCCCGGCGCACACGAACAGGCGGGCTGGCGGCGGACGTTCGCCGACGGGCTCTGCCACCTGCTGGGCGGTGAGCCGGGGGGCGGCCGGTTCCCGGGCGGCACCGGGCAGTGAGGCGGCCCGGTGCGGCGTTCCCGGCCGCGCGGTCCGGTGTTCCCGGCCGCGCGGTCCGGTGTTCCGGAGCGTGTCCGGTGTTCCGGAGCGTGTCCGGTGTTCCTGGGCGTGAGCCGCCCGCGCCGTGACGTGCTCTGTACGGGCCGCGGCCGGGAAACGCCCGTGGGAACCCGCAGGTGGTGAGGCGGCGGCGCGTCCGGTGAGCCGGGCGCGTCCGCCGTGCCTCAGTTCGCGGGACGGTCCGGCGCGCCGTCGTCCAGGGCGTGATGACGTGCCTTGGCGGCGGACTCGAAGGCGGTGCAGCCGACCGCCCACGCGGTGTCCAGATCCGCGTCCGGCGGGAACCGGCCGTCGAGTTCCAGCATCACCATCCCGTGCGCGAACGCCCAGGTCGCGCGGGCGATGTCGGGGTCTCCGTGGACCGCCCGGAACAGCGGCGCCGCGGCCCGTTCCTCCAGGCCCTCGGGAAGGGCGTGGCGGGGGAGGGGCTGCGCCGCGGTGAGACGGTACATGTGCGGATGGCTCAACGCGTGGGCGCGGTACGCGCGGGCCAGGTGCAGCAGCCCCGGTTCGGCCGCCTCGGCCGCCTCCAGATGGTCGGCGGTCTCGGCCATACCGGCGACGATCAGCGCGGTCTCGACGGCGGCCTTGTCGGGGAAGTGCTTGTAGAGCGAGGGTGCCCGGATCCCGACCCGGTCGGCGATCGCCCGCATGGACATCGCCTCGGCGCCGTCCCGCTCCAGGATCTCCAGCGCCGCGGACACGATCTGCTCGGCGCGGTCAGCCACGGCGCAGCATCTGTGCGATGACGACGCGGGTTTCCCAGGCGAGTGCGGCGGTGAAGAGGGGCGGCCAGATGAGGGGGCCGAAGGCGTAGAAGACCATGACGGCGAGGGGGATCCAGCCGTTGAGGGCGATGCGTCCGGCGGTGCTGCGGGTGCCGGTGGTGCGGGTGATGAGGTCGGGTCCGAGGAAGAACAGGACGGCGGCGGTGGTGGTCGGCAGGCCGTACTTGACGGACTCGAAGATCGCGAAGGCGGTGAGCGCGACCGCGAGGGCGCCCCATCCGACGACCCGCCCGAGCGGACGCGGCCCCCTGCCCGGCGCGGCGCCGTCCGTGCCCCCGCCTGTGTCTCCGGTCGCGCCGGCACCGTCCGTGCCGTCGGCCATCCGGAGTGTTCCGATGGTGTCAACGCTCATCGCGGTCTCCCTGTCCAAGATGTGGCTAACGTCGTTAGCCGACAGGGAAGACTATAGGGCTAACGGCGTTAGCCGTCCAGGGGGGAGAGGGAAGGACCGGTAACTCCTCCCCGGCGCGCGGAACCGGACCGGGTGACGGTCCGCACCGACCGGGTCACAGTATGAAGACAACCGTCTCCTCCGCCACCGTGACCGGCACCATGGTCGCCATGGTGCGCAGGGGGCGCGGGGGGACCGCGATCGGTGTCGTCGTCAGTGCGGTCGTCGTGGTGGTGGGCGGGGCCCTGACCTGGTGGATGCTTCCGCAGGTGAAGGTCGCCGAAGCCGACACGGCCGGCGTCCTGTCCTTCGGTGTCAGCGTGATCGGTACGGTGGCCGGGGTCTGGGGGCTCAAGGTCGCCCTGCGGTCCGGACGGGAGCAGCGGACCCCCGACATGATCGCGGAGGTCCTGGCCCGCTCGGTCCTGCGGCTGGAAGGCGCCGAGTACCGCCAGCTGCTGGGCGGCGGGCGCTCCGCGCTCAACGGCCGTATCGACCTGCCCTTCCGGGTGGTCGCCGCGCCCGGCGTCGAGGGGGTGGACCCGGGCGGCACCCTGGAGGGCGTGGGGGACTTCTTTCTGCGGCTGCGGCCCGGACGTCTGGTGATCACGGGCACCGCGGCGCCCGCGGCCGGCCACCAGGAGGACGCGGGCACGGGCAAGACGGTGCTGGCGCTCGCCCTGGTTCTCCAGCTCGCCGAGCGCTGGGAGCCGGGTGCGCGGGTCCCGGTGCGGATGACCGCCGCGACCTGGCCGGGCGGCCCGCTGTCCCGGTGGCTGGAGGAGCACCTCGTCGACGTCTACCGGCTGTCCCGGCGCGACGCGCACGCGCTCGTGAGGAGCGATCTGCTGCTGCCGGTCGTCGACGGTCTGGACGAACTCGATCCCTCCCTGTCGCGGCCCGGGGACTCCCGCGCCGCCGGTCTGATGCGCGAGGTCGAGCGCTATGAATCGGGCGGCGGGCGGGCGCCGGTCGTCATGACCTGCCGCGGCTGGGCGTACGCGGCGCTGACCGACGCGGAGGCACAGCCCCAGATCACGGCGCATGTGTCCCTCGACCGGGTCGACGGCGCGCGGGCCCGCCGCTATCTGGAGGCCCGGGTCTGCTACTCGTCACGCAACCGGGCGCGCTGGCAACCGGTGCTCGACGCCCTCGACCCGCCGCCGGGCTCCCCCGCGTCAGCGGCGGATCCCGAGGTCCGGCGGGCGCTGAGCACCCCCTGGCGCCTCACACTCGCCGCCGTCGTGTACGAGGAACGCGCCGCCGGTGTCCGCGACTTCTGCCGCCGGCCGCAGGATCTCCTCACGCTCGCCCGGTCCGGGGCGCTCTACACCTATCTGCTCGACCACTATGTGGCGGCGGCCGTGCACAGCGGCCGCGCCGACGAGAGCGAGTCGGAGGCCGAACGGGAGGCCCGCACCAAGGAGTACGGGTCGGAGCGGCTGCCGCGGCTCGACCCCCGCTCCACCTGGCGCCATCTGGCGGTGCTCGCCGGCTATCTGCACGGCAACACGGCCGGCTCCCGCCACCGCGCGGGCCGCCAGCTGTCCGGGGTCGACCTCGTCCTGCACGAGCTGTGGCCGCTGGCCCCCAGGTCGCGTGCCGTGGGCGGTGCCCTCACGGCCGCTCTGATCCTCGGCGGACTGGCCACCGCCCTCGGGGTGATGGGGAAGGTGTACGGCGAGCCGGCCGCCGCAGGACCGGCCGTCATATCCGGCTTCGTTGCTCTGGCGGCGCTCGGTGCGATCGGCAGGAGCTGGCCGGTTCCGCTCCAGTTGGAGCTCAGGTCCCTGGGCACCTGGTCCCGGCGCCTACGTGCCCTGGCCAGGGTGGTGGTCGCCACGGCCGCGGGAGCGGGGCTCGGCGGCCTCGGCGGGATGGTCGCCTTCGTGCTCGTCGGGTTCTGGGTGGGACTCCTGCTCGCGTTCGTCGCCCTGCTGGAGGCGTTGGCCGGCGGGGACGCGGACAAGCAGGTCGAGGCGTTCGGCCGGCTCTTCACGGCCGTTCTCGTGTCCGGTGTGGCGCTGGGGCTCCTGGTGGGGCTGGTGGCCGGAGCGGCGACCGCGCTGCTGCGGCGCAGAAGCGAGCCGACGGGCGACCCGCGCACCGTCGTCCGTACGGACGCCCTGAGCGCGCTCGGGGTCGCGCTGGCGACCGTGACGGCGGCGGCGCTGATCCTCGGTCTCACCGCGTACACGGCCGGCGATCTCGGGAACATTCCCGGGCGCGGCCCGGCCCGGCCGATGGTGCTGGGCGGTGTCTTCGGTCTCGCCGCGGTGGCGTTCGCCCTCGCCATCGGCCGCTCGGGCGCGGTGACGGTCCGGTATCTGGCCTTCCTCATCTGTACGCGGGGCCTGCTGCCGTGGCGGCTGAGCCGGTTCCTGTACGTCTGCTACCGGCTGGGACTGCTGCGTGTCGCGGGCATCGGCTACCAGTTCCGCCACCGGGAACTCCAGCAGCACCTGGCCGCCCGGCCCATGGCCCCGCCGGGCCCCTGACCCCGGGTGCCGGGACCCCCGGCCCATCGACCACCGTCCGGCCGCCCGGTCCCGTACAGGCCGACAACGGACCCGCCCTCCCGCGTGCCGTCGCGCCGGGGTCCTTCGTTCCGGATCGGGCTGGGTCCAAGGGCTGTGGGGGCCGTCGGCGACCCACGAGAACGCGGGGGCACCACCCAAGCCCGCAGGGCTGCGGGGAAGGGGCACGGCGCCGGGGCACGCGGGCGCGGCACGGTCCGAACGAGCAGCCCTCAGGCGCCGTTGCGGCGTGAACCCAGGATCATCAGGGCTTTGGTGCCGATCACATTGCCGTTGCGGCGCATCCTGTCGATCGTCCGACGCAGGTGCTGGACGTTGTCCACCCGTACCCGCGCGAGCGCGTCGGGGTCCCCCGCCACGGTGAACACCTCCACCACCTCCGGCAGGTCGATCACCGACCTCGGGATCGAGTCCACATCCGCGTCGCCCGCGAACCGCAGCTCGATGAAGGCCTCGATGCTGTCGCCGAGACGGCTGTGGTCGAGGATCGCGGTGTACCCCGCGATGACGCCCGACCGCTCCAGCCGGTCGATGCGCCGCTTCACCGGGGCGGGCGACAGATTCACCTGTTCCGCGATGTTGAGGATGGTCCGGCGCCCGTCCTGGACGAGCAGGTCGAGGATCCTGCGATCCACACTGTCGAGTTCCACCGAGTCGGCCATGCCCGCAACGTACGCCCCACGCAGGATTCCTTCAAGAAAAGGCCCTTCGACTTGTCTTTCCCTGCGTGAAGAGCAAGATCTGAGCCACTTCTTTGCGCCGGACGGAGGGCAGCAGATCGAATATGAGCCATCCCGGCGACAACGCCCCCTGGAGAAAGGGGAATCATGACCGTTGAACGTGAACTCCCGAGCGACGAAGCCCACGACCTCATCGATCTGGTGGCCGACATCGCGGACAAGGAACTGGCGCCGCGCGCCGCCGGGTTCGAAGAGGCCGAGACCTTCCCGCGCGAGCTGTTCACCCTGCTCGGCGAGGCCGGGCTGCTGTCCCTGCCGTTCGCCGAGGACATCGGAGGCGGGGGCCAGCCCTACAGCGTCTACCTCCAGGTCCTGGAGGAGATCGCGATCCGCTGGGCGGCCGTCGCCGTCGGCGTCAGCGTCCACACCCTGTCGTGCCACCCCGTCGTCGCCTACGGCACCCCCGCCCAGCGGCGTGATCTGCTGCCGGCCATGCTCGGCGGCGAAACCCTCGGCGCCTACTGCCTGTCCGAGGCCCACGCGGGATCCGATCCGTCGGCCCTGCGCGCACGGGCCACCGAGACCCCCGAAGGGTGGCGGGCCGCCGGCAGCAAGAGCTGGATCACCCACGGTGGCTGGGCGGACTACTACACCTCGTTCCTGCGCACCGGCGACGACCCCCGCGGCGGAATCTCCTGCTTCCACGTCGACGGCCGTTCCCCGGGGCTCTCCGCGGGCGCGCCGGAACGCAAGATGGGCCTGCGCAGTTCGGCGACGACCACCATGCACTACGACGAGGTCCCCATCGGCGCCGACCGGCTGATCGGCCGCCCCGGCCAGGGCCTCGCGATCGCCCTGACCGCGCTGGACGCGGGCCGCCTCGGCATCGCCGCCGTCGCGGTCGGCATCGCCCAGTCCGCCCTCGACTACGCGGTCCGCTACGCCTGCGAGCGCGAGACCTTCGGCACCCGGATCGTGGACCACCAGGGAGTGGGCTTCCTGCTCGCCGACATGGCCGCCGCCACCGAGGCCGCCCGAGCCACCTATCTCACCGCCGCCCGGCGCAAGGACGCGGGCCGCGACTACCGCAAGCAGGCCAGCATCGCCAAGCTCGTCGCCACCGACACCGCGATGTCCGTCACCACCCAGGCCGTCCAGGTCCTCGGCGGGGCGGGCTATGTGCGCGACCACCCCGTCGAACGCCATATGCGCGAGGCCAAGGTGACCCAGATCTTCGAGGGCACCAACCAGATCCAGCGCCTGGTCATCAGCCGTCACCTCGCCCGTACCGCGCGCTGAGCCGCGCATCACCCAGGAGACATCCCCATGCAGCACCCGGAATCCGTGGCGGTCGTCTTCGGCGGCGCGTCGGGACTCGGCCGCGCCGTCGCCGGCAGACTGCTGCGGCACGGCACGACCACCGTCGTGGCCGACCTGCCGGACGCGCCCGGCAGCGCGTCCGTGACCTCGCTCGGCGACCGCGCCCACTTCTTCGCCGCCGATGTCACCGACGCGGACCAGGTCCGCAAGGCGTTCGCGTACGCCCGCGCCTTCGGTCCCGTACGCACCACCGTCACCTGCGCCGGTGTCGCCACGCCCGGCCGGGTCCTCGGCCGGGGCGGAGTCCTCCCGGCCGAGCAGTTCCGCCGGGTCGTCGACGTGAACCTCGTCGGCACCTTCGTCGTCCTCGGCCACGCCGCCGAGGCCATGGCGGACAACGACCCCGTCGACGGCGAACGCGGCGTCATCGTCTGCACGTCCTCGATCGCGGCCTACGACGGACAGATCGGCCAGGCCGCGTACGCGGCCAGCAAGGGCGGAGTCGCCTCCCTGACCCTCTCCGCGGCGCGTGACCTCGCCGAACGGGGGATCCGTGTGATGACCGTGGCGCCCGGCCTGTTCGACACCCCGCTGCTGGCCGGGCTCCCCGAACCGGCCCGGCGCGGACTCGGCGGGGCGGTACCGCACCCTTCCCGGCTGGGCGCGCCCGAGGAGTTCGCCGCGCTCGTCGAGCACATCCTCGCCAACCCGATGCTCAACGGCGAGGTGATCCGCCTCGACGGCGCACTCCGCATGGCCCCGCGCTGACCCCCGCCCACCCGACCCGAATCGAGGCACCCGTGGCCGACACCTCCGGTACCCCCGACAGCGTTCCAGGCGCCCACGCCGACACGCCCCTACAACTGCTCTCCCCCGCCGGGGAACTGCGCACCGACGACCGGCTGCCGCTCGACCTCTCCACCGTCGACCTGCCCGGCCTGTACCGCGACATGGTGCTCGGCCGCCGGGTGGACACGGAGGCCATCGCCCTCCAGCGCCAGGGCGAGCTGGGCATGTGGCCCTCCATGCTGGGCCAGGAGGGCGCCCAGGTCGGAGCCGGACGGGCCCTGCGCGACCAGGACATGGCCTTCCCCACCTACCGCGAACACGCCGTGGCCCGGTGCCGGGGCGTCCCCGCGGCGAGCCTTCTCGGACTGTTCCGCGGCACCACCCTCGGCGGCTGGCGGCCCCGGGACACCAACTTCAACCTCTACACCCTCGTCATCGGCGCCCAGACCCTGCACGCGACCGGCTACGCCATGGGGGTCGTACGCGACGGGCTCGTCGGCACCGGTGATCTCGAACGGGACACCGCCGTCCTGTGCTTCCACGGCGACGGCGCGCTCAGCGAGGGCGAGACGAACGAGGCGTTCATCTGGGCGGCCACCCGGAACCTGCCGATCGTGTTCTTCTGCCAGAACAACCAGTGGGCGATCTCGGCGCCGTACGCGACCCAGAGCCGTGTCCCCGTCGCCCGGCGCGCCTCCGGCTTCGGGTTCCCCGGGGTCCGGGTCGACGGCAACGACGTCCTCGCCTGCCTCGCGGCCACCCGCGAGGCGCTCGACCGGGCCCGCCGGGGCGAGGGCCCCACACTGATCGAGGCGTTCACCTACCGGCTCAACCCGCACACCACCTCGGACGACTCGACCCGCTACCGGTCGGCCGCCGAGGACGACCAGTGGCGTGAACGCGACCCGGTCACCCGGCTGCGCCGCCATCTGGAGACCACCGGCGCCGTGTCCGGTGACTGGTTCGCGGACCTGGACGCCCGGTCCCGGCACCTCGCCGAGGATCTGCGCGCCGCGTGCCGCGCCCTGCCCGATCCCGACCCCGGTGTGCCCTTCGAGCACACCTACGCGGAGATGCCCGAGGCCCTGCGCGCGCAGCTCGCCGAGCACCGCGCCTTCGTCGCCTCCCTGACCGCCGAGGAGGTCCCGGCATGACGATGACGCTCGCCCGCGCCCTCAACGAGGGGCTGCGCACGGCCATGCGGCGGGACGACAAGGTCATGCTGCTCGGCGAGGACATCGGACGGCTCGGCGGTGTCTTCCGCGTCACCGACGGGCTGTACGAGGAGTTCGGCGGCCCGCGGGTGGTGGACGCCCCGCTCGGGGAGGCCGGCATCATCGGCACCGCGATCGGGCTGGCCATGCGCGGCTACCGCCCGGTCTGCGAGATCCAGTTCGACGGGTTCGTCTTCCCCGGCGTCAACCAGATCGTCACCCAGCTGGCCAAGTACCGGCACCGCTCCGAGGGCAGCGTCACCCTGCCCGTCGTGATCCGGATCCCCTACGGCGGCGGCATCGGCGCCGTCGAGCACCACTCCGAGTCGCCCGAGAGCTACTTCGCCCACACCCCGGGACTGAAGGTCGTCACCTGCGCCACCCCGCAGGACGGCTACGACATGATCGGCCAGGCCATCGCCTGTGACGACCCCGTCGTCCTCCTGGAGCCCAAGCGCCGCTACTGGGACAAGGGCGACGTCGAGGCGGACGCCGAGCGCGCCACCCCCCTGCACACCGCCCGGGTGCTCCGCGACGGTGACGATCTCACGCTGGTGACCTACGGCCCCCTGGTCAGGACCGCCCTGGAGTGCGCGGCCGTCGCCGCCGAGGAGGGCCGGGGCATCGAGGTCGTCGATCTGCGCTCGCTCGCCCCGATCGATCTGACGACCGTGTACGCCTCCGTCCGGCGGACCGGCCGCCTGGTCGTGGCGCACGAGGCGTCCCTGTCCCACGGGCTCGGCGCGGAGATCGCCGCGAGCGTGCAGGACCACGCCTTCTTCGCCCTGGAGGCGCCGGTGATCCGGGTGACGGGCTACGACACCCCGTATCCGCCGAGCCGGCTGGAAGAGAACTGGCTGCCGGGCGTCGAGCGCATCCTCGACGCCGTCGACCGCAGCCTGAGCTACTGAAAGGGCCCTGGAAGCACATGTCGTCACAGCAGTTCTGCCTCCCCGACGTGGGGGAGGGCCTCACCGAGGCGGACATCCTCGCGTGGCACGTCCGGCCCGGTGACACCGTCGAGGTCAACCAGATCGTCGTCGAGATCGAGACGGCGAAGGCGGCCGTGGAGCTCCCGAGCCCGTACGCCGGAGTCGTCGCGGAGCTGCACGCGGCGGAGGGCGAGACGGTGGCGGTCGGCAGGCCGATCATCACCGTCGCCACCGCCACCGCCACCGCCGCCGGGGCGCCCGGCTCCGGGGCGCCCGCGCCCGCTCCGGTCCCGGCCCCCGTTCCCGAACCGCGGCCGTCGTCGGCCGGGACGGCCACGATGCTCGTCGGCTACGGTCCCCGCGAGACGACGGCGGTACGGCGCCGGCGGCGTCCCCTGCCGCCGCCGGGCAGGCCCGACGGGCACCGGCCGCCGCCGGTCCCGGTCACGGCGTCCGCGACGGCCGTGATCCCGGCCCCGGGCGACGGACAGGTGCCCGCCCGGCCGTCGGCCAAGCCGCCCGTACGCAAGCTGGCGAAGGACCTCGGTGTCTCCCTGTACTCCGTCGTCCCCACCGGCCCCGGCGGCACCGTCACCCGCGAGGACGTCCACCGGGCCGCCACCGCCGCGGCCCCGACCCACCCCACCGCGACCGTGACGGCGACGGCGGAACGCGAGACGCGTATCCGGATCAGGGGCGTCCGCAAGCACACCGCCCGCGCCATGTCCGAGTCGGCCTTCACCGCACCGCACGTCACCGAGTTCGTCACCGCCGACGTCACCGAGACCATGCGACTGCGCGACACCGTCTCGGCCCGCCGCGAGTTCCGCGAGCTGCGCCCGTCCCCGCTGGTCTTCGTGGCACGGGCGCTGCTGCTCGCCCTCGGCCGTACCCCCGAGGCCAACTCCTCCTGGGACGAGGAGGCCCAGGAGATCGTCCTCAAGCACTATGTGAACCTCGGTATCGCCGCCGCGACCGACCGGGGGCTGATCGTCCCCAACATCAAGGACGCCCACGAGCTGTCCCTGCTCGGACTCGCCGGCGCGATCGCGGAGCTGGCCACGACCGCGCGCGCCGGCCGGACGGCGCCCGGGGACATGGCGGGCGGCACGATCACCATCACCAACGTGGGTGTCTTCGGCGTCGACACCGGTACGCCGATCCTCAACCCGGGGGAGGCGGCGATCCTGGCGGTGGGGACGGTGCGGCGGATGCCGTGGGTCGTCGGTACGGGAGCGGACGAGCGGATCGAGCCGCGCTCGGTCCTGCAACTCGCGCTCTCCTTCGACCACCGGCTGGTCGACGGCCGGCAGGGCTCCCGCCTCCTCGCGGACACCGCGGAGATCCTCTCGACCCCGGGCCTGGCCCTGCTCTGACCCCTCACCGTCCCCCGTTCCGTCCGGCGTTCACGGGCGGTCGGGGCGGCCGGGCACGGCTTCCCGGCACGGTGTACGGGGGCAAGCCCCGTGTCCCCGGGCCGTCCCGCGCCCCGGGAAGGACCCGGCGCCGGCGGGCGCCCGCAACCGCCCCGCCGCCACACGCGGCGGTTACCGCCCGTCCGGCGAAGCGGCGCTCACCCGGACGGGTGGTCGCAGCGCGCGTACACCCGTCCCCCGCGCTCCAATTGCCAGATGACGGCGACACCCGACGACTGCCTCGCACGCAATGAGTGGATCTGCGGCGAGTATCTCTCGACCCGCCGCGAGATCCTCTGGGACGCGGTCCTCCAGCACCTCCAGCTCACCGCCGTCTCCGTGTTCCTGGGGCTCGTCATCGCGGTCCCCCTCGCCGTCGCGGCCCGCCGCTGGCGGTGGTCCGCGGCGCCGGTGCTGGGGGTGACGACGATCCTCTACACGATCCCGTCGCTGGCGATGTTCTCGCTGCTGCTGCCGGTGTACGGGCTGTCCGCGTCGCTGGTCGTCGCGGGACTGGTCCTCTACTCGCTGACCCTGCTTGTCCGGAACATCCTCGCCGGGCTGCGCGCGGTCCCCGAGGAGACCCGGCAGGCCGCGCGGGGCATGGGGTACGGACCCGTACGGCTGCTGCTCGCCGTCGAGCTGCCGCTCGCGCTGCCCGCGGCGATGGCGGGGCTGCGGATCGCCACCGTGTCGGCGGTCTCCCTGGTCACCATCGGCGCGATCGTGGGCTACGGCGGTCTCGGCAACCTCATCTACTCCGGCATGAACACCTACTTCAAGGCCCAGGTGCTCACCGCGTCCCTGCTCTGTGTGGTCATCGCCGTCGCCGCGGACGTCCTGCTGCTGCTCGTGCAGCGGCTCGCCACACCCTGGACACGGGGGACGAGGGGAGCGGCGGCGTGAACACCCTCACCGACGCGTGGAGCTGGCTCACCAGCGCCGCGAACTGGTCCGGCGACAACGGCGCCTGGAACCGGCTCGGCGAGCATCTGTTCCTCACGGCGGTGTGCCTCGGTCTGAGCTGTCTTCTCGCGCTGCCCGTCGCGCTCGTCCTCGGACACCTCGGCCGGGGCGGCGCGCTCGCCGTCAACATCTCCAACGCGGGCCGCGCCGTCCCCACCTTCGCCGTCCTCGTCCTGCTGCTGCTCAGCCCCCTTGGCGACCACGGCTCCTGGCCGACCGTCATCGCGCTGGTGCTGTTCGCCGTCCCGCCGCTGCTCACCAACGCGTACGTCGGGATGCGGGGGGTCGACCAGGACGTCGTACGGGCCGCGCGCGGCATGGGGATGACGGGCCCGCAGCTGATGTTCGGCGTGGAGATCCCGCTCGCCCTGCCGCTGATCCTGACGGGTGTGCGGATCGCCGCCGTGCAACTGGTGGCCACCGCGACCATCGCCGCGCTCGCGGGCGGCGGAGGACTCGGCCGGATCATCACCGCGGGATTCAATCTGGCCTCGACCTCGCAGGTCGTCGCGGGCGCGGTCCTGGTGGCCGCCTTCGCACTGGTCGTGGAGGGGCTGTTCGAGCTGGTGCAGCGGCTCGCGCCCGGCGGGGTGAGGGGGAGCGGCCGATGAGGGCCCGGCGCGCTCCCGGCGCGGCGGTCAGGGCCGCGCTGGCGGCGTGGGCCGTCCTGCTGGCGCTGACGTCCTGCACCACCGGACCGTCCCTGGAGAACCGGGGCGAGGTCACCGCGCCGCCCGGCGACAGCAGGCATCTGACGATCGGTTCGGCGGGCTTCACCGAGTCCGATCTGCTCGCCCAGATGTACGCCCTCCTCCTGGGCCGTGCCGGATACGGCACGGAGATCCTCTCGGTCACCAACCGGGAGATCTACGAACCCGCCCTGGAAGGCGGCCAGATCGACGTGGTCCCCGAGTACGCGGCGACCTTCGCGGACTGGCTGAACGCCAGGACCAACGGCCCCGAGGCGCCTCCCGTCGGCTCGCCCGACCTCACCACGACGATGACCGCGCTGCGCGCCCTCGCCGCGCCCCGGGGACTGACCGTGCTCGATCCGGGCAGAGCCGTCGACCAGAACGCGTTCGCCGTCACCCGCCGGTACGCCGAACGGCACCGCCTCAGGACACTCAGCGACCTGGGCCGCGCCAAGCTTCCCGTACGGCTCGCCGCGGGCGACGAGTGCGTCCAGCGGCCGTACTGCGAGCCGGGGCTGAGGAAGACGTACGGCATCGACATCACCGCCGTCGACCCCAAGGGCGTCGGCACCACCCAGGCCAAGCAGGCCGTTCAAAGTGGCCGGGACCAGATGGTGCTGACGACGACCACCGACGCCACGCTCGACCAGTTCGGTCTGGTGCTCCTCGCCGACGACAGGCATCTGCAGAACGCGGACTACATCGTGCCCGTCGTCAACCGCGCGCGGGCCGGCGGCGAAGGGGTCACCAGGGCGCTGGCCCGGCTCAACACCGTGCTGACGACCGCGGATCTGGCGTCGATGAACGAACAGGTGGACAGTTGGCGCCGGCTTCCGCAGGACGTCGCGAGAAAGTACCTGGAGTCGAAGAACCTGCTCTGAAGCTCTCCTGCCGCCCCGGTACCGAACGGTGTCCCGCCTCGATCGAGGGCCCCCGGGACGCCCGGGAACGAGCCGAGGGGACGCCATGGCCATGGACGGCGGGAGCGAGGAGCGCCGTCCGCGCGCGGGGCCGACGTCCGGAGCGCACGGACCGCCACCCGGGGGTCGGTCACCTGCGCGGCTCGCTGCCGCGCCGCCCCGGTGAGGTCCCGCGAGCAGCCGGGCCCGCGGCGCTCCCGTGGGGCGCCCCGGGCGCGCGGCGCCCCACGGGAGCCGCGCTATGCGGGGTGCGCCGAGTGCAGGCTCTCCAGCCGTCGCTCCAGGACCCGCAGCGCTCCGGGCTGCCGTCCCGGGACACGGCGGCGCAGCGCCACGAGTCGCGGGGCCAGTTCGCGGGCTCCGACGGGGTCGGGGATCTGCTCCCACTGGTGGTGGGCCCGGTCGACCGCGCCCTCGACGTCGGGGTCGTCGGTCGCCTGCCGCCGCGTCAGCCGGGCATCGGCCGCGGACATCCACAAGGCGCAGCTGAGCGCCGGTTCCCGTGCCAGCCGCGCCAGATCGGCCCGTACCTCCAGCCAGTGGATCGCCGGGAGGGAGCCGGGGCCGTGAGCCCGTGACTCCCGCTGCTCCCAGTCGGCGGCGGCAGCCGAGGCCTCCCGGTGCCTCCCGGCCCGCGCGGCGGCGAGGATCGCGGGATGGGGGTCGTCCCCGGCGGGGAGCCGAGCGGGCGGAGCCGGGGGCCCGGGCGCGACCGGTGGGCGCGGTGGCCCGCCCTGCGAAGGCGCGGTCGGCACGGTCCCCGGGCGCGGCGGAACGGGCGCGTATCCGTCGGGCAGCCCGATCCCGCCCGCGACGGTACCGAGTACGGGTACGGATCCGGGCGGGGGCGGGGCCCCCGGGACCGCCACGGGCGCGGCGCCGGGGCCGGCCGCCACGGGCTCCGGCACCGCGGCCGGCGGAACCCACGCCGGCGTCAGCAGCAGCGCTCCCTCCGTCTCCGTCTGCGCCGCCGCCTGCTCGTGGAGCGCCGCCGGATCCGGCCGGGCGCCGCTGCGCCAGATCGACGCACAGGAGCGGAGGTACTCGGGGGCCGCCGTCTCCCGGCGGTCGGCCGGAGGCACGACCCGCCCGTACAGCCGGACCGCCGGTCCGAACCCGAGCCCTTCGCGGACCACCCGCGGCCAGGCGTCCGCCGCGGCCACCAGATCGACGACCACGGTGGTCGTACCGGGGCGCCGGACGGCCAGTTCGGAGACCAGCCAGTGCCAGGGCAGCGCGGTGTAGCGCATCGTCGCCGGCGTCGTGCGGGCGAGCGCCAGATGCGGCAGGCGCTGCTTGCGGTCGAGGTGCACCTGCCCGGCGAGGTAGAGGAACAGCGGCCCCTCGGCCGTCGCCGCGGCCCGGACCCGGGTCAGCACCGTCTGCGGATCGAGGGGGTCGGCGAGTTCGACGACCGTCGCCGCCGGTGTGCCCGTCAGCGCGCTCGGCGGCACGGCGGCGAGCGCGGACAGCACCGAACCGGCGTCGATCAGGCGCCCTCTGCCGACCGGCGCCGCCGCGATGAGCAGCGCGGTTCCCGGCGCCCCCGTGTCCCCTCCGGTGATCAGCACACCCAGCACCGTAGCCGACGCGGCCGACGGCGGGAGTGCCGTACGGCGTTCGGTCACGGGACCGTACGGCGTTCGGGTGCGGTCCCGGGCCACCGGCGCCCCAGAGGTCCCGTGGTTCACCTCCGGCTCTCCCGTCCGGGACGATCGCGGTCCGGTGGCGCGTGCCTACGCGTCCGACACCGAGTCGAACTCCACCGCGCCCCGCGCGACACCCTGCGCGTCCGCGTCCACCGACCGGCGCAGCGCCTCGTGCAGCTTCGCGGGGGTGAGCACCCCCGCGAAGCGCGCACCGTCCACGACCGCGACCCACCCCGCGTCGTGCTGGAGCATCTCGCTGAACGCCTGTTTGAGCGGTGCCCCGAGCGGCACCCATGCCTCCATGCGCCGGGCCAGATCGCCGACCGTGCCCGCCTCCCCGGCGATCGCCAGGGCCTCCGCGGAGACCCAGCCGTGCAGATCGCCGCCGGGGCCGAGCACCACGGCCCAGCGCGCGTCCTGTTCGCGCAGCCTGACCGCCGCCGCTCTCGCGGTCTCGTCGAGCCGGGCGACCGGCGGCTGCTCCAGGTCGTCCGCCTCGATCGCGGTGACCGAGAGCCGCTTCAGCCCCCGGTCCGCGCCGACGAACCGGGCCACATAGTCCGTCGCGGGCGCGCCCAGCACGGCCGCCGGGGTGTCGAACTGCTCGATGCGCCCCTGCCCGTACACGGCGATACGGTCCCCCATCCGCACCGCCTCCTCGATGTCGTGGGTCACCAGGAGCACGGTCTTGCGCACGGTGTCCTGGAGGCGCAGGAACTCGTTCTGGAGGCGTTCGCGCACCACCGGGTCGACCGCGCCGAAGGGCTCGTCCATCAGCAGCACCGGCGGATCGGCGGCCAGCGCGCGGGCCACCCCCACCCGCTGGCGCTGGCCCCCGGACAACTGCGCCGGATAGCGGGGGCCGTACGTCTTCGGGTCCAGGCCCACCAGTTCGAGCAGTTCGGCCGCCCGCTCGCGCGCCCGGGCCTTCTTCCAGCCGATCAGCGAGGGCACGGTCGCGGTGTTGTCGAGGACCGTGCGGTGGGGGAACAGCCCGGCCTGCTGGATGACGTAGCCGATCCGGCGGCGGAGTTCGACCGGGTCGGCGGCGGAGATGTCCTCGCCGTCCACGAGGATACGGCCCGAGGTCGGTTCGATGAGGCGGTTGACCATCATCATCGTGGTCGTCTTGCCGCAGCCGGACGGGCCCACCAGGGTGACCAGTTCGCCCTCTCCGACCTCGAACGAGAGGCCGTCGACGGCCGTCGTGCCGTCCGGATAGACCTTGCCGACCTGCTCGAACCGGATCATGACCTCACGCTAGGAGCGACCGGGGAAGCGCGCACACGGGTGGCGGCCGTCCGTGTGACCCGGAGCAAGGACGGGGCCGTACGGCGTACCGGCGATCCGGCCCGGCCCGGGAGCCGGCGCCGGCGGACACCGCCCAGGGCTCGGACCGGATCGGCCCCCCACGGTCGCCGCGCGCCGCTGACCTCGGGCTTCATACCCGCACCCCCGCCTGCCACCCGGATCGGCATGTGATCCCATGGGCGGGCCAGACGCAAGGAACAGGAGCACCAGTGACCCGCTACCGCCAGCCCGGGACCGTCCTCACCGACCGGCACTTCACCGTTCCGCTCGACCACGACAACCCCGGCGGAGAGCAGCTGGAGCTGTACGGACGGGAGATCGTCGCCGGGGCGCGGGTGGCCGACGACCTGCCGTGGCTCGTCTATCTGGAGGGCGGCCCCGGTTTCGGCGCCCGCCGCTTCACCGGACGGCAGGGCTGGCTGGGCCGCGCTCTCCAGGAGTACCGGGTCCTCCTGCTCGACCATCGCGGAACCGGACGCTCCACCCCGCAGAACCGCCAGACCCTGCCCGGGCGCGGCGGACCGGCGGCCCAGGCCGGCCATCTCGCCCGCTTCCGCGCCGACAGCATCGTGCGCGACTGCGAGACGGTCCGGAAACAGCTCACCGCCGGAGCCCCCTGGAGCGTGCTGGGCCAGAGCTTCGGCGGCTTCTGCGCCACCCACTACCTCTCCGCGGCGCCCGCGGGACTGCGCGAGGTGTTCATCACGGGCGGTCTGCCCTCGCTCGACGCCCACGCCGACGACGTCTACCGGGCCGCGTACCCCCGCGTCCGGCGCAAGAACGAGGCGCACTACGCCCGCTATCCGCAGGACGTGGCACGGGCCCGCCGCATCGCCGCCCATCTCGCCGAGCACCGGACCGTCCTGCCCACGGGCTACGTCCTGACCCCCGAGGCCTTCCAGTCCCTCGGGATCCTCCTCGGCGGCACGGACGGCAGCCATCTGCTCCACTACCTCCTGGAGGACGCCTTCATCCGGGTCGGCGGGCGGCACGAACTCTCCGACGCCTTCCAGGAGGCAGTGCTCACCACCCTCTCCTTCGCGGGTCATCCCCTCTACGCCGTCCTCCACGAGGCCATCTACGGCCAGGGCGACGAGCCGACCGCCTGGGCCGCCGAGCGCGTACGGGCCGAGTTCCCGTGGTTCGACCCCGCCGCCACCCTCGACGGGGACGCCCCGCTGCTGTTCACCGGCGAGTCCGTCCACCCCTGGCACTTCGAGGTCGATCCCGCCCTGCGGCCCCTGCGCGAGGCCGCCGAACTGCTCGCCGCGCGTACCGACTGGGCCCCGCTGTACGACGCCGGGCGTCTGGCCGCCAACGAGGTACCGGTGACGGCCGCCGTCTACCACGACGACATGTACGTCGACACCGGTCACTCCCTGAGCACCGCCCGCGCGATCCGGGGACTGCGCACCTGGGTCACCGACGAGTTCGAGCACGACGGGGTGCGGACGGGCGGCCCCCGTGTCCTGGACCGGCTGATCGCGCTCACCCGGGGGGACGTCTGAGCCGCAACCACCGCCGTATCCTGCGCGTATGACCGATCCGACGGACAAGAGCGATCAGCTGCGACCGATGCCCGACGACTGGCGGCGCGCGCTGGCGGTCGTCGCGCACCCCGACGACCTGGAGTACGGCTGTGCCGCCGCCATCGCCGGATGGACCGACGGCGGACGGGAGATCGCCTATCTCCTCGCCACGCGCGGTGAGGCCGGCATCGACACCGTCGCCCCGGCCGAGTGCGCCCCGCTGCGCGAACGCGAGCAGCGGGCGAGCGCGGCCGTCGTCGGTGTCTCGACGGTGGAGTTCCTGGACCACAGCGACGGGGTGGTCGAGTACGGCACCGCGCTGCGCCGGGACATCGCGGCGGCCGTCCGCCGCCACCGGCCCGAACTCGTCATCACGCTCAACCACCGGGACACCTGGGGCGGCACGGTCTGGAACACCCCCGACCACCGGGCCGTCGGCCTGGCGGCACTGGACGCGGCGGCCGACGCGGGGAACCGCTGGATCTTCCCCGAGCTGATCTCCGAGCAGGGGCTCGAACCGTGGAACGGCGTCCGCTGGGTGGCGGTCGCGGGCTCCTCGACACCGACGCACGCCGTCGACGCGGCCGCGGGACTGGAGCGCTCCGTCCGGTCGCTGCTGGAACACCGCACCTATATCGAGGCGCTGACGCGGGAGGACCCGGAGCAGTACTGCCGCTCCTTCCTGACCGGCAGCGCCGAGGCGGCCGGCGCGCGCTTCGGCGGCCGGCCCGCCGTCACCTTCGAGCTGTTCCCCCGCTGACGGCGGGGGTACGCTGCCCTGGTTTCTGATGAAGCGTCAGAAGTCTTCGGGAGGGGTGGCGATGATCGACACACTGGACCGGGAGATCGCCGGGGGTGAGGAGCGCATCCGGCTCGACGTCGAGGACGGCATCGGCCTCCTCACCCTCTGCCGTCCCGGCAAACTCAACGGCTGGAGCTGGGAGTCCACCCGCCAGCTGGGTCTGATGGCCGACCGTATCCGCTTCGACGACTCGATCCGGGCCGTCCTGCTGCGCGCCGAGGGGCGCGCGTTCTGCGCCGGTATCGATGTGACCGCCCCCGGCGGGGGGATCACCGGCCGCTCGCCCGCCGAGCGCGTCCACCGCTACCAGGAGGGCATCCGCTGGGCGCACGAGCGGTTCGCCGCCTTCGCGGGGCTGCCCCAGCCGGTGGTGGCCGCGGTGCAGGGCTACTGCCTCGGCTTCGGTTTCGAACTGGCGCTGATGGCGGACATCCGGGTGGCGGCCGGTGACGCCGTCTTCGCCCTGCCCGAGACCGGGCTCGGGGTCGCCGTCGACGCGGGCGGCGATCTGCGGATCGCGCGCGAGGCGGGGGCGGGCTGGGCCAAGTACCTCGCGCTCACGGGCCGCCGTATCGACGCGGCCACCGCCGAGCGCCTCGGCCTGGTCCAGCGGGTCGTCCCCGCCGCCGAACTGCCCGCGGTCTCCCGCGCGGTGGCCGAGGACATCGCCGCGAACGCGCCGCTGGCGGTACGGGCCGTCAAGCGGGACATCGACGCCTTCGCCGACACGGGACTGGCCGAGGCACTCGACCGTACGGCGATGAGCGCCGCGCTCACCCTGACGTCCGACGACTGCCACGAGGGCTACACCGCCAAGGCGGCACGGCGGCCGCCGCACTTCGGGGGACGCTGAGCCGCGGGGCCCGGCGGACACCGTCCCCGTGCTCCGGGACACCGTCCCCCGGGCTCCGGGACACACCGGCCGGGCCGTGGGGGTTCTCCGCCCCGGGCCCGGCTTCCGCCCCGTGCCCCGGTCCCGGACGGCTTCCCCGTGCCTCAACCCTCGAACGGCCCCCGCCCGAGCTGTTCGCGCACGGTCACCACCGGCTCGTTCACCAGTGTGCGCCGCTGCCAGTTCGCGCCGTCCACCACCAGGGTGTGGCCCGTGATGAACCGCGCGTACGGCGAGGCGAGGAAGGTCGCCGCCCAGCCGATCTCCCGGGGCTGTCCCACCCGCAGCGCGGGCTGCCGCACATCCGTGTCCCCGGCCCGGTCGAGCCCGCCGCGCAGCTCCGCGGTCATGTCCTCGTGCGGCACCAGCCCCGGCACGAGGGCGTTGATCTGAATGCCGTACGGCCCCCACTCCACGGCGAGCGTCTCCACCATGCTCCGCACCCCCGCCTTGGCGGCGGCCGAGTGCACGTATCCCGGGCCGCCCGTCCAGGCGTACGACGCGCCCAGACTGACGACCGACGCCGGGGTGCCCGCGAGAAGATGCCGGCGGCCGAACTCCCCGGTCATGAACCAGGTACCGCTCAGCGTGATGTCCACGACCGCCCGCCAGCCGCGCTCGGACAGATCCTCGGCGGGGACGGGGAAGTTGCCGGCCGCGTTGTTCACCAGCACATCGGGCAGTCCGAACGCGGCCTCGGCGGCGTCGAACACCTCCGCGATCCTGCCGGGTTCACGGATGTCGCACACGGCGGCGACGACCTGCCCGCCGAACTCCGACAGCTCCTCACGGGCGGCCGTGAGCCGGTCCGCTCTGCGTCCCACGAGCATCAGATTCGCGCCGAGCCGGGCGAACTCCCGCGCGATGGCCCGGCCCAGCCCGGACCCCCCTCCGGTGACGAGGACGTTCCGTCCCTCGAACGTGCCGGCGGGCAGGGCGGCGGCACCGAGCGGCGGGGGCGCGGGAAGGCCGGAGGGATCGGTCATGCCCGCATGCGTAGCCGGTCCGCGCGCAAACGTCCATGCCCGTGCACCGGATTCCGTGCGCCGGTCCTCGAAGGCGCCGCCGAGCGGCCCCAACCCCCCCCGCGCTTCGGGGCCGGTGCCCGGCGGCCGGAGCTCAGGGGCCGGGGAGTTCCTCCGCCGTGGGATACGCGCTCTGCGCACCCCTCCTCGTCACGGCCGCGGCCCCGGCCCGTACCGCGTACGAGGCGGCCGTCTCCAGGTCCTCGCCCAGCCCGAGGCGCCACCCCAGCGCGGCGGCGAACGCGTCCCCCGCGCCGGTGGTGTCGACCGCCTCGACGCGCGGGCTCGGCACGCGGACACACGTCCGGCTGCGGCCGTCGGCCACGATCGCCCCCGCCGCCCCCAGGGTGACCACCACCGACCGGGGACCGCGCGACAGCAGCCCGAGCGCCCAGTCCCGCGGCTCCAGCCCGGCCCCGGTCCCGAGGAGGAACCTGGCCTCGTGCTCGTTGACGATCAGCGGGTCGCAGGCCACCAGCACCTCGGCGGGCAGTGCGGCCGGGGGAGAGGGGTTGAGGACGAACCGGCTGCCGGAGGACAGCGTGCGGACGATCTCGACGACCGTCTCCAGGGGAATCTCCAGCTGCGCCGAGACCACCCGGGCCGTCCGCACCAGATCCCAGGCGGCGCGGATGTCGGCGGGTGACAGACGGTGGTTGGCGCCGGGGAAGACCACGACGCTGTTGTCACCCGACGGGTCCACCGTGATCAGCGCGACCCCGGTCGGCGCGCCGCCCACCAGCACCCCCGCGACGTCGACTCCGGCGGCGTGCTGGGACTCCAGCAGCATCCGGCCGTGACCGTCGTCACCGACCCTCGCCAGCAGGGCGGTACGGGCTCCGAGGCGCGCGGCGGCGAACGCCTGGTTGGCGCCCTTGCCGCCCGGGTGGACCGCGAGGTCGGTGCCGAACACCGTCTCGCCGGGGCGGGGCCGGCGTTCGACGCCGACCAGGAGGTCCGCGTGGGCCGATCCGACGACGAGCAGGTCGTGGTCACGCATCCGCTGTTTCCCTTTCTGACGGAGCGACGGGCGGTTCACCGCGGGAGCGGCGCAGACGGGCGGCCGGCGCCCGCGACCGGGCGGGCTGGGCCCCCGCGTGGGCGCCCTGCCCTTCGGGGTGAGGAGCCGGGCCGTCGCGGCGGGCGGGGAGCAGGGGAGCGGCGCGGGGCGCATCCGGGGCTGCCGTCGAAGGCCGCCGGTGCGCAGGTACACGGAAGGCGCCCGGCGTACGGACGGCGGCGGTCCCGCGGCCGCGGCGGCCCGCCGGTGGTCTGGCTGATGACGCTGTGGCCCCTCCGGTGCGCGTCGGTCCCCGCGCACATTGGAGTCGATGACCCGCCGGCGGGGCAAGTGTCCTGACGGGAACCCGCCGACGGTCCGTTCTCGGTCACCGCAGGGGTGCCGGATTGACACATCGCCTTGCCGAATCTGCAATGGAGCCATGCCCGACGAGGACAAGCCCCTGGACACGCGCGCGGACCGGCTCCCGGAAGGGCGCGCGGACGGACCCGGTGGCGGGAGCGGCGGCGAGCGCCGCCCCGGCCGGCGCACGGCGGGCGGCCGGGCCACCGGCGGGACCGCCGACCGGGCCACCGACACCGGACCGGACGACCCGGACGCGCAGCTCGACACCGTACTGAACGAGGTCGGCCCCCGGCTGCGCAGGATCAGAAGGGAGCGCGGCGCCACCCTGGAGTCGCTCTCCGAGGTGACCCGGATCTCCGTGAGCACCCTGTCCCGGCTGGAGTCCGGGCAGCGCCGCCCCAGCCTCGAACTGCTGCTGCCCATCGCACGGGCCCACCGGCTCCCACTGGACGAACTGGTCGGCGCGCCGCCCGTCGGGGACCCGAGGGTGAAGACGCGTCCGATCGTCCGGTACGGCCGTACCCTGCTGCCGCTCACCCGCAGGCCCGGCGGGCTCCAGGCGTACAAGATCGTGCAGCAGCCCGGCGGCCCCGGGCCCGAACCCCGGACGCACGAGGGGTACGAGTGGCTGTTCGTGCTCTCCGGGCGGCTGCGGCTCGTCCTCGCGGAGCACGATGTCGTGCTCGGGCCGGGGGAGGCCGCGGAGTTCGACACCCGGGTTCCGCACTGGTTCGGCCCCGCCGGTGACACGCCCGTGGAGTTCCTGAGCCTCTTCGGCCCGCAGGGGGAGCGGATGCACGTCCGGGCCCGGCCCCGGCGCGCCTGACCCGCCGTCGTCCGGCCCGGAGGGCTTCCCCGTTCGTCAAGCGCCTGCTTAGCATGCGTCGCGAGCACAGTACGACGACGGTACGTGGAGGCCCCGGACATGCAGGCATGGCAAGTGCACCGGCACGGCGAGCCGGCCGAGGTGATGCGGCTCGAAGAGGTGGAGAAGCCGCGGCCCGGCGAGGGACAGCTGCTGCTGAAGGTCCGGGCCGCGAACATCAACTTCCCCGACGCCCTGCTGTGCCGGGGCCAGTACCAGGTACGGCCGCCGCTGCCGTTCACCCCCGGTCTGGAGATCTGCGGCGAGACCGAGGACGGCCGCCGGGTCGTCGCCGGCCCCGCACTGCCGCGCGGCGGACTCGCCGAGTACGTCGTCGCCGACGAGGCCGCCGTCCTGCCCGCCCCCGAGTCACTCGACGACGCCGAGGCCGCGGCACTCCACATCGGCTACCAGACCGGCTGGTTCGGGCTCCACCGCCGTGCCGCACTCCGGCCGGGCGAGACTCTGCTCGTGCACGCGGCCGCCGGAGGCGTCGGCAGTGCCGCCGTCCAGCTCGGCAGTGCCGCCGGGGCCCGTGTCATCGGCGTCGTCGGCGGCCGGGACAAGGCCCGCACCGCCCGCGAGCTGGGCTGCGATCTTGTCGTCGACCGCCGTGCGGACGACGTCGTCGCCGCCGTCACGGAGGCCACCGGCGGCCGGGGCGCCGATGTGATCTACGACCCGGTCGGCGGGGACGCCTACGCCCAGTCCGCCAAGTGCGTCGCCTTCGAGGGCCGGATCGTCGTCGTCGGCTTCGCCAGCGGGGTGATCCCCACCCCCGCGCTCAACCACGCCCTGGTGAAGAACTACTCCGTCCTCGGGCTCCACTGGGGCCTGTACCGGCACCGGGACCCGGCCGCCGTCCTCGACTGTCACGAGAAGCTGACCGAACTCGCCGCCAAGGGGGAGATCAAGCCGCTGATCAGCGGGCGGTTCGCCATGAAGGACGCTCCCGACGCCGTACAGCGGGTGGCCGACGGAGTGACCACCGGCCGTGTCGTGGTCCTCCCGGAAGGCGTCTGACGGCGCCCCGGGGCCGACGAACCGCGCGACCGCACCCGGTTGGTTCCCCACCCGGCACCGGCCTGCCCCGCATTCATCGGGGCAGGCACCGGTTTCGCGTGAGGACCGGCCACCCCATATCCGTCGGTCCCGCACCCGCCGTCCCGTACCGGCCCCCCGCGCACCCACCGGCCCGCCCCCGCCGCGCCGAGTCCCCGGGCCCGCTCCGGAACCCGGCCCGCCCGCGCGGCGGCCGGGAACACGGCGGACGCCCCCACCACGACCGCGCCACCGGCACCCCGCGAGCGGCCGTCCCCGGCCGGGGAGTGCCCTTCCCGGGGCCCGGAGCGCGGGCCACGGACCCGGTGCGCGCCGGGACGGCGGTCCCACGGGCAGATGCGCGGAGTGTGTCCCATCCCACGCGGGCACCGGCACGGGCCGGGAGGACCCCGCGGATCCGACTCCGGGGCGCGCCACATCCGCCGAGGTCACGCACGGTTCACCCGGCGGCCACCGGCACGTCCCGGTGGAGCCGCCCGGCCTCCCGCCGCCCGGGCCGGGGCGACACCCACCGGACCGAGTCCCATGTATTCAGCACTCATTTCATGCTGTTTAATTGCGACGCGTTCGCAATAACGGTTGATCTTCATGAGGGGTGTGGGTGCAGTGTCCGCTCGATCCGGCCGATCGGCCCGTCCGAGCCGTCGTATACGGGGGCTGGCCGCCGGCGCGCTGGCCGTCACGCTGACCGCGGGCGCCACGGCCTGCTCCAACCCGGGCAGCGGCACGGCCGGCGAGAACGGCGCCGGAGACTCGGCGGTCGTCGGAATCGCCACCGAGCCCGAGAGCCTGAGCCCGCTGCTCGGCTTCGGCAAGGACGGCAACTCGAAGATCTTCGACGGGCTCCTCGCCCTCGACACCGGGATGAAGCTCAAGCCCGCGCTCGCCGCCGCGCTCCCCGAGATCAGCGCCGACGGCCTGACCTACACGTACCGGCTCCGCGAGGGCGTCACCTTCAGCGACGGCAAGCCGTTCGGCGCCAAGGACGTCGTCTACACCTACCGGACCGTGCTGGACGCGAAGACCAACAACGCCTCCAAGTCCGAACTCGACGCGATCAAGGACGTGAAGGCGACCGGCGACGACACCGTCGTCTTCACCCTCAAGTACCCCTACGCGCCCTTCGCCCAGCGCACCGTGCACCCCATCGTCCCCGAGCACATCGCCTCGAAGCAGGACGTCAACACCGGATCCTTCACCACACGGCCCGTCGGCACCGGCCCCTACGTCCTCACGGGCTGGTCCAAGGGAGAGAAGCTCACCTTCAAGGCCAACCCCACGTACTGGGACGGCGAGCCCGAGGTGAAGAAGTTCACCATGGCCGTCATCAAGGACGACGACGTCCGCGCCACCCGGCTGCGCGCGGGGGACCTCGACGGGGCGATCCTGCCGCCCAACCTCGCCGAGGGCTTCAAGAGCGACGAGTCCAAGAAGACCCACGCGGCCACGACCTACGACTACCGGACCGTGACGCTGCCGACGAACAACAAGGTCACGGGCGACCTCGCGATCCGGCAGGCGCTCGACGTCGCCGTCGACCGCGAGGCCATGGTCGACAAGATCCTCGAAGGCGCCGGAAAGCCCGCCTACGGACCCGTGCCCACCGACAGCGAGTGGTTCGCCGAGGGCACCGAGCGCACCCACGACCTCGGCCGGGCCGAGGAGATCCTCGACGCGGCCGGCTGGAAGCCCGGCGGCGACGGGATCCGGGTGAAGAACGGCGTACGGGCCGAGTTCCCGCTCTGGTACCCCTCCGGCGACAAGCTCCGCCAGGACCACGCACTCGCCTACGCCTCCGACGCCAAGAAGGCCGGCATCTCCATCAAGACCCAGGCCGGCACCTGGGAGGTCATCGAACCCCGGATGAAGAGCGACGCCGTCCTCGCCGGCGGCGGCTCCCCCGGCGACCCCGACTTCGACCAGTACCTCCTGCTCACCTCCTCCGTCGCGGGCGACGGCTTCAACAACATGGCCTGGTACAGCAACCCGGCCGTCGACAAGGCCCTCGTCGAAGGCCGCCAGAGCGGTGACAAGGCCGAGCGCAAGGCCGCGTACGACACCGTCCAGCGCGAACTGGCCAAGAACCCCGGCTACACCTTCCTCACCCACATCGACCATCTGTACGTCGTCGACGACAGCTGGGACGGACTGTCCACCCAGGTCGAGCCGCACGAGCACGGACTCGCCTCCGGCCCCTGGTGGAACGTCGAGGACTGGTCCCCGAAGAAGTGACCACCGCCCCCACCGAGCAGCGGGCGGCACCCCCGCACCGGCGCCGCCCGCCCTGGGGCCCGATGGCCCGCATGGCGGGCCGCCGGGCCCTCTTCGCCGTCCCCGTCCTGCTGACCGTGACCTTCGGGGTCTTCGCCGCCGCCGCCGCCTCGCCCTTCGACCCGGTCAAGGCGTACACCGGCGCGGCCGGGATGACCGCCACCCAGGAGAACCTCGACCAGATCCGCGCCAACCTCGGTGTCGACCAGCCGCTCGTCACCCGCTGGTGGAACTGGCTGACCTCCGCGCTCCAGGGCGATCTCGGCGACTCCACCGTGCTGCGCCAGCCCGTCGCCGATGTCATCGGCGAACGCGTCGGCTGGTCCGTGCTCCTCGCCACCACCGCGTTCGCCGTCGCGATCCTGCTGGGCACCGCCCTCGGGGTGCTGGCCGCCCGCCGCCGGGGCGGCTGGCTCGACCGGGCGGTCAGCTCGGCCGCGTACACCCTCGAAGCCGCGCCCGCCTTCTGGCTCGGACTGCTCGCCATCTGGTTCTTCGCGCTCGAACTCGGCGTCCTGCCCGCCGGCGGGCTCACCGACACCGGCAGCGATACCGTCACCTTCGGCCAGGTGGCCTCCCATCTGGTGCTGCCCGCCGCCGTCCTCGGGACCACCCAGCTGCCCTGGTTCTTCCTCTACGTACGGCACGGCGTCGCCGACGCCCTCGACGAGGACCCCGTGCGCGGGGCACGCGCCAGGGGCATCGGTGAGCGTTCCGTACTGCTCGGCCACGCCCTGCGCTCCGGGATGCTGCCGATGCTCACCCTCATCGGCTCCCGTGTTCCCGAACTGATCACCGGCGCGCTGCTCGTGGAGACCGTCTTCAGCTGGCCCGGCATCGCCGCCGCCACCGTCGAGGCCGCCACCTCGGTCGACTTCTCCCTGCTGGCGGCGCTCACCGTCCTCGCGACCGCCGCCGTCCTCGCCGGCAATCTCCTGTCCGACCTGCTGTACGGACTCGCCGACCCGAGAGTGGGCTTCGATGGCTGACGTCGCCGACCGCGTCTGGCACTCGCGCGGGCGCACCCGCCGCTCCACCCGCACGGTACGGCTCGGCGTCTCCGCCGTGATCGTGGCCGCCGTCGTCCTCGCCGTCCTGGTCGTGCCACCGATCGTGCAGCTCGACGAGCAGGCCGTCGATCTCTCGCAGAAGCTCCAGCCGCCCTCCCTCGCCCACCCCTTCGGCACCGACGACGTCGGCCGGGACCTGCTGCTGCGCTGTGTGTACGGCCTGCGGATCTCCCTCCTCGTCGGACTGGTCGCCGCGCTCGTCGCGACCGTCGTCGGTACGCTCGTCGGCGCGGCCGCCGCCGCCTTCGGCGGCTGGACCGACCGGATCGTGATGCGGCTGGTCGACACCTTCTCGTCCGTGCCGCACCTGCTGCTCGGCATCTTCATCGTGGCGATGTTCCGCCCCGGGGTGTGGCCGGTGATCGCCTCCGTGGCGCTCACCCACTGGCTCTCCACCGCCAGGATCGTCCGCTCGGAAGTGCTCTCCCTGCGCTCACGTCCCTATGTCGACGCGGCCGTCTCCGGCGGCGCCTCCCGGCTGCGGGTCACCGCCCGCCACCTCCTGCCGGGCGTCCTTCCGCAGGCGGGCCTCGCGGCCGTGCTGATGGTGCCGCACGCCATGTGGCACGAGTCGGCGCTCTCCTTCCTCGGCCTCGGCCTGCCGACCCACCAGGCGAGCCTCGGCAACCTCGTCCAGTCCGCGCGCGGCTCCCTCCTCGCCGGGGACTGGTGGCCCACCCTCTTCCCCGGGCTGTTCCTGATCATCCCGACCCTCGCGATCGCGGGCCTCGCCGGAGTGTGGCGGGAACGGATCAATCCGCGCCGCCGATCGGAGCTGATGCTGTGAGCACCGTGCTGTCGGTACGGGACCTCTCCGTACGCTTCCGGATGCGCGGCGGACGCCATGTCGCCGCGGTCACCTCGGCGGACTTCGACCTCGCGGCGGGCCAGTGCCTCGCCCTCGTCGGCGAGAGCGGCTGCGGAAAGTCCGTCCTCGCCTCCGCGCTCCTCGGGCTGCTGCCCGGCAACGCCCAGACCTCGGGCACCGCCACCGTCGGCGGCACCGAACTCCTCGCCGCCGACGAACGCACCCTCGCCCGCACCGTGCGCGGCCGGCTCATCGGACTCGTACCGCAGAGCCCGGCGGCCCATCTGACACCCGTACGGACCGTGGGCGCCCAGATCGAGGAGACCCTGCGCACCCTCGCCGGCACCCCGCGCAAGGAGGCGCGCGAGGCCGCCGTCGCGGCGGCCGAGCGGGCCGCGTTCCCCGCCGACCACCTCGACCGCTACCCCCACGAACTGTCCGGCGGTCTCGCCCAGCGGGCCGCCACCGCGCTCGCCCTCATCGGCGGCGCGCCCCTCCTGCTCGCCGACGAGCCGACGACCGGGCTCGACCGCGACCTCGTCGACCGCACCGTCGACGAGCTGCGCCGGCACACCGATGACGGCCCGACCGGCCGCGCCCTGCTGATGATCACCCACGATCTGGCGGCGGCGGAACGCATCGCCGACCGGGTGGCCGTGATGTACGCGGGCCGCATCGTCGAACTCGCCGACGCCCGCGACTTCTTCGGCGAGCCCGGCCCCCGCCACCCGTACGCCCGCGGCCTCCTGAACGCCCTCCCGGAACGGGACTTCACCCCGATACCCGGGCTGCCGCCCGAACTGGGCGATCTGCCGGAGGGCTGCGCCTTCGCCGCGCGCTGCGACCGCGCGACCGGGCGCTGCGGCACGCTCCCCGCCTTCGACGCCGGCGTCGCCTGCCACCATCCGGTCGCCCTGCTGGAGAAGGAGGCCGGGCGTGCTTGAACTCCAGGCGATCACCGCCGGTTACGAACCGGGCCGTCCGGTCGTACGCGATGTCTCCCTCACCCTCGCACCCGGCGAGGCGGTCGGGCTGCTCGGCCCCAGCGGCTGCGGCAAGTCCACCCTCGCGCGCGTCGCCGCGCTGCTGCACCGCCCCTTCTCCGGCCGGGTCGTCATCGACGGTGAACCCGCCCGCGGCTGGCGGCACACCGCCCCCCGCGCACAGCGCACCGCCTTCGGTGTCGTCTTCCAGCAGCCCCGGCTCTCCGCGGACCCCCGGCTGTCGCTGCGCGATCTGATCGCCGAGCCCCTGCGGGCGACCGGACGGCGCGCGGAGGCCGGCGCCCGTACGGACGAGTTGGCCGACGCGGTGGGCCTCACCGGCGAACTCCTCGGCCGCCGCCCCCACGAGGTCAGCGACGGCCAGCTCCAACGCGCCTGTCTGGCCCGGGCCCTGGCGCTGCGCCCGCGCTGGCTCATCTGCGACGAGATGACCGCGATGCTCGACGCGTCGACCACGGCGGCGCTGGTGCAGGTCGTCGAGACCTACCGCCGTGACGAGGGCGCGGGCCTGCTGGCCGTCGGCCACGACAGGGTCCTCCTCGAACGCTGGTGCACCCGCACGATCCACTGGCCCCCGTAGGGCCCCTTGTTGGGATCTCGCCGGGCCCGCGTGCCCGTAGCCCTGTGGGCACGGGTGGTGCCCCCCTGCGTCGTCGTCGGTCGCGGACCCGTGGGCCCACCCGGCGGGAGCGGGGCTCCCTTCGCACCGGCGGGGCGTGCGGGCGAGGGGGAGCCGGGGCGGGCGAACGGCCTCAACGCCACCCGTACGGCGCACGCGCCGTGCGACCGCCCGGCCGCTCCGCTGCGCCAGACTGACCGCCGAATGCCGCATTTCCGGCGCGGCCGAGGAGGTTGGCGATGGCTGTCTCGATTTCGGTGCTGCTGCTTCTGGTGGTGCTCGCCGTGGTCTTTCTGCGCAGCGGCGGCCTGAAGTTCTCCCACGCCCTCGTCTGCCTGCTGCTCGGCTTCTTCCTCGCGGGCACCAGCATGGCGCCCACCATCTACGAGGGCGTGGCGGTCACCGCGGAGGTCGTGGGCCATCTCAAGCCCTGAATCACCCGCCGCGGCTCAGGGCGTTGCCCGTCCCGCGGGTGCGGCCGACCCCGCGGCGGACCGGTCACCGCGGGAGCGGAGCACCGCGGAGGTTGCAACGCCGTTGCGGCGTGCCCGTATCGCCACGCGCGGTGACCGGCCCCGGGGCGGGCGGGCTCCGCGCCCGCGCACCGGACGGGCGGCGGGGCGGGACCTCCGCGCGGCACCGATCACGTGCGAGACTCGGTCGCGGACCGACGCGACAGACTCCGGCGACGGAAGGGATGGCCATGCCACTTGAGGGCGAGTACGTACCGAGTCCGGCGACCTGGGTACGGAACCAGGTCGAGCTGTTCGAGAGCTCCGGCGGCACCAAGGGCACGACGATCATGGGGATGCCCGTGGTCATCCTGACCACCCGGGGCGCCAGGAGCGGCAGCGTCCGCAAGTCCCCGCTGATGAGGGTGGAGCACGAGGGCCGCTACGCGGTCGTCGCGTCCGCGGGCGGCTCGGACAGCCACCCCGTCTGGTACCACAACGTGGTCGCCGACCCCCGCGTGGAACTCCAGGACGGCCCGGTCCGCCGTGACATGAGGGCGCGTGAGGTGACCGGCGAGGAGAGGGCCGAGTGGTGGGCCCGCGCGGTCGAGGCGTTCCCGGACTACGCCGAGTACCAGAAGAAGACCGACCGCCGGATCCCCGTCTTCGTCGTGGAGCCGGTCGACGGCGAGCACTGAACGCCGGGCGGGAGACAGGGGGCTGCGGCGCCCCGTCCCTGAACGCGCCGGGGCCCCGGAGCGGCGCCGACTCCGCTCCGAGACCCTGGCCCGTTCGCTGGTGACCGCCCCGGAGGTTGTGGGCGCCCGCCAGCCTGCACCCTCCGCGGGGCTAACGCCCGCCCGGCGGAGGGCTGCCGGTGGGAAGAAGCGTGGCTTCTTCGGGGGATGGCTCGCCGGCGGGGGGCTCCGCCGACCGTCTGTACACGTGTCGCCCCTCGCCGATCAGCCCTTCTGTCTGCCGTTTCCCCGGCGGCGGCGAACCTCCCGGGAACGGATTCCGCCCGGGGGCAGCGCACCGCCGGTGTCGCGGTCCCTCAGTCAACACGCCGCTACGTTGCGAGTACGTTGCAGGCCACAGGACCGGCGGCGGGCGTCACGGCCCGAAGCGGGGGGCTCCCCGGGGACGATGGGCGTCCCTGCCTCAGATGTCCTGTGTCCAGCGGGCGTTGGCGAGGTCGTCACGGGCTTCCCGGGTCTCGGGGTGGCCCGGGCCCAGCAGCCGTACGGAGTCGGCGAGCGCGCGTTCGTACAGGGCGATCGCGCGGTTCGTGTCGCCCGACGCCTCGACGAAGGAGGCGAGGATCCTGCGCGCCATGAGCGTATCGGCGTGGTCCTCGCCGAGGGCCCGCGCGGTGGAGGTGAGCGTGTCCTCGAACAGGGTCACCGCCCGTTCCAGATCACCGGCCTCGGCAACGGCGGTGGCGAGGCTCATCCGGGCCGTGAGGGTATCGGTGTCGTCCTCGCCCAGCACGCGTACGCAGTCGGCGAGGACGCTCTCGAAGAGGGGGATCGCCCGCGCGGGATCGCCCGCCTCCAGACGGGCCTGGGCGAGACCGATCCGGACGGACAGGGTGTCGGGGGCGTCGTGGCCGAGGATCCGTACCGAGTCGGCGAGTGTGCTCTCGAACAGCGCGATCGCCCGGGCCGGATCGCCGGACTCCTTGCAGGCGTAGGCCAGGAGGCTCCGGATGGCGAGGGTGTCGGGGTGGTCGTCGCCGAAGGCGCTCCGGGACATCCGCAGGACACGCTCGTACCGGACGACCGCCCGGGCGGGGTCGTCGTCGTCCTCCAGCGCCGCGGCGAGTTCGTCGTCGATCGCGGCGGCTTCGGTCCGGTCCTCGCCCGGAGGGGCGTGACGGCGCCCGATGAGCCGTTCCATCAGAGGAAGGACCTCGGGACCGCCGAGAGGGCCCAAGGCGCCCGGGGTGAAGGGGACACCCGCGGGCTCGGATTCCGTACCGCTGCCGCTCCCGGCCGCCGAGGGGTCGCCCTCGCGGTGGACGGACGCGGCGGCGCGCCGCCACTGATTCATCACCCCATCATGGGGCCACCGGTGTGATCGGGTCCACCGCCCGGACGGGACGGACACGGTCGACCGCCCGGCCGGTGCTGCACGCGGAACGGCCCGTGTCCGGTCCGCCGCACCCTCCGGGCCGGGGCGCACGCCGCGGCACCGGCACCCGCCTGCCAGCGGGTGGGTACCGGGGAACGTATTCGGAGCCCGTCGAACCCCGGCGCCCGGCCGACGCGGGCTGGCCGGGCGGACCGGAATCCCGGGGCGCGGGACACCCGCCGCCCGGCGCGGCCTCAGACGCGGACGCCGAGCGCGGGAAGCACCGTCTCGGCGACCCGGTACGCCTCCTCCAGCAGCGGGTTGCCCGACAGGATGAAGGTGTCGATGCCCAGGGACTCGTACTCCCGGAGCCGGTCGGTCACCTGCGCCGTGGAGCCGACGACCGCCGTCCCCGGGCCGGGCCGGAACAGGCTCATGCCGGGCCAGAGGTTCGGGTGCTCCTCCAGTTCGCGGGCGCGGTCCGGGACCCGGCCGCCGTGCCCGCCGAACTGGCGCTGCCAGCCGACGCCGTCCTCCGCCGCCTTCGCACCCAGCTGACGGGCGTAGGTGGCCTCGCTGGTGACCCGCAGCAGACGGTCGGCCGCGGCCCAGGCCTCGTCCTCCGTGTCGCGCACGATCAGATGGACACGCAGGCCGAACCGGAGGCGGCGGCCGTGCGCCGCGGCCCGCTCGCGCACCCGGTCCAGCTTCTCCTTGAGCAGATGCGGCGGCTCGGCCCAGGTGAGATACACATCGACCTGCTCCGCCGCCATCTCGATGCCGGCGGGTGACGAGCCGCCGAACCACAGCGGGATGTAGGGCTCCTGAACGGGCGTGAGCTCGCGGAGGCTCGCGCCCGCGTTCTCCAGCCGGTAGAAGCGGCCGTGGTGGTCGAAGACCTCGCCCGCCGTGAGGCGCTTGACGATCGACCAGTACTCGGCGCTCAGCGCGTACCGCTCGTCGTGCTCCAGGTGCAGGCCGTACTCCTTGAGCGCCCGTGTGGAACCGTTGACGACGTTGAAGCGCAGCCGCCCGCCGAAGAGGGCGTCGAAGGTCAGAGCCGTCTTGGCCAGCAGAGTGGGGGAGATGAGCCCCGGGTGGACGGCCAGCAGCGGCTTGAAACGCGGGCTCGTGGAGGCGGCCAGCGCACTGCCCAGCGGCCAGACGTCGTACAGATCGGTGGCGAGGAGCGCGCCGCTGAACCCGAGCCGGTCGACGGCTCCCGCGAGCTGCCGGAGATAGCCGAGATCGACCGGGCGGCGGCCCTCCGGCTCCCAGGGGTAGGCGCCCTCGCGGGGGATGACGTACCAGAGGAATTCGGATGCCATGGCGCTCAGACCGCCTTGCGCGCGACGGCGTCGGCGGTGGTGACCGCGCGGGGGATGAAGCCGACCCCGTGCAGGATGTCGGCGGCCTCCTGCTGCTCGGCGAGGAAGGCGCCGGACACCGCCTCGACACGCCAGGGCAGGGCGCGCAGCGCGGTCTCCCAGTCCTCCACCGTGCCGCCGATGTCGCCGGCGGCGATCCGGGCCGCCTCGGCCGGGTGCGCGGCCGCCCAGTCGTCGGCCCGCTGAAGCGCGGTGACGAGCGCGGCGACCACCTCCGGGCGGCGCTCCGCGAAGTCGCGGCGCGCGAAGAAGACGGAGCGGTCCGTGATGACGTCCCCCGACTCCAGCAGGGTGCGCACGCCGCCGGTCCGGCGGGCGGCCGCCAGTTCCGCGCCCTGGGCGATCCAGGCGGTGATCGACCCGTCCCGGAGGAGCCGCGCGCTGTCGGGCCCGCCGGGCGCGGGCGTGATGTCGGCCGCGTAGGAGAGCCCGGCCCGGCGCAGTGCCTTGGCCAGCAGATGGGTCTGCCAGGAGCCGATGCCGAGGTGCACGGTGCCGCCCTTGAGATCGGCGACCTCGCGGACCGGTCCGTCCTCGGCGACCAGGAGCGCGCCGTGCCCGGGCCGGGGTGCCGAGACGGCCGTGTAGACGATGTCGTGGCCCTCGGACTGGGCGCTGACGGGCGGGGTGGACCCGGTGCCGCCGAAGTCGAACGCGCCCTCGCTCAGCAGCGCGCCGGTGCGCACGCCGTTCGTGTAGTGGTGCCAGACCACGTCCTCGCCGAGCGGGGCGAGGGCCTCCTGCGCGTAGTCGAGACGGGAGAGGTAGTACAGGGTCGGATTGTTGGCGTGGACGCCGATGGTGACGGTCATGGACGCTTCGCTCCGGGGTGGTCGGGGTCGGTCGTGTGGACGCCGAGGTCGGCGAGGAGGCGGCGGCGCAGCGCCGCGAAGGCGGGGTCGGCGGGATCGCGGGGGCGGCCGACGGCGACGCGTTCGTCGGTGACGAGGCGTCCGCCGCGCAGGACGGTGACCCGGTCGGCGAGTCGGACGGCCTCGTCCACGTCATGGGTGACGAGCAGGACGGCCGGGCGGTGGCGCCGGCACAGTTCCCCGACGAGGTCCTGCATCCGCAGCCGGGTGAGCGCGTCGAGTGCGGCGAACGGCTCGTCCAGCAGCAGGAGTTCGGGTTCCCGTACCAGGGCCCGGGCGAGCGCCACCCGCTGGGCCTCGCCCCCGGACAGGGTGCCGGGCCAGGACCCGGCACGCCTGTCGAGTCCGACCTCGCGCAGCGCGCGCAGCCCCGTCTCGCGGGTCGCGGGGCCCCGTGGCATCGCGACGGTGACATTGGCCAGGACCCTCTTGGAGGGCACCAGCCTCGGTTCCTGGAAGACGATCGTACGGACGGGCGGAACGAGGACTTCGCAGCCCTCGCCGCCGTCGGAGCGGTCCAGCGCACCGAGGATCCGCAGCAGCGTGGTCTTGCCGCTGCCGCTCGCGCCCAGCAGGGCGACGAACTCCCCCCGGCCGATGGTGAGATCGAGGCCGTCCAGGACCGCCCGGTCGCCGAAGACCCGGCGCAGACCCCTGACGTGCACGGCGGTGTCGCTCATCGGACCGACCCCCGGGCGCGCCAGGGCATGAGGACCCGCTCCAGCAGCCGGACGACGCCGTCGGCGGTGAGCCCGAGCAGGGCGTAGACGAGGATGCAGACGGCCAGGACGTCGGTCCGGGCGTACGCCTGCGCCTGGGCCATCAGATAGCCGATGCCCGCCGTGGCGTTGATCTCCTCGGCGGCGACCAGCGCGACCACACTCAGGGTCATCGACAGCCGCAGCCCGGACAGCAGTGACGGCAGCGCGCTCGGGAGGACGACCTCACGGACGAGGGCGAGCCGGCCCATGCCGAAGGAGCGGAGCGCCTCCAGAAGTTTGCGGTCGGTGTTGCGGACCCCGCCCGTGGTGCTGACGTACATGGGGAAGGTGGTGGCGAACGCGATCAGCAGGATCTTCGCCGCCTCGGTGATCCCGAACCAGACCATGAACAGCGGCACGAGCGCGAGGAAGGGCACGGTCCGCATCGCCTGGAGCGAGGAGTCGAAGAGTTCGTCGCCCAGCCGGCTGAAACCGGTGGCCACGCCCAGGACGATGCCCGCGGTCACGCCCAGCAGCAGCCCGGTCCCGGACCGCGCCAGGGAGGTGGCCAGCGCGTCGGGCAGCTCGCCGCTGCCCCACAGCTCCCCGATCGCGGCGGCGACGTCCGGCGGCCCGGCCAGCACATCGGGGGTGAGCAGCCCGGTCGCGGAGGCGGTCCACCACACGCCGATCAGCAGCAGCGGGCCGAGGGTGCGTACCGTGAGGGAGACGGACCGGGCCCGCTCGCGGGGCAGGTCGGGCCGTGGCGTGACCAGGCCGTCCGGAGGGCCGGCGGCCCCGGGGAGCCGCGAACGTCGTGTGGTGTCACTCGTCGTGGTGTCACTCGTCGCCGTGCTCATCCGAGAGCCTCGATGTCGAGTATGTGCGGCGTGATGTCGACCGGCCGGGCGAGGACCTTCCGCTCCAGATAGAACCGGGCGACGGACTCGAATCGCCTGATGTCCTCGGCACCGATCGGGTCGACCGTGCCTGAGCCGCGCAGGATGCCCGCCTGGATCTCCTTGGCCTCACCGGTGACGGCGGTCGGCCCCCGGTCCGTGAAGACGTTGATGTACTTCTCGGGGGCGGCCCGCTGGTCCGTGCTCTTGGTGTGCAGATACGTGGAGAGCGCCTTGAGTACCTTCGGGTGCTTCTCGGCGAATCCGGTACGGGCCGCGTAGAAGCTGTAGTTGTCCGAACCGAGGTCGCCTCCGGTGGCCACGAACCGCGAGGCTCCGCTGCCGAGTTCGGCGACCGAGTACGCCGCCCAGGAGGCCCAGGCGTCCACCTGGCCGGTCTTGTAGACGGAGGCGGTCTGGTCGGGGCGCAGATACACCCGTTTCACGTCGTCGGCCGCGAGCCCGTTCTCCGCGAGCGCCTTGAGCAGCAGATACTCACCGGTGCCGCCCTTGTTCACGGCGACCTTGCGGCCCTTGAGATCCTTGACGGTCGTGATGCCCGAGTCCTTCTTGACGAGGATGCCCTCGCCCGTCCGGTCGGGGTCGGTGGCGGTGAAGAGTTTGAATCCGGGTTTCTGGGTGAGGGCGGTGACCCCCGAGGTGATCGAGCCGGTCGCGATGTCCAGCTGACCGGCGTTGAGCGCCTGCGCGGCCGGGGCGAACGGGCCGGTGGTGCCCGTCCACCGGACCTTCGCGCCGACCGCCGCGAGGGCCTTGTCCAGGCTGCCGTCCTTCTTGCCGCGGGCGAGGATGCCGGAGTTCCGGGGGTCGGGGATGCGGACGAGGACCGTTCCCCCCGATTCCTCGGCGGCCTCGGACTCCGTCGAGGCGCAGGCGGTGAGCGAGAAGAGCCCCGCGGCGGCCGCGGCGACGGCGGTACGGGCGGCCCGGTTGGTGAGGAGATTCACGGTGGCGTCCTTCAGGGGGTGAGAGGGCGGATGGCGTACCCGGCCGCCCGGCGGAGGGGTTCGGGATCGGCCCAGGCCCGTACGTCGACGGGTGCGGCCAGGAACCCGAGGCCGCGCAGGGCGTGTTCCTGCCGGGCGAGCAGGCCGAGGCGCTCGTCGGACAGATCGATGCGGAGGTCGCGACGGGTACGCGCCCGGTAGGCGCCCGCGACTGCCGCGGGGCCCGCGCCCGTCTCCGCGCTGAGGATCCGGGCGAGGTCGCCGGGCCGGTCGGCGGCCCAGGCGGCCGCTCTGAGCAGCACGGAGAGGAACCGGGCGACCAGGTCGGGGTGTTCCGCGAGCAGGCTCTCGCGGACGGTGATCGGGCGGGGCGTCCCGTTGTTGACGCGGGTCCCGGGGTCGCCGTGGGCGTCGAGTTCCACGGCGACGCGGGCGCGGTGCCGGACGGCTGCCTCGACGGCCGGGGCGCCCTTGGCGTACACGGCGTCGACCCTGCCCGCGTCCAGAGCGGCGAGTTCCGCGGCCCACTGCCCCTCGTGCCCGTCGGCGGGCACGTCCACGAGCTCGGCGTCGGCCAGGGTGAGGCCCGCCGTGGCGAGCGCGCCCTCGAATCCGCGCAGCGCCATGGCCCGCCAGAAGTCGATGGCCAGGGGGTGCCGGGGAACGGCGAGCCGCCGCCCGCGCAACTGCCGCGCCTCGTGGATGCCGGAGTCCGCCGGTACGAGGACGACCTGGCGCTCCTCGATCCAGGTCAGGCCCACGAGCCGGGTCGGCTCGCCCCGGGACCGGGCCCACAGGGCCGGCACATTGCCGCCCTCACGGAAGAGACCCTCCAGCGCGTGGGTGTAGTGATGGTCGCGGGCCGACTCGGCGGGAGCGTCCTGGAGCGACCGTACGGTGATCTCGTCACGGGCGAACTCGTGCTCCAGCCAGCCCAGATCGGAGGCGATCCCGGTCGCGGTGGGGACGGGACACCGGGTGAACCAGATGGTTTCGGGCAGGGCGGAGTGCGTGAGGGCAGGGGAGCGCGTCATGGGCTCATCTCTGACAGGCGGAGGAGAACGGGAACGTGCCGGCGGGCGGGACACGGAAGAGTCCGTCAACGGTGACGGCGGGCTCGGTGGACCGAGCGGGAGAAGGGCGAAGTCAGCGGCGGAGCACCGCGGTTCGGCGTCAGCGACAGCAGGCGCCGGCGACACGCACCAGATCGATGTGACGGCGGCTGCTCAGGGCAGGCGTCACGGAGGGCACCAGGGGGGCGAAGGTCCGGCGGACAGCCACGGCGGTGCTCCTCTCGGCGATCGGTGGGGCCAGTGCGCCGCACTCTGTCACGGCCCTTGCCCGACGGACAAGTTCCTTCCCACATCGTGGGATACCTCAACGCCCCGGCGTTCAGCGGCCCGGAGCCGCGGCGGAAGGCCCAACCACCGTATGTATCAAGTGAATTGAAAGGCGGGGCGGTAGGTGAGGGGGAGGAGGCCGGGCAGGTGAGCTACAAGGAACGAGGGTTGTCCGAACGGCCGCGGCAGGGAAAGATCTCACATCATGGGAAGCCCATCAGACAGCCCACAGTGCACCCCGGCGGCGCCCGCGGCCGCGTCCCCCGCGCCGGCCGGATCGCAGGCGGTGACCCGGGCCCTCGGCATCCTGCACTGCTTCCGCGACAACGGGCGGGGCCTGAGCGCCTCGGACATCGCCCGGCGTACGGCTCTGTCGGTCTCCACCGCCCATCGGCTCGCCCGCACCCTGGTCTCGGCCGGTTTTCTGGAGCAGGACCCGCGCACCTCCCGCTACAGCCTCGGACCGGCCGTCACCGAACTCGGCCAGCTCTCCTACCACCAGCGCGGACTGCATCTGACGGCACCGGAGCTGGCCGATCTCGCGGAGCGGACCGGGGCGACGGCGGACCTCGCGCTCAGGGACGGCATCCACGCGCTGATCCTCGTCGGCGGCTCCGTACGCCATGACACGGGCCTCGGCCTGCGCCGCCCCCTGCACTCCACCGCGCTCGGGAAGATCCTCCTCGCCTGGCCCCGGGACGGTGAGGACGCCGTCGGCGCGCTGCCCGGACTCGTCGCCTTCACGGATCGGACCATCGTGGAACCGGAGGAACTGCGGGCCGAGTTGGTACGTGTCCGTGAGCAGGGGTACGCGGTCAACGACGGGGAATCCGCCCTCGGGGTCCGTACCGTGGCCGTCCCGGTCTTCGACCGGTCCGGGCAGGCCCGCTTCTCCCTGGCCCTGCGCGCCGATCCCGCCGTGATCACCGACGGCCGGCTCTCCTGGTACGTCGATCAGGCGCGGGCCTGCGCCGCCGCCCTGGAGGTGCTGCTGCTGTCCCCGGCGGAGCGCCGTGACACCTCCCGGCACCCTGTGTGAACAGGTGCTCGGGGGCGGGAGCCCGAGGGAGCCGGCCGGCGGTCCGGTGGTGTCGGCTTCCGCCCCGGGGCGAACGGGACCTCGCCGCCATCCGTCAACTCGTCGCGGACGCCTTCTCCGTCAAGTTCAGCCTGTCGGTGTAGGGGACGGCGCCAAGCCTGCAGAAGGTGAGACTGCCGCGCTGACATCCTCCACTACTCGGTGATACCGTATAGTGGTACTCAGCGCTACGCAGTACCGCTGGGGCCGAGGAGGACTCGCTATGGACGACCTGACGGAGATGCTGAAGGGCACGCTCGAAGGTTGCGTGCTCGAAATCATCGGCAGCGAGGAAACCTACGGGTACGCCATCACCCGTCAGCTGAACGAGCTCGGCTTCGCCGACGTCGTCGAGGGGACGGTGTACACCATCTTGCTGCGACTGGAGAGGAACAAGCTCGTCCAGGTGACGAAACGGCCATCCGGGGTCGGTCCGCCGCGCAAGTTCTACGCGCTCAACGACGCCGGACGCGAGGAACTCGCGAAGTTCTGGGCGAAATGGCAGTACGTCTCATCACGCATCGACAGGCTCAAGGAGGGCGGGAGATGAACTTCTGGGAGACCATCACAGGCAGCGATCTCACCAGGGAATGGAAGGCGTTCGAAGTCCGGGCCGCGGCCCTGCCGGACGACTACCGGGCGGCGTGGGAGCAGATCAAGGGCCACCTCTTTCCCTATGGGGACTTCACCGGCCGCAACCTGATGCCGATCCTCGACGCAGCCCTGGGGCTGCTCGAAGACACGGCGGCGGACGGGCAGAGCGTCCACGAGGTGCTCGGCGACGACATCCGAGGCTTCTGCGCGGCGCTGGCCGGTGGAGAAGGGGCTCGAACCTATCGCGACCGGTGGCGCGAGCAGTTGAACAGGAACGTCGCAAGGAAACTGAGCCGGCTGGGAGGCTGACGTGGGCATCCAGGACATCATCGAGGGCAAGAAGCAGTGGCGGGCGCACATGGCTCGGGTCAAGGCGCTCCCGCCGGACTACCGGATCGTCTACAAGGAGATGCAGAGGTACCTGTTCAAGGTCGGACCGATCGACCTGCCCGACGGGCCCCTGCTCCCCGGGATCGTCGACTTCTTCGAGGAGGGCGTCGCCGCGGGCAAGGGGGTCTTGGAACTCATCGGCCAGGACGTCGCCGCGTTCTGCGACGACCTGGTCAAGGACTCACGCACCTATGCGGACGTCTATCAGGAGTCCATCAGCGGGGAACCCGGCACGGCCGAGAGGTAACACCCGTCGTCTCATGCCAGTGGGCGTAGCCCGCACGCGCGGTTCGTTCGCCTCGGCGCAGCGAACAGGCGCGGATCGACCGGCCACCAGAAGCCGCCGCCGTTCCTGTCCACCGAGGTGGTCGAGCAGGCCGACGAGACCTGGCTCGGCCCTGCTGGTGCGGTGACCGGAAGGGTTTGCCGGTGAGTCTGCGGTGTCCGGTGCGGTGCGGCGCGAGGCGGAGGTCCGCAGCCCGTATTCGCCGTACTCGCGCGGTCCGACAACGCAGGGGGCACCCCCTCGTGCCCGCAGGGCTACGGGGGAGAAGTGCCGTGCCGGGCGTCGCAGGCCGGTGAACGTTCCCGGTCACCGCACCAGCGCCGGCAGCGCCCCCTCGGCGGGCGGGTCTCCGGCGGCGGGCCGCTCGACACCGTTCCCCAGGGCGACGCGACTGACGCGTAGTCACGGACAGTCACTCCATCCGCATTCCGAAACAGCTTCCCCTCCCCCTGTGTCTTCAGCCTCCGGAAGGAAGTCGCCATGCCGTCATCTGTCATGCCCACATCCAATCAGGGTGTCGATCACCCGTCGCCGACCGCCGTCTCCGCCGTCGGGCTACGCAAGTCATACGGAGACAAGACCGTCCTCGACGGCATCGATCTGCACATCCCGGCCGGGTCCGTGTTCGCGCTGCTCGGCCCGAACGGCGCCGGCAAGACCACCGCCGTGAAGATCCTGTCCACTCTCGTCACCGCCGACGCCGGTGACCTGCGCGTCGGCGGCCACGACCTGGCGGCCGACCCGCAGGCCGTGCGGGCCGCGATCGGCGTCACCGGGCAGTTCTCCGCCGTCGACGGTCTGATCACCGGTGAGGAGAACATGCTCCTGATGGCCGACCTGCACCACCTGCCCCGCGCCGAGGGGCGGCGCACCGCCGCCGAACTCCTCGAACGCTTCGACCTCACCGAGGCGGCAAAGAAGCCCGCCTCCACCTACTCCGGCGGCATGAAGCGCCGCCTCGACCTCGCCATGACCCTCGTCGGCTCCCCGCGGATCATCTTCCTCGACGAGCCCACCACCGGACTCGACCCCCGCTCCCGCCACAACATGTGGGGCATCATCCGCGAACTCGTCTCCGACGGCGTGACCGTCCTCCTCACCACCCAGTACCTCGAAGAGGCCGATCAGCTCGCCGACCGCATCGCCGTGTTGAACGACGGCAAGATCGCCGCCGAGGGCACCGCCGAGGAGCTCAAGCGGCTCATCCCGGGCGGGCACGTCCGGCTCCGCTTCACCGACCCGGTCGCGTACCAGTCCGCCGCTGACGCCCTGCGCGAGGTCACCCGGGACGACGAGGCACTGTCGCTGTCCATCCCCAGCGACGGCAGCCAGCGCGAACTGCGCTCCCTCCTCGACTGGCTCGACTCCGCCGGCGTCGAAGCCGACGAACTCACCGTCCACACCCCCGACCTCGACGACGTCTTCTTCGCCCTGACCGGCCCGGCCAACGTCCCCGACCAGCCCAAGGAGTCCCTCCGATGAGCTCCCTCTCTCTCGCTGTACGCGACTCGAACACGATGCTGCGCCGCAATCTGCTGCACGCATGGCGCTACCCGTCCGGGACCCTGAACCTGCTGCTCACGCCGATCATGATGCTGCTGCTCTTCGTCTACATCTTCGGCGACGTGATGAGCGCGGGCATCGGTGGCGGTGGCGCGGACCGCTCCGACTACATCGCCTACATCGTCCCCGGCCTGCTGCTGATGACCGTCGGCAGCACCGTGATCGGGGCCGCGGTGTCCGTCTGCGTGGACATGACCCAGGGCCTCACCGCCCGCTTCCGCACGATGGCGATCTACCGGGGCTCCCTGCTCGTCGGACATGTCGTCGGCGGCGTGCTGCAGTGCGTGATGAGCGTGGTCCTCGTCGGCGCCGTCGGGGTGGCGATGGGCTTCCGCTCCACGGACGCCACCGCCCTGGAGTGGATCGCGGCGTTCGGGCTGATCACGCTGTTCGCCCTGGCACTCACCTGGATCGCGGTCGGCATGGGCGCGGCCAGTCCGAACCCCGAGGCGGCCGGCAACATGGCCATGCCGCTGATCCTCCTGCCACTCATCTCCAGCGCCTTCATCCCGGCCGGTACGATGCCGGGCTGGTTCCGGCCGATCGCCGAGTACCAGCCCTTCACCCCCGCCATCGAAACCCTCCGCGGCCTCCTTCTCGGCACCGAGATCGGCAACAACGGCTGGATCGCGATCGCCTGGTGCGTCGGCCTGATCGTGCTCGGCCACCGCTGGTCGACGGCGCAGTTCAACCGCGACCCGAAGTAACCGGGACGACCGCGCGGGCCGCCTCCCGCGACTCGTCCCGCCCTGTCCGCGTGCAGGTCTGCACCCGTATGCCCGGCCGGTGGCGGGGCTGATCGCCACAGAGGGATGTCGCGGGCCTGCCGCGGTGTGCGGAGGGAGCCGGCGAAGGCCGGTGCCCGGGCTGCGGCCCGGATGGCCCGGCGCGCGGCCTGCGTGCCGACCGTTGCATCGGCGTGGTCGGTCAGGCGCCGGCTCTCCGCCCACGCGGCGAGGATGTCGTGGGCGAAGCCGTCGACCGTCCGCAGTGCCCAGATGAGCAGCGGTCCCATGATGGCCGGGGGCATCGGCTCCGTCACGTACTCTCCCCGGGGCGTCTGGGCGGGCAGGCAGTCGTCCACGCCCTCCCTGGGCCAGGGAGGGCGTGGCGACGCCCAGCGCGGTGGGGCTGACCGCCGGGTGCCCTCCTCGCCGCGCGCGGGTCCGGGCCACGGGCTCCGGCGCCGCCCGGGTCGTGCCGCGGCGGGGGAGTCCGCGCCCGCCGGCTGCGAGCCCCTGTCGTCGCCGGCCCGGCGTGCGGCGGATGTGCTGCCGGTCGCACAGGTCACACACGGTCAGACAGCCACCCGGGGCCTGCCGGTGGCCGACAGGAGTTCCTGCCGGTACGCGGCGAGGCGGCCCGTACGGCCGGCGGTGAGGGCTCCGATCAGGCGGCCGTCGCGGTGGTAGACGACCTCCAGGCGCCGTGCGGCGACGTCCTGTTCGACGACGCGGGCCGTGTCCGCCAGCGAGGGCAGTCCGACGGACCGGATCCGGGCGCCGTGCAGGTCCGACCAGAAGGAGGGTACGCCGCCGAACGGCGTCGGCTCCTCGGGCCGCAGCAGGGTCCGGGCGGCCGCCTCGCCCTGCTCGACCGCGTTGCTCCAGTGCCCGAGCAGCACAGGGGTGTCCTCCGCGAGAGGGTGCGGAGCCCGGACGACGTCTCCCGCCGCGACGACGTCGGGGACGACCGTCCCGTCGGGCCGCAGGGCGCGCAGATACGTGTCGCAGCGCAGCCCTTCCCCGATGTCGAGCCCCGACGCGGCGAGCCAGTCGGTGGCCGGCCGCGCCCCGAGCGCCGCCACCACGGTGTCGGCCCGGAGGCGGGATCCGTCGGACAGCCGGACCCCGGTGATCCGGCCGTCCCGTGAGTCGAGCGCGGTGACCGTGCGGCCGGTGCGCAGATCGATGCCCGCCGCACGGTGCAGCGCGGCGACGAAGGCCCCCGCCTCCATGCCGATCGCTCCGGCCAGTGGCTGGGCGGCGGCCTCCACCAGGGTGACGACCGCGCCCCGGGCGCGGGCCGCCGCCGCGATCTCACCGCCGAGGAATCCGGCTCCGACGACCACCACCCGGTGTCCGGGGCGGAGCCGGGCCCGCAGTCTCACGGCGTCGTCCCGGCCCCTCAGGGTGAGGACCCCGGCCGGGGGCGGTGACGGCGGGCCGGGCCAGGCGCGGGCGATCGCGCCGGTGGCGACGACCAGCCCGTCGTACGGGAGCCGGGTGCCGTCGGCGAGGGTGACGAGGTGCTCGTCCGGGCTGAGCCCGGTCGCGGGACGGCCGAGGAGCCAGCGCGCGCCGAGAGTGTCCGGCACCGGCAGTTCGGTGCCGGGGGACAGTTGTTCCCCCGAGGTGAGGACCGCCTTCGACAGGGGCGGCCGGTCGTACGGGAGATACGGTTCGCCGCCGATGAGCGTCAGGGCGCCCGTGAAGCCCCCGGCGCGCAGCGCCTGTGCCGCACGCAGCCCGGCGAGCGACGCGCCGACGATCACCACCCGTTCGCGGACCGCTCTCACCGGACGGCCGGGGCGGCGGCGACGGTGATGGCGCGCACGGGGCAGGACGCCGCGGCCTGTTCGGCCTGGTCGCGCTGGGAGTCGGAGGGTTCGGCGTCGTACAGGAGGTAGTCCTCGTCGTCGAACGAGAACACCTCGGGGGCCGCGAAGACGCACTGCCCGTGGCTCTCGCAGAGGTTCATGTCCACGGTGATCTGCATGGGTGCTCCGTAGGGAGGGGTCGGACGGGACCGGCCCGGCGGCGGGGTTCAGCGCACCGGGGGGTTGAAGCGGGAGTAGGCGGGGGCGCTCCAGCGCAGCGGAGAGGCGGCCGTGACCTCCCGTACGGCTTCGACGGAGAACTCGACCAGACGCTGTGCGCCGGGGACGCGGGCGGTCTCCTCGGGGTCCCACAGGGTGCGGGCCGTGCCCGACAGATGCAGGGAGGAACCCGACCGCCACAGCGGCAGCACGATTCCGGCCGCGGGGTTGAGCGCCAGATTGCCGAGGGTGAGGAACATGGCGTTGCCCGTGTAGTCGGGCCAGCGCAGCAGGGTCGGGGAGAGCACCTCGACGAAGCCGGGGTTGCCCCCTCGATGCGAGGCGTCCGTGTCCCCGCGGTCCGACGCGGTGGCGATGAAGAAGGTGTCGGCCGCGCGGACGGCACGCTGCTGGGCCTCGTCGAGGGCGGTGCCGTCGGTGACGGCGGGGCCGCCGGGACCGTCGTCCCCGTCGGTGCCGTCGTCCGCGTCGGCGAAGCGGTGGTCCCGTTTCTGGATGTACTTGGGGCAGTTGGCGATGACCTGGTCGAGTTCGACGCGCAGTCCGTCGCCGTCCCGGACCGCCCTGCCGTTGAGCCGCATTCTGCGCCGGGTCGCGGGTTCCATGGCGATCATGCCGAGCGGGAAGGGCGCACCGGCCGTCGCCGCTCCGGACAGCAGGTCCGCCAGCGGGTCATGGGGCGCGGGCAGCGTCGCGATGGTCAGGACCCGGGGGGTGTCGGCCCGCAGAAAGCCGGGCCGCCCCGTCAGCTGTGTCGCCCAGATACGGCCGGCGGAGTCGGCGCCCCCGAGCACGATCATCGGCTGTTCGGCGAGGAACGCCGCGGCGATGCCGGGAATCGTGTCACCGATGCCGCCGAGTGAGAACTCCGCCTGGTCGGCGAGCCCGGCACGCCGCTGCACCGCTGTTTCGCCCTGGTGGTAGGCGGCCACGGCATTCCTCCTCCGATGTGTGTGGTCCGATGCGGCCCAGCGGCCCCGGGGGCGCCGGGAGGCGACGCGGAACGCCCTAGAAGAAGCCGCAGGTGGGGGCGCCCGGGGTGGGGGCCGCGGCAGGGTCGGCCCCGGTAGGCGCGTAGATCTCCAGCCGGATTCCGTCGGGGTCGGTGAAGAAGATGCCGCCGGAGGTACCGGCCTCGCCGTGCGGGACCACTCCGTCGTAGGTGAACTCGGCTCCGAGACCGCGCAGGACCTCGGCGGTGGCCTCGACCGCCTCGATGCTCTCGACCTGGAAGGAGAGATGGTGCAGTCCGGGGGAGCCGGTACGGAAGCTGCCCTCGCTCTGCTGCCAGAGGGTGACGAGCAACCGGTTGTCGCGGCCGAGGAAGGCCCAGCGCCTGCCGTCCTCCTTGCCCTCGGCCATCACCGTGAATCCGAAGACCTCGCGGTAGAAGGCGAGTGAGCGGTCCAGTTCGGTGACGTTCAGCCCGATGTGACCGGTCTCCAGCGTCTGCGCCCTGCTCATGTTCATCCCGTGCCTCGGTAGGGGTCACGGGACATCCCCGTAACCGATGAAAATGACTTTAGGGGTTAGAGCATCGGAGTGCAACCGGTCATCTTCGCGTAAGCGGTTAGAATGGAGGAGGGAGCGCGAAAGCCGCGGCCTCCCGCCCAGGAAGGACGGCTCCCGTGTCGCGACCCCTTGAGGCGGACCCCCGTCCGCTGACCGGTGAGCCGCTCGCGATCGATCTGCTCAACACCCGCTGGATCGACGCCGCGGGGCCCCACGACCTGCTGGATTCCGTCGAGGGCCTCGCGATCTGGCTCGACGGAGCGCCCGTGCGTGAGGCGCTGAGCGACCACACCGTCACGGCCGACGCCGCGACCCTCGGGCATCTGCTGCGGACCCGGGCCGCCCTCGACGCCTTGGTGGCCGCGCCCGCCCCGTACGAACCCGAGGTGCGCGGCGCGCTCAACGCCGTCCTCGCGCACGGGCGCGTCCGGCGCGCGCTCGGCCCCGACACACCCGTCACCACGGTCGAGTGGGACGAGCCGTCCTGGGCCCCGGCCTGGGCGGCCGCCGACAACTGGCTGCGCCTGCTCGCCGACCGCCCCGACCGCATCCGTCCCTGCGCGAACCCCCGGTGCATCCTGCACTTCTACGACGTGTCCAAGAACGGCACCCGGCGCTGGTGCTCCATGTCGGGCTGCGGCAACCGCGCCAAGGCGCTCCGGCACTACGCGCGCCACAGCCAGGACTGAGAGCCGCCGTCGCGGCGTCCGCCGGAGTGGGGCAGGAGCCGACGCCGCCGGAGGGCGAAGAGCGCAGCCCCGAAGCGGTCGGGGCGATGACGACACGGTTCACCGCCACTGCCACCGTCGCCGCCGTCCGAACCGTACGGCACCGCCACAGGTCCGATGCCGCGCTCGGCGTGGCCCTGGGCCGGTCCTGGAGCTCCCGGTGTGTTCATGACCGCGCGACCCGGGATTCATGTCAATCTCGGGCGAATGGTTGTTTGTCGGTCAATGCCTGACATGGATACGGATGATCCGGGTGAAGAGGTTTCATGGTTGACGCTGTGTACTTCGGCGGGGACATCGTCACCGTCGACGACGGCCGCCCCACCGCGGAAGCCGTCGCGGTCCAGGACGGACGGATCGCCGCCGTCGGCCCACTGGCAGAGGTGCGCGGGCTGGCGGTCGCCGGTACGCGGATGGTGGATCTGGAGGGGCGGGCCCTGCTGCCCGGGTTCGTCGACGCGCACAGCCATCTCGGTCTGGTGGGATTCCAGGCGGGCGCCGCGAATCTGCTGCCCGCGCCCGACGGCACGGTCGGCGGTCTCGCGGAGATGACCGTACGGCTGACCGAGTGGGCCGACAGTGAGGCGGGGCGCCGCTGGGAGTGGATCGTCGGGTTCGGCTACGACGACGCGCAGTTGCGGGAGCGGGAGCACCCCACGCGCGACGACCTCGACAAGGTCTCACACGACCGGCCGGTGCTGGTCATCCACCAGTCGAGCCACCTGGGGGCGGTCAACAGCAAGGGACTCGAACTGCTCGGCTACGGCGCCGGTACGGCCGATCCGCCCGGTGGGGTGATCCGCCGGCGGCCCGGAACGGCCGAGCCCGACGGGGTGCTGGAAGAGGCCGCCTTCTTCCCGGTCTGGGGCGCGGTCACGGCCGGCTTCGACACGGCCGAGCGGCTTCGGCTGGTCTCCCTCGGCCAGCAAGCGATGGCGTCCTTCGGGTACACCACCGCGCAGGACGGACGGGTCATGGCGCTGCCCGACCTGGAGATCCTGGAGGAGGCGGCGCGCCTCGGGCGGCTGGATCTGGACGTCGTCGCCTATGTGGACTCCTCCCTGGTCCCCCTGCTCGGCGAGCGCTCGGACCGGGTCTCCCGGTCCGGATACCGCGACCGCCTGCGCATCGGTGGTGTGAAGCTGGGCCTCGACGGCTCGCCCCAGGGCCGTACGGCCTGGCTCACCGAGCCCTATCTGACGCCTCCGCAGGGCCGCCCGGACGGGTACCGGGGATACCGGGCGCTCCCCGACGAGGTGGTGAACGCCACGGTCCGGCAGGCGTACGGGCAGGGGTGGCAGGTCCTCGCGCACACGAACGGCGACGCGGCCCTCGACCAGTTCCTCACCGCGGTCCGGCAGGCGACCCGCGCCCATGGGCCGGGCGACCGGCGTCCCGTCGCGATCCACGCCCAGACCGCCCGGGAGGATCAGCTCGACACGATGCGGGAGCTGGGGGTGATCCCCTCCTTCTTCTCGATGCACACCTACTACTGGGGCGACTGGTACGTGGACACCGTGCTCGGTCCGGAGCGCGCGCTGAGGATCTCGCCCGCCGGGTCCGCACTGGCCCGGGGCATGGTCTACACGTCCCACCACGACGCGCCGGTGGTCCTGCCCAACTCGATGGCGGTCCTGGCGAGCCAGGTGACACGGGTGACCCGTAGCGGCCGTGTCCTCGGGGAGGACCAGCGCGTCTCGCGGCTCGACGCGGTCAGGGCCACCACCGCACACGCCGCCCACCAGTACTTCGAGGAGTCCGCCAAGGGGTCCATCGAGGCCGGGAAGCTCGCCGACTTCGTGATTCTCAGCGACAACCCGGTGACGGCCGAGCCCGGGGCGATCAACGGGATCACGGTCACCGAGACGGTCAAGGAGGGGCGCACCGTCTTCCCCGGGCCGTCCTGACGGCGTTCCCGGCGTCCTGCTCCGAAGTGCGGGTCCGACACGCCGCCTTGGGGCTTGGGGCCGCCGCGGCGGCCTCACCCGGCGGCGGACCGCCAGGAGTCGAGGCGGAAGGGGAGTTCGTCACCGGGGCCGGTCAGCTCCTGGGACTCACCCAGGGGCCGCAGCCCCGTTCCGTTCCCCGTCATCGCGCGGACCCGGACGCGCTCTCCCGGAAAGAGGGCGACGACGGCGGCCTGGGAAACCGGCGACCGCCACGCCCCGGCAGTGGCCGTATCCGCGCCCGGTGAGGTGTCCTCGATGTCCAGGAGTTCGACCTGCGGGTCCACCAGGAACTCGTAGATGCGCACGGATTCGCAGCCGTCCTCGTCCGCCTGGTCGCGGCCGGTGAACAGCAGCGTCTCGGACTCGCTGAACACGGCCATCGCCTCACCGCGCAGAACGCCGGCGACCTGGCGGGCATCGGTCAGCTCGATTCCCACGAGGCCCCCGGACAGATGGTCGGCGGCCGCCCAGGATCCGTCGCCCTCCCGGGTCGAGCAGTAGATCTCCTCGCCGACGAGACCGTCGTCCCGCCGGTGCAGCAGCAGGATGAACCCGAGCCCGTCGCGTATGCACAGATCCGCGACGGCCGCCTCGGTGCCGCTGTCGAACCGGGTGGGCACGGAAGGCGCCGGGCCGGTGTCCGGGGCGGACCTCGCCATGAGGGCTTCGTGGGCGAGGCCGGCCAGATTCTTGCGCATCGGGGTCCTTGTCCGGAGTCGGTGGTGCACGGGGGTTCGGCGGGCACGGTCGGCCGTCCGCGTGTCCGTGTGCCGATGGGCCACCCGCGGTGCCGGTGGTCCTCCCCGGCCGTGACTCCGCGGACCGTCGTGATCATGGTAGGCACTCGCGGGCCCACTCAGTGCCGCACTTTCCGGCCGGTATTCCGGTACCCAGAGGGGAGGGCCGGACCTGGTCATCCCACCCGGGTGAGCGGCGGCCCGGCGCCGCTTCGGGCGGGTGTACGCCGACGCCACGAGGTGAATGCCGCGTTGTCGTGCCCGCGGTCGGCGCCGTTGCTCCGGAGCCGTGCGCATGCCGCCGCGCAACCCGGGCGAGGGCGCCGTCGGGTCGTATCACTGCCCCGGGCCGCCCGGCGAAGGTGCCGCACGAGGTGCGGGGCAGAGCCGCCACTCTGCCGACCGGCGCGGGCGGCAGTGCCACCGGAGGCGGATCTGCCCACCCGACCCCCACCCTTACCGCTAAGCAGCTTAGCGGTAAGATGGCTCCTGAGCCTTTCATGCGTGACCGCGCATCGAGGGCGATATGTCTATTTATTGCCATCCTATTTACCTCTTGGTAGCGTCACCCGGACGTGTCACCGGCCGGGCCGCGCCCGGCCCTCTTCATGTCTGTCGTCTTCTGGGAGTCTCATGCGCCGCCGAATACATCCCGCAGCTGTGGCGGGCGGCTCCCTGGTCGTCGGCGTGGGCGCGCTCTACCTCGCCGGGCTGCTGCTGACCGGCGAGGAAGTGCCGGACGGCACCCGCGTACGGGGTGTGGACATCGGGGGCATGAGCCAGTCCGAGGCCCGCGAGAAGCTGGAGAGGGACCTCGGCCCCGCCGCCTCTGCGCCGCTGGCGGTGACCATCGGCGGCCGGGCCGACACCGTCGACCCGCGCACCGCCGGACTCGGCTTCGACGCCGCGGAGACCGCCTCCCGGGCCGTCCGGGCCGGAGCCGACCCCTTCACCGTGATCGGCGGCCTCTTCGCCTCCGGTGGCGATGATGTCGAACCGGTGATCCGCTTGGACGAGGCGAAGGCCCGGAGCGCCCTCGGCCCGCTGGCGGAGAAGCACCGGCTCCAGGTCCGCGACGGGGCGATCACCTTCGACAAGGGCCGGCCCAAGCAGGTGCAGGCCCGCGGCGGACAGTCCCTGAACATCGACGCCTCGGTCGGCGCCCTGCGCGGCGCGTATCTCGCCGTGGAGCCCCGCGCCGTGAGTCTTCCGGTACGCCGGACGGCACCGCGCATCGGTGCGGCGGAGACCGAGCGGGCCATGGAGGAGTTCGCCCGGCCCGCGATGTCCGGACCGGTCGGGCTCACCACCGGCGGCAAGCGCGTCACGATCACCCCGGACGTCCTCGGGGACCATCTGACGATGCGTCCCGAGAGCGGCCGGCTGGTGCCCGCGCTCGACGGCGCGGCCCTGCTGGACGACCCCGCAGTGGCGGGCCAGGTGGCCGAGGTCACCACCGAGGCCACCGAGGCCCGGCTGCGGCTCGACGGCGAGCGCGTCGACGTGGTGGCCGACGGCAATCCGGGCCAGGAGATCACCGCCAAGACGCTCACGGACGCGGTGCTGCCGCTGCTGACGAAGTCGGGGCAAGCCCGGACCGGCGAGGTGGCCACCAAGAAGACACAGCCCGAGCTGACCCGTGAGTCCGCGGCACGCCTGGGCCTGACCGAGAAGGTCTCCTCCTTCACCGCGAACTTCCCGGCGTCCGACTACCGCAGGACGAACATCGGCCGCGCCGCCGACCTGATCAACGGGTCGCTCGTCATGCCCGGCGAGACCTGGAGCTTCAACGACACGGTCGGGGAACGCACCAAGGAGAACGGATTCGTCGACGGGATCATCATCCTGAACGACAAGTACACCAAGGCGGCCGGCGGCGGGGTCTCCACCGTGGCGACCGCCATGTTCAACGCCGTCTTCTTCGCCGGGGTGAAGCCCGTGGAGTACGGCGCCCACTCCTTCTACATCGAGCGCTACCCGGAGGGCCGCGAGGCGACGGTGGCCTGGGGCAGCCTCGACCTGAAGTTCGCCAACGACTCCGGCAACGCCATCTACATCCTGGCCGACTCCACGGACACCTCGGTCACGGTCACCTTCCTCGGCACCAAGAAGTACGACGCGGTGGAAGCCAGCAAGGGTCCGCGCACGAATGTGAAGCAGCCCGGCACCCGCCCCGGGGCCGCGAAGGACTGCCAGCCGCAGACCCCGCTGGAGGGCTTCGACGTCACGGTCGAGCGCATCTTCGTCTCCAACGGCCAGGAAGTGAAGCGCGAGCCCTTCCGCACGCGGTACACCCCGCGCGACAGCGTCACCTGCGACTGAGCCGGCCCGCGCCCGACCTCACCGTCGCGCGGGCCCGACCCACCGGCCCCGGGGCGGTCACGCGGCCCCGGGGTCGGGAAACACGTCAGCGCGGCCCGGGACCCGGGCGTTTCACCCGGGCCGCGGGCCCTGCCTCACCGCCGCCGGTCGGTGCTTCCGCCCGTCCGGTGGGCCGGTGACACGGACGGTACGGTCTCGTCATTCCTGCAGTACGGACAGCACATTCCCCGCGGGGTCGGTGAACCACGCGATGAGCGGCCCGCCGCCCCGGAAGATGCCCTTCTCGTCGACCTCGATCTCGTCGTAGCGCAGGAACTCCACGCCGCGGTCGGTCAGTTGCCCGACCGTCTCCTCGATGTCGGCCACGGGGAAGTTGAGGATGGTGTACGTCGCCGGGGTGTGGTCGGGCTTCGGATAGACCAGCGTGTCCCGGTCGCCCGCCAGATGCAGGGTCAGCATCCCGTTCTCCTCGGACACCCGCAGGCCGAGGGTCTGTCCGTAGAACTTCTTCGCGGCCGCGATGTCGTCCACCGCGAAGCCGCTGAACGCCTTTGCCGTGCCGAGCATGTCGATCCACACTCCTTCGCCGTCGTGTGCTCCGTCTCTCCGAGGGATGACCCGGCGGCGGACGGAAACTCATCGTCCGCCCGGCGCCGTCCCCCGGGCCCCGTCCCACCCCTGGTTGTCCTCCGTGAACAGCTCCAGCTCCGACCAGACCTCGAGCGTCCGCTCCGCCGCCGGGCGGTCCCGTGCCGGGCCGGTCGCCGTCAGCTCGGCGAGCAGACCGTACGCCACGCTGGTCGCCACCGTCATCGACTGGACGCTCGCCACCCCCTCGGTCGGGACGACCAGGACGTGCGCGGCCTCACGCGCCGGCGGGGAGTGCCGGGTGTCCGTGATCACACAGGTCACCGCGCCCGCCGCACGGGCCACCCGCAGCGCCGCCACGGTCTGGCGGTAGTGCCGCCAGAAACTCCAGGCCACCACGCAGTCGCCCGCGCCCAGGCCCGCGAGGGCGTTGGCGAGATGAGGCCCGCCCCGGTCCTCGTACACGATGGGGAAGCCGTGGGCCGCCCCCTCCATCGCCAGCGCGTTCGCCGCGACGGCATGGGTGCCGGAGGCGACGACGACGGTACGGCGCGCCGCGCGGACGGCCCGCACCACGGTACGGGCGGCCTCGAAGTCGAAGGAGCGCTCCAGCTCCCGCAGATTCTGCGCGTCGCGTGCGAAGGAGGCCGCCAGCAGGCCGCCCCCGGCGGCCGGGGACCGCCCCGGACCGGACCGCCGGGCGAGATAGACCGCCCGTAAACCCGCCTGGAACCGCGGCCATCCCGAATGACCCACGCTCTGGGCGAACCGGATCACCGTCGCGCGGTTGACCCCGGCGCGGGAGGCGACCTCGGCCGCGGTGGCGTACGAGCAGAAGGCGGGCTGCGTGGTCAGCACCTGGCGGACACGCGCTGCCTTCGGCCCCACGCGGACGCCCGCCAGGAGCCCGTCGAGCCACTCCGCCACCGTTCCCGTACCGCCGCCGAGCGCCGGAACGCCGTCGGGTACCGGGCCGTCGTCAACACCGTCGTCGATCACGCCACCCATTGTCTCCCTGCACGAATTTGTGCACTAGCTGTTGTATGCACCTTCACGTGCGATTATCGTCCTGGCCATCGCGCACCGGGCCCGGCACCGCGCAACCGCATCAACTCCAGCCACACCCTCAAGGAGCCGTGTCCATGTGCAATGACCCCAACACTCCGCCTCCGTCCCCCCGGGTGACACGCCGCGGGATCATGGCCGGTGCGGCCGTGCTCGCCGGGGCGACGGCGCTGACCGGGGCCGCTACGGGCACCGCCACCGCGCACCAGAGCGGCCGCAAGGGCGCCCCCGGGGGAGGCTCCTCCCGTCCGCCGCGCGGCGGCACGCTGATCATCGACGGCGGCACGCTCCTCGATCCGCTGACGGGCCGGGTCACCGAGGACGCGGTGGTCGTCATCGAGGACGGCGTCGTCCGCGCCGCCGGCACGCGCAGGGAGACCCGCAACGACGTCGCCGCCGTCGGCAAGGCGGCGAAGGTCGTACGGGCGAACGGCCGCTGGGTGCTCCCTGGCCTCGTCGACGCCCATATCCACCTCAGCAACCTGACCGACGCGCACAAGGCCGTCCGCCTCGGCGCGACCAGCATCCGCAGCGGAACCACCGCCTTCTACCAGGACATCGCCCTGCGCGAGCTGGCCCGGTGGACCCCCCAGCGCATCCCGAGGATCAGGGCGGCGGGCATCTTCGTCACCCCGAGGCTCGGCGACACGATCCTCGCCGACCCCGACCTCGCGCCGCTGTCCCTCCTCAAGGACGGCGTCCGTACACCGGAGGCCCTGCGCCGGGTGGTCGAGGTCAACCTCTCCCGGGGCGTCGACGTCATCAAGACCCGTGTCAACGAACGCGCGGGCTCGCCCACCGAGAACCCGCTCACCCAGGTGTACGACCGGGAGCAGCTCTCGGCCACCGTCGCGGCGGCGCGGCGCGGCGGGGCGACGGTGCTGTGCCACAGCTACAGCGAGAAGGGCATCCACGACGCGGTGATGGCGGGCGTCGACAGCATCGAGCACGGGGTGTACCTCGGCGAGCGCACGATGGGGGAGATGCGGCGACGGGGTACGTACTTCACGCCCACCCTCGCCGCGATGGCGAGCCTGGCCGCCGACCCGGACCCGGTTCTCGCCGAGCGGGGCCGTACCTTCCTGCCCATCGCCCAGCGCGCCGTCCGCAGGGCCCATGAGACGGGTGTCCGTATCGCCGCCGGAACCGACTCCTCCAGCGGTGCCGTCGACCCCATCGGCCGGGAGATCGAGCTGATGAGGGAGGCCGGCCTGTCCGCGCTCGACGCGATCCGCACCGCCACCACGAACGCCGCGCGCCTGATCGGTCTGGAGCGCACCGCCGGCCGGCTGGCCCGGGGCTTCCGGGGCGACGCCGTCCTGGTCGACGGCGACCCGCTGCGCGACGTCTCCGTCCTCAGCTCACCGAGCACGGTGGTCAGCTACGGCTTCACGGTCGACGCCTGACCCTCCGTCACCACCAACGTGGTGCGCCCGGCTCCGGTGGCGCGGCGCAACCGTGGGCCCGGCCGACCGGGCCCACGGGGGCACCGCCCGTCCGGTGAACGTACGGCGGCGCCGCCCGTCCACTGCCGTACGTTCACCGCCCACCGTCCCGGGGCGAGGCCCTCGCCCGCCCCGGGCGGTCGAGCGGTGTGGATCTACAGGTTGTCGCCCCAGCCGCCCTGGATCATCGTCTGGAACGCCCAGACGCCGCCCCGCTTCACCAGGACGTCGGCGTAGCGCAGCTGCTGGGAGTTGCCGTCCATGGTCATGGTCGAGTCCGTGAAGACCACGGCCATGGCGGCGGACAGGAAGACCGGGGTACGTACCGACTCGAAGGTGATGTTCTGGTCTCCGTCGCCCATCACGCCGGTCATGATCTCGATGAACTGCTCTCGGCTCCACTGTGCCGAGCGGCCGTTGCCCGCGGAGTCGTCGCTGACGAGGTTGAGCGGGAACACCGCCATGTCGGCCATGCGCTCGACGGCGCGCTGGGCGCTCTGTGCGTCGTACTCGGTGAACCACGCGTCGAGGCTCTCCCGGTCTTCGGCGGTGGGGATGTAGCCGGTGTCGGGCAGAACGACGGGCATGCGCACTCCTTACCGGGATCCGCGCGGATCCAGTAGTCAAAGTTGACTATAGGGTACTGCCCTGAAAGTTATTAGTCAAACTTAACTAGATGCTCTGACGGGGCGGGCGGCCGCCTGCCGGGCCGCGCCCTCTGCGCCGTGAGGACCGGCGGCAGTTGGGCGCGGAGGTGACCCGGAGACCTCCGCGGAGGTCGCGGAATAGTTCCGTGGACCGATGAGTTCTTCTGTTTCCCGTGGTCACCACAGGCGACAACACGGCCGCCCGGGACGACGGGCACCCCGCCCGGCCCGACCGGGCACGGGGAGTCGACGACGTCCGGACCGATGGATGGAGAGCGCACGATGACCGGTACCGAGAATGGCCCCGCCGCCTACTTCCCGTCGATCGAGAAGAAGTACGGCCGCCCCGTGGCCGAGTGGAAACAACTGATCCGTACCTCGCCCCTGACCAAGCACATGGACCTGGTCGGCTGGCTCAAGGCGGAACACGGCCTGGGCCACGGGCACGCCAACGCCCTGGTGGCACACACCCTGGCCGAGGACAGCGGGAAGTGAGGGGTTCCGCCCGCTGCCGGGGCGGGACAGCGCCGCGACCACGGCCCGTGCCGAAGTGAGGGTCCCGGCCGGTCGGCCGGCCGGGACCCTCGTGTCGCCTGTCCCGACAACCTAAACCCAGCCGCCCACGATCGGCCGGGCGGCGGTCAGGACGAGGCTGCTGGGGGTGTGTTGCGGTGGCGGGGCGTCGCCTGGCGCGGTGGCCGCGTCAGGGTGATCTGGCGGACGATCTGCTGGAAGCAGGCCAGGGCGGCCAGGGCGGGCAGAGCCGCGGTCGCCGCGTCGGTGAAGGTCCTGGGCGCCTGGGCCACACACAGCAGTATCGCGACGGTGGAGAACAGCAGAACGACCGCCCACGAGTGCACGGCCCGGCGCTGGTGCAGCGCGGCCCGCAGGATGGACAGCGAGGCGACCATCCAGGGGCCGTAGACCAGCAGCGGCCACCAGTGGACGACATCGCCGTGGGTGCGGGGTTCGGCGATATGGCGCAGGGGATCGTAGGCCACCATGCCTCCGAAGACGCTCACCATGGAGACGATGACGGCGGCGAGCGCGGCGATGAAGAAGCTGGCCGTCTGCAGCAGGGTGAACGCCGGTCTGCGGACCCGGGCCCTGCGGCGCCGCGGGTGAGGCGCCCGGCGATACGGCGGGTCGGCCGGGAGGTGGTCCGTGCCGGGCCATGTGTCGGGGCCGGGCTCCGCCGGGGCGGTCTCGCCCCGGCGGGGGGCCGGGGGAGTGATGGTGTGCTCGGCCTCGGTGGCGTCGTGGAGAAGGAAGGCCAGTTCCTCGGCCGGGTCCCACGATGCGTCGAGCGGTCCGAGCGGGGGGTATTGCTGAGGGATGACGGAGCGGTGGCGGCCGTGCCCCGGGGCCACCCATGACGCGGTGTCGTCCGGGTGGAGAGGGGAGCCCTCGTAGGAGCGGCGGCCGTGTCCGTCATGCATGGACGTTCTGGCCGATCCGTCCGATACCGTGGCCGTGGCCGCTCGGGCGGCCGATGGCGTTCCACAGGCGGATGAAGTCGTCCTCCAGCCGGACCATCACCGCGAGGAAGTCCTCCACCGCGGAGGCTGAGCAGCGCAGTTCGATATGGGTACCGTCCCGATGGAGCGTGCTGGTTGCGCCGGCCGGGGTGCGGGCCCAGCCCGGCGTGAAGATGAACTCTCCCATCGCGACCGCCGAGGGGAGGCGCGGGCCGGGCGCGGACATCTCGCGCCGGGGGCCAGCGGAATACTGTGCTGCTGTCATATTCCAGATAACGCACGGGGTATGCCCTCGGATGCGCGGCAAAGGAGTGGGTGGCCGGAGAGTTCTGGTTGACCAGGCCGCTTATCGGTTCTCGGTACGACCGGCGGATACGAGTTCGGGGCGCCGTGGGTGAGCGGGCGACCCGCACCGCCCGGACCGTACCAGCACCCGGCCCGCGCGGACACCGCACCCGGCACCCGCGAAGTCGCCCAGGGCCCGGCGAATCTCCTGCTGTCCTTGCGCGGAGGGCCGGAGCGGTCGGTGCATGCGGCGGTCGGCCGTTTCCCCTCGGGTGCCGTCGCCCAGGAGCGCGTCCGGCCTGGCCGGTGGCCGGTCTGCCATGCCTCCTGCCCGCGACGGGCGGACGGCACCACGGGCCCTCCGCCGGGGTGATCGAACCGGCGAAGCCGTCCGAGAACATGCCCTCATCGTTGACGCCTACGAGCTGACGGACCGGGAGACCGAGGTCATCGAGCGCATCACCCGCGGACTCCCCAGGGGCGGGTTCGCCCGGCGACTGCGTCTGTCGCCCCACGCGGTCCGTGACCACACCAAGGCATCTTCGAGAAGACGGGCGTCTCCAACCGGGGCGAACCGGTATCGGCAGGCCGTTCACCGACACTGCGGGCCGGTTCGCCGAGAAAGGCATGCTCCGGATCACCTCGCGGAATGACACCCGCCGGATGCTCGGGGCGTGCTCCCGCCCGACGGAGCGCCGCGCGAGCGCCCCCCCCCGGGCGCGGCCCTGGGGCGGGCGGCCTCCGCGCGGCGCACGGCCGCCGACCCCGCGGGCTCTCCCGCGGGGCCGGTCACCCCCTCCCGTACGATACGAGTCCCTGTGTAGGGGTCACCCCTTCCGGGCGACCCCCACGTACAGGGGGACCGGGTCGCCGCCGCCGGGATCGGCGACGGGGTGCCAGTGCGTGCCCAGTTCGACACCGGGATCGACCAGGTCGAGGGAGTCGAAGAAGGCGGTGAACTCGTCGCGCGAGCGCACCTGCGCCTCGACGCCGTTGCCCCGGTATATCCCGATGACACGCTCCCAGGTCTCGGGGTCGAAGTCCCCCGTCACATGGGAGAGCATCAGATGGCTCCCGGGGGCCATCGGCCCGAAGAGCTGCCGGACCAGTTCGAACGGCCGGTGCTCATCGGGGATGAAGTGGAGCAGCGCCACCAGGGACAGGGCGATCGGCTGGTCGAAGTCCAGGGTTCTGCGGGCCTTCCCGAGGATCGTCTCCGGGTCCCTGGCATCGGCCTGGATGTAGTCCGTACTGCCCTGCGAGGTGCCGGTGAGCAGCGCCTCGGCGTGTGCCAGCACGATGGGGTCGTTGTCCACGTACACCACCCGGGCGTCCGGGACGACCTTCTGCACCACCGTGTGCAGGTTGGGCTCGGTGGGGATTCCGGTACCGATGTCGAGGAACTGGCGGATTCCCCGCTCGGCGAGGAGCTTGGCGGCGCGGTTCATGAAGGCGCGGTTCTCCCGTGCCAGGGTTCTTCCCGCGGGGAAGGCGGCGAGGGCCTTTTCGGCCGTCTCGCGGTCGACGGGGTAGTAGTCCTTTCCGCCGAGGTAGTAGTCGTACATACGGGCCGGGTGCGGCTTGGTGGTGTCGATCAGGGCCGGTGGATCACCGGTGTCCGCCATGGGGCGTCCTCCATCGTCGCTGTGGTGTGGGTGTGCCGGGTCGGCGCGCGGCCGGACGCGTCGTCACGGAAGCAGGAAGTCGGCCTCGCCCCGCTTCGCCGCCGTGATGAACCGGCTGAATTCCTCCGGGGTCCAGATCAGTGCGGGGCCTTCGGGGTCGGTGGACTGGCGCAGCGCGATCCTGCCGTCGGGCAGATGCTTGGTCTCCATGCAGGAGGCCCCGTTGGGCCCGCTCCACGGCTTGCGCCAGTCTTCCGTGCCCAGCTCGGCGTCGGCATTGCGGATTCGTGTGATCATGACATTCCTTTGCGGATGTCCACGGGGACATCTTCAGTGCTTCTCGGTCGCGTCGCGATGACGGGGGTCCGGTCGGGGAAACTCGCGGTGGACGGGGTCCCGCCAGGGTGGAGCGGGTCGGGCTCGCGCCGTGGCGGGCACGGGGAAAATCGATTCGGCCGAACAGGGCGTACGGTCCCTCGCCACCGGAGCGCACCCGGTGCCGGAGCGGGCGGTCCGAAGCGGGGATCCCGGCCGCAGGGGTGCCGGAGGCGACCGGTCCGTCCGGGGGCGGCTGACGGGCCGTCGACCGGGCGGCGCGGCATGGCGTGGCCGGATGTGTGCCGTACCCGGCAGGCGGCCGTCCTGGCGGCCCGTCACGCCCGCTCCCGCCGGAGGTACTGGCGCCCTCGGCCGGACACCGGTCGCGGGACGCCCGGCGCGGATCGTGACGCACACACCCCCGCCTCCCCGTCCTGTGGTCCGGCCGTCGGGTGCAGTGTGCCATGGTGCGCGGCCGGTGCGCAGAACGGCCTGATAACTGTGCACTGTGCAGAGTGCGGGTTGTCAACACGCTTGGGGCAAGCCATAGTTGGCGTGACTCAGCTCACGTCACTCGGGTTTCACCGGCATCCGTGCCGGCCGCCGTCATGACCACCGGCGGGACCCCGGCGACCGAGCTCGTCCAGGACCGGGTGGGGCTGGAGCCAGGTGCACCGTTCCGTCCGGCCATGACCGTGAGGATTCGCCGTGACCATCGCCGCCCCCCGCACTGCCGGACTCACCTGCCCCGCCGCCACCTGCGTATTCGACTTGCCGGCGGAAGGACCTTCGGTGGGCGTGGCACGCCGGATGGTCCGGGCCTACCTCCGTGCCCACCGGCACGGCGACGACGTCCTGGAGTCCGCCTCCCTGGTGATCAGCGAGCTGGTCACCAACGCGATCCGCCACGCGAGGGGTGTACGGGTGACGTGCAGCATCCAGACGCGGGCGCGCGCGGTCCGTATAGAGGTGGGGGACGACGGGGTGACCGAACCCCCGGTCAGGGTGCGTCACGGCGGGGTGGACGAACCCGGCGGCCGGGGGCTGCTGTTGGTCGACGCCCTGTCGGAGGACTGGGGAGCCTTCCGGCGGGAGGCGGACGAGGGGCCCGGCACGGTGGTGTGGGCGGTCGTCGGAGCGGGGGGCCGGGACGGATGGGGCCGCTTATGACGACCGTGCGGTTCGGCAGCACATCGGCGGTTCCACCGGGCGGGCGCCGCCCGGATCGACGGGTTCCGCCCGCACGACGCTCTCCGAACGGCGGTACGGGGCAAGGCCTCTGGGCCAGGGAACGGCTCCTCGCTCGCGGCGGCCGGAACACCACCGGCCGGTCCACGGACGGACCGGGCCGGGACGACCGCGGGCCGGGGCGCGGAGATCTCCCGGAGAGGGCGGAAGCCCTGGCATACGGGGGGAGCGGCACCCGGCGCCGTACGTCCGGTGCCGACCGCCCGGGAAGCCGTACCGTCAGCGCCGGTGTGCCGTGACCTCGGTGGGCGCCCGGAAGGACAGCAGCCCCAGCAGGGGAGGCTCCGCACCGGCCGAGGCCATGAGACCGGGCAGGGACCGCGCGGCCGTGCGCAGGGCGATCGCCGCCTCCGTACGGGCCAGCAGCGCGCCCGGACAGCGGTGCCGTCCGGCGCCGAAGGACAGATGGAGCCGGGCGTTCGGCCGGTGCGGGCACAGCCGCGCCGGCTCGTCGAACACCTCGGGGTCGGAACCCGTGCCCATGAGCATCAGCAGCAGCGGCGCGCCCGCCGGGACCTGTACTCCGCCGATGCTCACGTCCCGGGCCGCCCGCCGGCGCCAGGTCGTCACCGGCGGCTCACGCCGCAGCACCTCCTCCGACCACGCCTCCGCGAAGCCCTCCTCGGCCGCGGCGCGCTCCCAGGCGGCTCCGTCGTCGAGCGCCCGGCGCAGCACGGTGGCGATCAGCTGGCCGGTGGTGGCCTGGCCGGCGATGAGGACGAAGTAGCACACCGCCACGGCCGTCGCGGTGTCCGGGGCCTCGTCCCGCAGCGCGGCCATCAGGCTCCCCGGCGCCGCGGATCCGGTGCAGCGTTCGGTCAGCCAGGTGTGGAACTCGCCCGCCAGTACCGCCAGTTGCACCTGCCGCTCCGGCGAGGGGCGGCCCCAGAACAGTTCCAGCGAGGCATCGCTCCAGCGCGCCAGCGTGAGCGGGTCCGCCCCCTCCACACCGAGCAGTTCGATCATCACCCGGCACGGCAGGACCCGGGCGAAGTCGGCCACGAGGTCGCAGTGGCCCCGGCCGTCGAGCCGTTCGCGTACGGGGGACAGCAGCTCCAGCGCCGTCCGTTCGATCAGCGGTACGGCCTCCGCCACCCGCTGCGCGTTGAAGAAGCGGGTGACCAGCCGCCGCAGTCCGTGGTGTGTCGGACCGCCGTTGTCGGCCAGCGCGGGCGGCAGCGAGAAGCCGGACCGGACGAGCGGCCGGAGCGCGGCCACCGTCAGGGGCGTCACCGCCTGCTGGGCGTTGTCGGGCAGGAACGCCACCGGATCGAGCAGCACCTCCCGCACATCCCGGTACCGGCTCACCAGCCACAGCCCGGTATCGGGGTGATGGTGCACCGGCGCGGACTCGCGCAGCAGATCCAGCGTCGGATACGGGTCCCGGACGAACGACTCCCCGAACAGGTCCAGGGAGTCGAGCGCGACCGGTGAGCTGTTCATGCGGTGAATCCCCGATCCCTGTTCCCCGGCGGTGCGTGCCTTCGGCGGCCTTGATCAGCAGCCCCACGGTACGCGGCGGCCTTCGCACCCGCGCCACCCGTCCCCGGGGGAGCCTCCGGAGGGGTCGGCGGACGGTCCGCCGGTGGTCTCCGTCGTGGACCGCCGGCACTCCGGAACCGGTTCCGAGGGGCGTGTCCGGACAGGCCGACCCGCCGTCGGAACGTACGCGGCGACGGGGGTGACCGCCGCCCCGGGCGGCTCAGCTCCTCACCCTCCCCGAACTCCGGTTTCACGGGAGCCGCCGGTCTGGCCGTGGGCGGGGCGATCAGGCCAGGAACTCGGTCAGACGGCCGTTGAGCAGGGCCGGGTCCTCGGTGGGGATGGTGTGGTGGGACGCGTCCGGCAGCATGGCGATCTCCGCCCGGGGCATGCGGCGCCGGGCGGCGGCGGCCGTGCGCAGCGGGTGGTGGGCCCGGCTGCGTTCGGCCAGGAGCACCAGGGTGGGCACGGTGCAGGACCTCAGCGCCTCCGTCTTCGGGCGGCGCATGACGAGGATCTTGGACCGAGGGGCCGTGACGGTGCTGTCGAGGAAGGACTGCCACGCCGGATCCCCCGAAGCGCGTCCGGTCTCCCAGCGGAGGAAGCTCCGGTGCCGTGCGACGGAGGGCTTCAGCAGGGCGGGCAGCGCCCGCAGGAAGTAGCGCACACTCATGCCGGCGAAGCAGTTGGTCGGGTCGAGGAGGACGATCCGGCCGACCCTGCCGGGCGCGTGCAGTGCGTAGTTCAGGGTGATCCAGGCGCCGTAGGAGTGGCCGCAGAGGTGTGCGCCGTCCAGATCGAGGCCGTCGAAGACGTCGTCCATCCAGGCCGTCAGATCGCCGATGCCGCGCAGCGGCGCCCCGTTGTGCACGCTGCGGCCGATGTCGCCCATCACGTCGACGGCGTAGACGCGGTGATCGCGGGCCAGTTCCGCGACATTGGCGAACCAGACCATCGAGGTCGTCCCGCCGCCGGGCAGTAGGACGAGGCGGGCGCCGTGCTCCGGGCCGCTGATGTGGACGCGTGTGCTGCCGAAGCGGGAAGGCACGTCGACGCTTTCCACCTCCACCGGCCAGCGGCTCAGAGCGGCGTCGTAGGCTGCATCGAAATCGGTGCCGTGAGACATGGCTCCGCTCCATGATTGCTCGTTCAGCGATAATCTCGACTATCGAGATATTGTTTCGGAGCACCTGCGGGGATGACAAGGGACACCGGGACCCCGAGGTCCATCCGCCGCGTGCCGCCACCGTGGAACGGCCTGTCGCCGCCGCGCCGCACAGATCGACGATCAAGCTAGACTCGCCGGATGGCGAAGTACTTCGACGTACACCCCGAGAACCCTCAGCGGCGCACCATCACCGGTGTCGCCGACACCATCCGGTCGGGCGGGCTCATCGCCTACCCGACCGACTCGTGTTACGCGCTGGGGTGTCAGCTGGGCAGCAGGGACGGCATCGGCCGGATCCGGTCGATCCGGAATCTCGACGATCGTCACCACTTCACGCTGGTCTGCCAGAACTTCGCACAGCTGGGCCAGTTCGTGCACATCGACAACGACGTCTTCCGCGCCATCAAGGCCGCGACCCCAGGCAGTTACACGTTTATCCTCCCCGCGACGAAGGAGGTGCCGCGCCAGCTGCTCCACCCGAAGAAGAAGACGGTGGGCGTCCGCATCCCCGACCACGCCGTGGCGCAGGCCCTGGTCGCCGAACTCGGGGAGCCGCTGCTCTCCAGCACCCTGCTCCTGCCCGGCGAGGACGAACCGCTCACCCAGGGCTGGGAGATCAAGGAACGGCTCGACCATGTCGTGGACGCCGTGATCGACTCGGGCGACTGCGGCACCGAGCCGACCACGGTCATCGACTTCTCCGGCGGCGAGCCCGAGATCGTACGCCGGGGGGCGGGCGACCCCGACCGGTTCGAGTAGCCCGTCCCGGGGCCGGGGGCCGGGCCACCGCCCGCGCGGGCCTGTCCCGCCGCGGCAGCGGCGACGGCGGCGAACTGCCCGGGAACGACCGGCGGCGCCGGCTAGGACGCGGTTCCCACCCTCACGGCGATCACGTCGTAGTGGGAGTAGGAGTTGATGTCGTCGGTGCGCTCCAGGACAACCACTCCGGCCTTCCGGTCCCACCGCTCCCAGCGCTCGTCCATCTCGGCGGACCCGGTCTCGTCCGGCTCACCCAGTTCCGCACGGATCAGCTCCCCCAAGCGGCGGAATTCGGCGTGGAAGTCGGTGCGCTCGGCCTCCGGCCGCCGTATCCAGGCCGGCCCGTAGTCGTCGTCGAGGTCGTCCTGCCCGGCGTCCTCGACGTCCTCCGGTTCGTCGCCGAAAGCGGGCCAGAACAGCGCGCACGGCAGCCGGGCGAACCAAGCCCCCGGCACCTCCCCGGGCGCGTCGCCGAGTTCCAGCCGCCATCCCACGCCCTCGCCACCGCCGCCGGTGATCTCGTGAGGGCTTGCCGCCCCGCCGCCCCACTCGATCTCCGGTCGCCCTTCCGGGCCGGGGCGCGCCCAGCCGTACCGCAGGAACGCCGCCTCCAGCCCGGAGGTGTTCTGGGGCTGGTCCGCCAGGGCAGTGAGCCGACGTACCCAGACGGCGTCGACCTGCAAGCTTTTCCACGTCATCCGCTCATCCTAGATTCAGGCGCGCGGAACCCGCGGGGTGAACGCCTCGCCCCACAACCCGGCCGGAACCCGCGGTCGAACCGCGGCTGTGACCGGAACCCCGGCCGGAACCGAACCCCAACCGGAACCCCAACCGAACCCCAACCGGAACCGCGGTCGTGACCGGAACCGCGATCGGTCCGCGACCTGCCCGGTGCGGCGGGCGGCCGACACCCCGTCGGGGCGCGGCTGAACCCTCCGCCGTCGAACCACTGCCACAATCTTCGCGAGCTGTGACCGACGAGGGAGTACGTCCATGTCCGAGAGCTACACACCCGAGGCCCCGGTCCTGGAGCAGGCCGCCGCCGAATTCGCGGCCGCGACCTCCGGTCCGCCGTACCTGTTCGACCTCGGCCCCGCCGAGGGCCGCAAGGCGGTCGACGAAGTCCAGTCGGGCGACATCAGCGGACCCGAAGTCGAGGAGGAGTGGGTCAGCGTCGGCGGCGGTCCCACCGGGAGTGTGCGGACCCGGGTCGTCAGGCCGGCCGGCGCCACCGGGAAGCTGCCGGTGATCCTCTACATCCACGGCGCCGGCTGGGTCTTCGGCAATGCCCATACCCATGACCGGCTGGTCCGCGAGCTGGCCGTCGGGACCCGGGCCGCCGTGGTGTTCCCCGAGTACGACCTGTCACCCGAGGCCCGCTATCCGGTGGCGATCGAGCAGATCCACACCGTCGCCCGCTGGGTCGTCACCGACGGGGCGAGCCGTGGTCTCGACGCCGGCCGGATCGCGGTCTGCGGCGACTCCGTCGGCGGGAACATGTCGGCGGCCCTCACCCTCATGGCGAAGGAACGGGGTGATGTTCCGCTGGTCCACCAGGTGCTGTTCTACCCCGTGACCGACGCCTCGTTCGACACGGACTCCTATCACCGTTTCGCGACCGGCTACTTCCTGCGCCGCGACGCCATGCAGTGGTTCTGGGACCAGTACACGACCGATCCGGCCCAGCGTGCCGAGATCACCGCCTCGCCTCTGCGCGCCACCACCGAACAGCTCGCCGGTCTGCCGCCCGCCCTGGTCATCACCGCCGAGGCCGACGTCCTGCGCGACGAGGGAGAGGCGTACGCCAACAAGCTCCGCCAGGCCGGCGTCCCCGTCACCGCCATCCGCTGCCAGGGCGTCATCCACGACTTCGTCATGCTCAACGCCCTGCGGGGCACCCATGCGGCCGAGACCGCGATCACCCAGGCCGTCACCACCCTGCGCGGGGCCTTCGGCGAACAGGGCTGACCTCGCGCCGGACCCGGGACGACATGCGCCACCCGACGTACCGGGCCCCGGCGGCGACGGAAGCGGCCCGAACCGGAGGACGCCTCGCGCGGACCAACCGCCACGCGCCCTCGATCACGCCCCGCCGCTGGCGGCTCCTCGCGAGAGAAGAGCGATATCCGCGCCGAAGGCGACGGCGAGGCGTCCGCCGGGGGGCAGGGCGACGGCGCCGATCTCCTCGGGGACGGTGAGGGGGGAACCCTCCTGCCGGTACGTTGCGGCGTCCCGCAGCCCGACGGTTCGCCGGTAGCCCCCGATGGCCACCCGGGGCCGTCCGTCGATCGCGGCGGACATCGCGCGTACGGTGTCGCCGGTGTCGACAGACCCAGGTCTTCCGCGGTTGCCAGATCCCGGACGTGGAGTGTGCGGCCGAGTGCGGTGACCGGTGGTGGGAGCGTCCAGGTCCACGACGAACGTGTGCTGGTACGTGACGGCGATGGTGAGCGCGCCGGGCCCGCGAGGTCTTCGCTGTTGCTTTCATGCCCGCACACTCTGCCGGGTCGGGTCGGCCGCGCCCATGGCGACAGCCTCAGGAAAGGGGGGTATCTCAAGGGCCCGCGTCGGGCCGGTCGGCCGAACAGTGACCGCGGAGGGCGTACGGTGCTCGGCGCACCGGCCGGGCAAGGTGGTGACGGGCGCTCAGGGGCCCTCGTGCACGGCGTTCCGCGGTCAGGTGTCGTTGCCCGGTACGACCAGGCCGGACTCGTACGCCACGATCACCGCCTGTGTCCTGTTCCGCGCCCCCAGCTTCATCAGCACATTGCTCACATGGGTCTTGACCGTCTCCAGACTGACCGTCAGCCGGTCCGCGATGGCCGGATTGGACAGCCCCTTCGCCATCAGACGCAGGGTCTCCGTCTCCCGGCCGGTCAGGGGGAGCGGCGGCAACGGGCCCGGCGGGGACGGCCGTGCCGTCACCAGACGGCGGACCGCGTCCGGGAACAGCAGCGAGTCGCCCGTCGCGACCAGATGGACGGCGCGGGCGATCCGGTCGGCGGGGGCGCGCTTGAGGACGAAGCCGTCCGCACCCGCCCGCAGCGCGTCGTAGACGTGGTCGTCGCTCTCGAAGGTGGTGATCACAACGACCTTCGGCGGGTCGTCCAGCGCGGCCCGCAGCCGCCGGGTCGCCTCGATGCCGTCCATCCCCGGCATCCGTACGTCCATGAGCACCACATCCGGCCGCAGCCGGGTCACCAGCGGAAGCACCTCCGTACCGTCGGCCGCCTCGCCGACCACATCCAGATAGGGCCTGGCCGACAGCAGGGTCCGCAGGCCGGTACGCGTCAACTCCTCGTCGTCGGCGATGAGAACGGTCACGGGCGAGGCCGGGGGCGGGTCACCGGGCGAGGCCGGGGGCGGGTGCACACTCACCGGGCCAACCGTAGCGGGATGCGCGCCGCCAGCCTCCACCGTCCGTCGGGCGTGGGACCGGAGGCGAGCTCGCCGTGCAGCAGGCGTACGCGCTCCTCGACACCGGCCAGGCCGTACCCGGTACGTACACCGTGCTCGGCAGATCCGGTGTGTCCGACGCGTTCGGGGTGTTCCGGGTGCTCGGGAGCACGGACGGCGGGCAGCGGATTGGACAGTTCCGCCTCCAGCCAGTCCGCCGACACGGCGAGCCGCAGCGTCACCTCGGGCCGGCCCGCGTGCCGCAACGCGTTCGTGAGGCCCTCCTGGACGATGCGGTACGCCTCCCGGGACACGGCGGCCGGCACCCGCGCCGGCTCCCCGGTGATGTCCGTACGCACCTCGGTGCCGGCCCGCCGGACCCGGTCCAGCAGTCCTGGCAGATCGGCCAGCGTGTGCCGTACGGCCGACGGCGCGCCCTCTCCCCTCCGCAGCACCCCCAGCACATGGTCCAGATCGTCCAGCGCGCTGCGGGAGGTCTCCTCGATGCTGCTGAGCGCCCGCCGCGCGCCCTCGGGATCGCTCTCCATCAGCTCGCTCGCCACCGCGGCCTGGATGGTGGAGGCCGTGAGGGTGTGGCCGATGGAGTCGTGCAGCTCCTGTGCGAGCCGGTTGCTCTGTGCCAGGGCGCGCATCCTCTCCTCCAGCGCGGCCACGCGCTCCGCCCGGCCCGGGCCGAGCAGCACCGGTGCGAGGCGCCGGAACAGCGCGGTGGATCCGGCGGCCACCGCCGTTGCCGTCAGCAGGGCGGCGACGGCGACCGGTACGGCCCACGCGCCGCGCAGGCCGCCCCGCACATCGACCGTCAGGATGAGGAACTGCACCCGGTCGCCGCCGCCCAGCCACACTGCGCCCATCGTCACCGCCATCAGCGCCAGCACCCCGGTCACCACCGTGACCAGCCAGCCCAGGCCGATGTGCAGCAGCAGCCACGCCGAGGCACGCCACCGGTCCCGGCCGCCGCCTCCCCGCCCCCGCACGGCCGACGGCGGAGAGGGCGAGGACAGCACGGATGAGGGCAATGCGAGTGAGGACAGGGAGGACGAGGACAGCGCGGGTGATGGCAGGGCGGTGCCGAGGAAGGAGTTGGCGAGCCGCACGGAGCGCGCGCGGACGGTCCGCGGCAGTCCGGCGGCCACGATCAGGGCCGCCGTCACGGCCAGGACGAACAGCGGGCGCAGGCCCTCGGGCCAGGTCCGCGCCACCCCGCCCGCCAGGATGACCGCCACCGTCAGCGGCGGCAGTCCGAGGGCCGCGCCGACCAGCGCGTAACCACAGCCCCGCCAGGTGCCCCGGCGGATCGGCGGACGCGGCAGCACACGCTTCAGCGGGCGGACCGTCCGGCGGACCGGCGGGTGAATCGGCTTCCACACCCGATCGAGTGTCGCAGCCTGTCCGCCCGTCCGCCTCCCCCGCGGGAGCGAGGCGCACCCGGCCCGGTCGGGGGAGACCCGGATTCCCCCCTGGCCGCGATGCGATGGCGCCCCCGCCTCGCGGACAGTGGCCCGCATGCTCGAACTCATTGATGTCAGCAAGGTCTACCGGGGCGGCAAACGGGCCGTCGACGGTCTGACGATGCGGCTCGAACCCGGAATGCTGGGGCTGTTGGGGCCCAACGGCGCGGGCAAGTCGTCCCTGATGCGGATCATGGCGACCGTCACCCGGCCCACCGGGGGCCGTGTCCTGTTCCAGGGCGAGGACGTGGTCGCCCGGCCCGGGCCGCTGCGCCGCGCCCTCGGCTATCTGCCGCAGGACTTCGGCGTCTATCCGCATCTCACCGCGCGTGAGTTCCTCGGTTACCTCGCCGCCGCCAAGGGAGTCTCCGGGCGGTCCGCCCGTGCCCGTATCGACGAACTCCTCGAACTCGTCAACCTCACGGAGGCCGCCCGGCGCCCCCTCGGCACGTTCTCCGGCGGCATGCTGCGCCGTGTCGGCATCGCGCAGAGCCTGCTCACCGATCCCCGGGTCCTCGTCGTCGACGAGCCCACCGCCGGGCTCGATCCCCAGGAGCGGGTGCGGTTCCGGAATCTGCTCAGCGAACTGGCGGCCGACCGGGTGGTCATGCTCTCCACCCATATCGTCTCCGACATCGAATCGGTCGCCTCCGACATCGCGGTCCTCGCCGGGGGACGCCTGCGCAGGCGCGGCTCGCCCGGCGAACTGCTCCGGGACGTCGAGGGCCGGGTGTGGGAGGCGACCGTCGCCCCGCAGGACGTCCAGGCCGCCCAGTCGCGGTATCTCGTGAGCCGGATGGTGCGCACGGGGTCGGGGGCGGGGGCCGGAGTCCGGCTGCGGATGCTGGCCGCGTCCGCGCCGTTCCCGGGCGCGGCGCCCGTGCCCCCGGATCTGGAGGACGCGTATCTGGCGATCGTCCACGGCGCCCATCCGCACGAGCCGGCTCAGGGTCCCCCGGCGGGGTGGCAGGGGTGGCCGCAGGGGTCCGGCACACCGGGTCCCCGACCCGGGCCGCGGGGTTCGGCGCAGGGTGGCTGGTCCCGGCAGGGTTCGCCGGGCGTACAGGGTCCTCCGGTACCGGGGCCCGGGGGCGGGGGTTCGCGGGCGGGGTCACCCGGGGCGTCCGGATGGCCGGCGCAAGAGCATCCCGGAGCGCCCGGGCCCTCCGGGATGCCGGGCCCGGTGCGGGGCGCCTGGTCCCCGCCGGGTTCGCCCGGGGTGCCGGGGCCTCCCGGAGCGCCCGGCCCGGTGCAGGGTGCTCCCCGCATGCCCGGCTCCGGGCAGGGGCCTCCCGGAACGGGGCCGAAGCCGCCTCCCCCGGGGACGGGGTGGCGGTGACCGTGGGCGCTCTTCTCCGGCTCGCCGTCGCCGACTTCCTCGACCGGGCCCGTCGGCCCGCGTACGGCGCGACGCTGGCGACCGCCGTCGGGCTCGGCTGGCTCGCCGTGCCCGCCGCCGACGCGCGGTGGGTCGTCATCCAGATCGGCGACCACCGAGGCGTCTACAACAGCGCCTACACGGGGACGGCGATCGCGCTCGCGGGCGCGCTCTGGCTGATGCTCATCGGCTTCTACGTCGTACGCAACGGGATCTCCCGGGACCACACCACCGGTGTCGGCCGTCTGCTGGCGGCGACCCCTGTGAGCCGCGCCCGCTATCTCGGGGCGAAGTTCCTGAGCAATGTGCTGGTGCTCGGCTCCATGGTGGGTGTGCTGGCCGTCACCGCGCTCGTGCTGCAGCTCGCGCGCGGCGAGGACACGGCCGTCGACCCGGTCGCGCTGCTGACGCCGTTCGGCGTCATCACCCTTCCCTCGGTGATCCTCACGGCCGCGTGCGCGCTGCTCTTCGAGGCGGTGCCGCCGCTCGGCGCGGGACTGGGCAACGTGGTGTGGTTCTTCGTCTGGATGGTGCTCGCCCTGGGCGGACAGGGAGCGAACGCGCCGCTCGGCGGGATCGGCGTCCATGACGTCGTACGGTCGATGCGGGACGACGTCCTCGCCGGGAAGGTGACGGTGTCGGGGGAGTTCAGCCTGGGTCTGACGCTGATCGACGAGCCGCTGCGGACGTTCGTCTGGGACGGATACGTGCCCGACGGGGCCTTTCTGCTGGACCGGGCGGGCCTCGTCCTCGTGGCGGTCGCCCTCGCGCTCCTGCCGGCGCTCTGGTTCCACCGGTTCGACCCGGACCGGGTCGGGGTGAAGCGGATCGGAGCCCTCCTGGAGGACGCGCGGTCCCGGCCGGCCGAGGTGTCACGGGCCGCCGGCCCGTCCCCGTACGACGAGGGCATCGGCGGCGACACCGGTGGATTCCGGGACCTGCCCGCCACGGCGATCGCGCGCACGCCGGCCACGGAGGTCCGGGTCCTGCCCGTCGCGGAGGTGCGGGCCGGCCGTTCCGCCCGCTCCCTCGGCGCGGTGCTCGCGGGTGAACTGCGAGTCCTCCTGCGGGGCGTGGCCTGGTGGTGGTGGCTGGGCCTCGCGGGGATCACGGCGGCAGCCCTGACCGTGACACCGGTCTCCGGAGTGACCCGTATGGTCCTGCCCGCCGCCTGGATCTGGCCCGTGCTGATCTGGTCCCGGCTCGGCACCCAGCGGTACGAGCACGGTGTCGACGCGCTCCTCGGGGCATATCCCGCACCGCGCCGCAGGCTGCTCGCCGAATGGCTCTCCGGACTGGCCTTCACCGCGCTGGCCGGGGTGGGGCCGCTGATCCGGATGACGGGTCAGGGGGACTGGCCGGGTGTGGCCGCGTGGTCCGGGGGAGTGCTCTTCATCCCGTCCCTCGCCCTGGCCGTCGGCACGCTCAGCCGCAGCCACCGGCTCTTCCAGGCGGGCTATCTCCCGCTCTGGTACGCGGCGGCCAACGGCGTTCCCCTGGGTGATTTCATGGGCGCGGTCCGGGAGAACGGCGTGCCGGCAGGGCCCGGTCCGGCCGTGTTCGCGGGCCTCGCCGCGGTGCTGCTGACCGCCGCCTTCGCGGTCGAGTCCTTCCGTGGGCGCCCCCGGAGATGACACCCGGAGCACGAACCACGGACACGAGCACGAACTCCGGGGAAGGCTTCCGTGACCGAGGACACCCCCGCTGATTCGTCGCATGGCTCGGCCCCTCGCCCTCGCCGCGGCGGCTCCTGTCACCGTGGCCCCGCTCGGGCCGCGGGGACGGGGATCTGTCGGCCGCGGGTCCCGACCGGACCGCCGTGACGCTGCTGCCGGCCGTGCCCCCCGGTTCTGGCCCGCGCCCGGATTCATGACCTTCCAGGGCGCCTGTCCCCACTGCGCCAAGCCATCACCCCACCCCGGGAAGGACCCGCCACCATTCCCCCGGTGACGGGCCCTTCGGCTGTGCTGCCGGACGGGAAGGGCGGGCACGAACCACCCGCGGACCCCCACACGAACCGCCCACGGGCGGCACCTGTGGACTCACTCTCTCCACGAGAACCCACACAACCCACGACAGGCATCACGTAAAACCCCTTCCCGAATCTGACGGATCGTCATATCGTCACGAGCGCCCACCCCCCGAACACCCTCCGCTGAGGAGACACCGTGGGAGAGCCGCACCCGATGCCCACAGCACCACCGAAACTCCGAGCCACCGACCTGACCCGCGCCTTCGGCCGCGGCACCACCGCGGTGAACGCCCTGGGCCCCGTGGACCTGTCCATCGCCCCGGGTGAGTTCACCTGTGTCGTGGGGCCCTCCGGCTGCGGGAAATCCACCCTGCTCAGAATCGCCGCGGGGCTCCTGCGCCCCTCCACGGGCGAGCTGGAGATCCGTACCGCGTCCCCGAGTCCGGCCGCGATGATCTTCCAGGACTACGGCATCTACGACTGGAAGACGGTCCTCGCCAACGTCCGCTTCGGCCTGGACATGCAACGCGTGCCCCGCCGCGAGGCCAATAGCCGCGCCGCCGACTGGCTGGCCCGGATGGGCCTCGCCGACTTCGCGGACGCCTACCCCGCCGCCCTCTCCGGCGGTATGCGCCAGCGTGTGGCCATCGCCCGAGCGCTCGCCGTGGAGCCGGAGATCCTGCTCATGGACGAGCCGTTCGCGGCGCTGGACGCCCAGCTCCGCACCATCCTCCAGGACGAACTCCTGGAGCTGACCCAGACCACCAGAACGACCACCCTGTTCATCACGCACAGCCTGGAGGAGGCCATCGTGCTGGGCGACCGGGTCCTGGTGATGTCGGCGCGACCGGGCCGCATCATCGCCGAGCGCCACCCCCCGTTCGACCGCCCGCGTTCCGGCGAGGTCCGTTCGGCACCCGAGTTCACCTCGCTGAAGAGCGAGTTGTGGGAGCTGCTGCGCGGCGAGGTACGCGGAGAGGCGGTGGCCGCGTGAGCACCGACCTGCACAAGAAGTCCGCCGCCGGGGGGACCGGCCCGGGGGCGGCCCCGGACCGGTCGGAGGCCGGCGTCGGCGCCTCTGAGGCCGAACAGCTCCTGGTCCGCCGGCCCGGCCCCCAGGAACTCCATCCCGTCCGCACCCACCGCAGACGCCGCGCCCTGGAACTCTCCCTGGCCGTGGCCGTCCCCCTGTTCCTCGTCCTGATCTGGCAACTCGCCGCCGTCCAGGGCTGGATCGACGACCGGGTCTACCCCGCGCCGAGCACGATCCTCGCCGACGGCTGGGAGCGCGCGGGCGACGGCGAGCTGTGGCCGGACGTCTGGGCGACCCTGAAGCGGGTTCTCGGGGGCTACGCCATCGGTACCGGCGCCGGATATCTGCTGGGCCTGCTGATGGGCTCGCTGTCCCTGGTCAGGGCGGCGCTGGAACCACTCCTCGACGCTCTGTACGTCGTACCCAAGCTGGCGCTGCTGCCGGTCTTCCTGAACATGTTCGGACTGGGCGAGGGCCCCCAGATAGCACTGGTCGCGGCCACGGTGTTCTTCTTCGTCTGGATCTCCACGATGGCGGCCGTGATCGCGGTGCCGGACGGACACCGGGACGCGGGCCGGGTCTTCGGGGCGTCCCCCTGGCAGATGTTCCGCCATGTGCTCCTGCCCGCTTCGCTGCCGGCCGTCCTGGTGGGCGCGCGGATCGCGGCCGGTGTCGCGGTCCTGGTGATCGTCGCCTCCGAGCAGATCGCGGCCACCAACGGCCTCGGTCATCTGATCTTCGACTCCCGGGCGCTGTTCCAGAACGACGTCATGTTCGTGGGCATCGTCTGCGTCGCCCTTCTCGGCGTCATTTTCTCCGAAGTGGTACGGATCGCCGGCCGGCTGCTCACCCCATGGGCCCCACGTGACCGCGGCCGCGGCCAGTCATGACCCACCTGTTCATGTACGGAGGCAGTATGCGCACGCGCACCACCGTGCTCGGTCTGCTGACCGCGGGCTCCTTGCTCGCGTCGGCGGGCTGCGCGCAGCAGGACGACACCCCCTCCGGTACGGCGAAGCCCCGTACCGTGAAGGAGGTCGCCGGATGCACGTCCGGCTGGACCGACCCGGCCGACCTGGCGGCCGACCGGAAGCCCGCGCGCTGCGACAAGGGCGCGCCCGCCCCGCAGCCGCTGGCCAAGAAGAAGAAGCTCACGATCGTCTCCGGAACGCTCAGCGCCGAGTACGTGGCACCCCTGGTGGTGGCCGCCGAGAAGGGCGAGTTCGCGAAGGAGAACCTGGACGTCGAGCTGAAGGTGCTGCCGACCCCGGACGCGGTGCCGCTGCTCGCCCAGGGCGATATCGACGCACAGTGGGCGGCGCCCGAGGTCGCCGTGATGAACGGCATCAACGGCGGCTTCGACATCCGCTGGGTGGCCGGCAACTTCTCCCCCGACCCCGCGTCCAAGAGCGGCATGTGGGTACGTCTCAAGGACGGTGAGAGCGCCGACCACGTACCGATGGCCGGCCGCACGATGGGCACGATGATCGGCAAGGGATCGGTCATCGCGTATCCGATGAACACGACCCTGAAGAAGCACGGCGGCGGCCTCGACAAGATCCAGTTCCAGCAGCTCGGTTCCGCCGATGTCCTCACCGCCATGAAGAACGGCGGTGTGGACTCCGCGTGGCTGCTGGACCCGGTGTGGCGCAAGGTCGACGGCGACCCGAAGTACGCCTTCCTGGGCGGCCAGCCCCTCGGCGAGCCCCTGGGCGGCCTGCTCTTCGGCCCGAAGCTCCTGAACGACGACGTGGACGCGGGCGTGGCCCTGCTGCGGGCGTACATCCGCACCGTGAACACCTACTTCGCGGGCGACTACAAGAAGGACGAAGCCTTCCTCGACGAGCTCTCCCGGCTCCTCAAGACCGACAAGGCGGTCCTGAAATCCACGCCGTCCCTCCGGATGGACTGGGAGATCCGCGGCGGCACCATCGACCGCCTCCAGAAGGCGTACCGCGACGCGGGTGTCTCGAAGGGCGACCCGATCCCGGAGTCCAGGTCCGTGAATCGCTCCCTGTACGAGGAAGCCGTGGGCCACAAGAAATAGCCAGGGGCCACGGGCAGTCATCGCGAAGAAGCAGTCGCACACACGACACAGGCCCGCAAGCCAAGCCCGAACTCATCGAACGGGGGCTCGTTGCGATGTCCACCGCTGGTCACGGGCGCCCTCACGGGCGCTGGGCGGCTACGCGTGGGTGAACCGGAACTCCGGGCCGTAGGTCCGGCCGCTGCCGTCGGGCAGCGGCCGTTCCATCAGCGTCCGCGCCGGGCTCGGGAGGTCGAACATCTTGCCGATGGCCTGGTTCAGCGACTCCTTGGCCGTGGCCGGAAGGTCGGCCTGCCAAGCCTTCTCAAGGAACCGCAGCATGTCGCTGTAGGAGGCGTTGGCCTCGTCGAGGAGGTCCCTGGTCTCCGGGTCGGGCGGCGGGGTGCCCGCCCCTCCCCAGCCACCCGGCGGCACCGTCCCCATGGGGAAGGTCTGGGGCATCGGGATCGTGTCGCCGGTGAACTCCCACCGGTCCGGATTCTCGGAGGTTTTGACCAGTTTCCGGCCGTGGAAGAGTTGCCGGAAGAGGTAGTAATGGGCAAGCTCGCCCAGCTCTCCGGGATGGGGATTCTCCGGTGACGCCGAGGTGCCTTCGCCCTGTTCCTTGATGATGTCGACGGCCTTCTCGACGTCCGCGAAGGAGGTGAGCGCCACGATGCTGTTGCCCTTGCCGTGGTGTGCCATGTTCCGGGTCAGCTGCCGGGTGCCGGTGATGAGGTCCGTGTGGTTGCGGAACGCGTCGAGGATCGCGGTGTAGAAGGCTCCGATCGAGGTGTTCGACCTGACTGCCGCGATCGGGTCGTCGGGCTCCTCGATCCGGGAGAACAGGTCCAGGGACTCCTTCGTCAGCCCGCTCAGGTAGACGGTCAGCCCCGGTCGGACACCCCCGGGCAGCGCACCGGGGTACTTCGGCACCGTCATGTCGTCGGCAAGGCGGACGACTCCGCCGATGGTGGTGAGCAGGTTCCCGGCGAGGCCGAGATGTGACATCTCGTCGAAGACGACCTCGCGTAGGGCCGCGGCCACGTCCCCGTCCTGGTCCTCGACGGACCACAGAGCACACAAATACGGTGGGAGTGTGGCGAGTTCCAGGAGTACGGCCTGCTGGAGCGACTCCTTCAGCCAGTCTCCGCCCCGGCTTTCGGCAGGCTCGTCCATCAATTCGACGATCCTGTTGCTCCGGTAGTCGACAAGCGCCGTCATGGGAGTTCCTTCCATCGGTCCTGAGACTGTGCGGGCCCGTCGCCGGAACCGCCGTCCCGCCGTCGCCCCGCCACCGGTGCCCGGGCGGGACGACAGCAGGCGGTGGGCCGCCCCCGATCAGATCCTTCCGCCGAGTGCGTCCATCCCATCCCCGCGTGCCCCGACCGTCGAGTCCTGCCACGGTCGGCAGTCAGCGCCGCACACTCCGGCCGGCCAGACACCTGCGGGCGTGTCACCGTCTCGCCACCGCGGTGCGTCGCCGCATGGCGACCGTGGCAGGACTCGTCCCGCTGTGCCCGACAGGTCAAGGGGCAGATCGGCGGCCCTTTGCGGCCGTGTGACGAGTCCGGCCATTTCGGGGATACGGGCATCACCGTGGTCCATCGCTTGTCCCCGCGGCCCATCACTCGATGTATCCCACGCCGGGATGCGTCCGGCAACTCGAAAGGGTGAGAATGAATGAAGGACCGGGCGGAGAAGGCGGGCCCGGATCGCGAATGCCGTGCAGGGATCTGGCGGTGCGGCTCATATGCAGTCGTTCATGGCGTTGTCGAGGGCGGTCTGGTGCTCCTCGGACGCCTTGTGGACGGACGGGACGAGGCCCCCGGCCCCGCCCGCGTCCGCCCGCCGTCCCGCACCCGCACGTCGGCACCGGCCGCGGTGTCACGCCATGTGGGCCCGGCCCTTTGCCGCCTCCGTCTGCGCACGGTGTTCTGGCTGTGTCCACGAGGACAGGCGGCGGATGTTCAGCTCCCTGGACCCGGCACGTCAGCGCGTTGCGCGTCAGTCAGCGACGGCCGCCGGCCGTCGCTGACCTGGCACCACAAGTGGAGGCCCTCAGGGTGTGGGCACGCTGAATGACTCCGGCGGGGTGCCCACAGCTCCACCCGTCCGGCACCGGATGGTCGGTACCCGTACCGCCGTGGGACCGTCATCCAGGTACGGGACGCTCCCGGGGTGCTGCTGCCCGGTGCCCAGGAGGCCGCGTACACAAGCCGTAGAGAGCCCGACGCGGGTGAAACCCAACGGTCGGCCGGGCTGTCGGCCGGAGATCACTCCACGAAGAGATCGGACCGTTCGCTGACTCTGATCGAGTTCACCAGAGTCTTGCCTGCATGGGACACGAACCGCAGATTGAGCTGGCCGTCCGTGACCCGGACGGTGATGTAGCGGTTGTGCGCCACCCGGACGCCCGCCTCCAGGGCCAGATCCAGATTGGGCACGAACTCGGCGCCTTCGGCCATGACGTCGAAGACGCGTTTTGCCGGCCGTTTGGCGGCCAGTTCGGCGAAGCCCAGCTCGATCCGGTAGGTCCCCGCGGGCAGCCCGTCGAAGCGGTACTCGTACATGCCTTGCCGGGCGGTCCGGTACAGGGCCGGAGCGCTCTCCGCCGGCACGCCGGATATCGGCTTCGAGGTGGTCACCCGGGAGGCGTTGCCGAGATAGCCGTGGCCGCCCGCGGTGTACGGCCTGTCGGCGGTCCACGGATCACCGACGGAATCCGTGAGCGCGCTGTTCCCGCCGGTATCGACCGCCACCTGGTACGCGGTGACGACGACGATCACCGTGACGTTGAACTCGGGTGCCCGGCCGCTGTGCGAGGTGACGCGCAGGGTGGTGCCGAGAGTGGAGCCGGCCGTCGCACCGGTGGTGTCGATGCCCAGCGTCACCGCCTGACCGGCGCCGGAGGCGAGAACACCGCTCGCGGGTGTCAGGGTGAGCCACCCCTGAACGTCCATCTCCGCGATCGAGAACGAGGAGGCCAAGCCGGTGTTGGTGAGGTTCACCGTGCGCGTGCGCTGTTGCCCGGCGGGCACGACGACGGTCACGGCAGTGGTGTCGGCCGTGACCCGGCCCGTTTTCAGGGCCGCGTTCGCGACCGCGACACCGCCCGGCGCCACCGTGCGCTGAACGCTCTCCGAGGTGTACTCGGACGCGGAGAAGGCGAGATCGTACGTGCCCGGCGCGGGCACTTGGAGGAGGTAGGCGCCGTCGTTGACGGTGATGTCCGAGCCGGTGCCGCCGGTCACAGCGGCCGACGCACGCGCGATCGGCAGGCCGTCATTGGCATCGGTCACCACGCCGGTTATGACCGCGGTCTTCGTCGTACGGAAGTTGATGCTCATGCCGTCGCGGAGGGTCGCCTCGTCGAACGAGTAGAGCAGCGCATCGGTGCCGGTGTGGTTCTCGACGCCGACGGTCGCGCTCGCCCCGCTCTTCCTGGGGCTTCCCTGGACGTCCCGGTAGTGGAAGGAGGCCGCGCCGTCCTCGCTGAGCACCGCCGCGAAGGAGACCCGCTCGCCGGTGCCCTGGATCAGCGCGTCGCGCCATTCGACGATGAGCTTCCGGTGCGGAGCCGTACCGGTGGCGGACCAGTAGACGCCCGCGCCGGAATCAATGGTGAGGTCGTCCCAGAACGGGTAGAGAGACCCGTTCGGGACATGGCCGGTCGGCAGGGTGCTGTTGTTCCCGCTCGTGGTCGAATCACCGAAAGTGACGACGCCGTCGACGGAGACGGACACGCCCCGGTACGTGTGCCCGTAGAGGGGCACCGGGAAGGGGAGGGGAAAACCGGCGAGCCCGCTGTGCGGTGTACGGAACCTCAGCTTCTCCGTCCCCTGGGGGAACGGGGCGCCTGCGACCACCTCGCAGACGGTCCCGAAGGTGTCCGTCTTGTCCGGCAGGGTGACGTTCTGGGTGACGTCCCCGGTGACCTCGACCGGCACACTGGCCGCGGAGGCGCAGCGCTGGGCGGGGCCGACGGCGATGTTGTAGGTCCCCGGCGGCAGGGTCAGGCTGTACGTGCCGTCGGCAGCGGACGTGGTGGATACGGCTGTGCCCTCGACGGTGATGAGGGCGTTCGCCTCGACCCCGGCGCTGCTGGTGATCGTTCCCGAGATGACGGCCGAGGCGGCTTCGCCGGCCGAACCTGTCCGGTTCTGCTTCTTGCGGGCGTTGGGGGCCTCTGCCTTCGGCGGCACGGAAGCCGAAGGAGCCGCCGTGCTCGGGGTATCGGGCCGGGTGAGAGTGCCGGTTTCGGTGGTCGGCCGGTGCAGGGAGGAGGCCGAGGCTCTGGCCCCGTCAGCGCCCACCGCCGCCGGTAATGCCTGGGTGGGGGCCGCCCCGACAGCCAGGGAGAACGCCAGGACCCCCGTGGTGAGGGTGGCGAGAATGCCCCGCCGTCCGGATATGGCTCCGATCACGTAATCTCCTTTTATATGGAGTCAGTTCACATGAACACACGCATCGTGAAGGGGTTAGTGGGTTTGTGTGAAGACCATTTCGGGAGCGTTTTCAAGCCATTCCCGTCACGCCGTCAGGGGCGCGGGCGTGGGGTGCGGCTGAACGCCCTAGACCAGGCCGATCGAACCGATGCGGTCCGAGATCGCCTCGTTCACCGTGGGCGGTGGCCCGCCCCCTGACCGCTCGACGGACGGGCCACCGCGAGGCACCGACCACGGTCAGGAACGGGCCTCCAGAGGACGCTCCGCCGAAGGGCTCCCTTTGCCGTTCCCGCTGTCGATCGCCCGGACCGCGCCGCCGAGCACCAACGCGGCGGCCACGAGCACGGCGCTCACCACCAGCGGCGACCGGAAACCGAAGTTCGCGCCCAGGGCGACACCGCCCAGGGCCGGGCCGGCCGCCGCGCCGACGTTCATCGCGGCGGTGGCGAAACCGCCGGCCAACGTGGGTGCCTCCGAGGCTGTGTAGAGGGCCTGCGCGATCAGGGTGGAGCCCACCCCGAACGAGAGCACCCCCTGGACGAATACGAGGGTCAGAGCCACGACCGGGCTGGCGGCTGTGAGGGCCGACAGCAGCCAGCCCACCAGCAGCGCCGTGCCACCGACCGCCAGTACCTGTCCGGATCGGTTGTCCGCCAGCCGGCCGCCCAGGTTGACCCCGATGAAGGACCCGATGCCGAAGAGCGCCAGCGCGGCGGGCACCCACCCGGTGCTCAGACCCGTGACATGCGTGAGGACAGGCGTGAGGTACGTGAACGAGCAGAACGTCGCTCCGTTCACCAGCGCACCGAGCACCAGCGTCAGGATCAGCCGAGGCGTGCGCAGCGCCCGCAACTCGTGGCGGACGCTCGGAGCATCGGGGTCGACGGGCGTCGCCGGCACGGACCGCAGGACCGCGAAGACAGCGGGCGTGGAGATGAGCGCGACGCCCCAGAACGCCGAGCGCCAGCCCCAGAACTCGCCCACTACGGCACCGAGGGGAACACCCGCGATACAGGCGAGGGTCACACCGCTCAGCAGCACTGACGTCGCCCGGCCCTTGGCCTGGGGACCGACCATGCCTGCCGCGGTCGCGAGGCCGACGGCGAGGAAGCCGGCGTTGGCCAGCGCGGCGATGACCCGCGTGACGAACAGGACCTCGAAGCTGTGGGTGAGGGCGCCGACGACGTGCGCGAGAAGGAAGGTGATGAGGAAGGTGAGCAGCGCTCGACGGCGCGGCCGGCGCAGACTCAGCATCGCGAACAGCGGCGCGCCGACGATCATGCCGACGGCGAAGGCGGAGGTGAGTGAGCCGACGGCCGGGATGGACACGCCGAAATCGGCGGCGATGTTCTCCACCAGACCGGACAGCATGAATTCCGACGTCCCCTGGGCGAAGACGGCCAGCCCGAGAACGTAGATGGCGAAAGGCATGAAAAAGCTCCAACTACATCGCAGATCAGGGAGACGCGACACATGGACAGAAGGACATGCGGTCGCGTGGGAGGCTGCCCGGAGAGACTTCCGGGCGCGATCCCGCGATGCGGTTGATCCGTGGCGGATTCGCGACGCTCTGCTCGGCGATTTCGCCGAAGAAAGCAGAGTCGTCAGAGAGTTACGCGATCAGCCACCGGACAACCGGTGGCTGGCTTCTTTCCGCCTCAGGACTGGACATATTTCCCAACATAGCAGCGCCCGGATCACCGTGTCTCACGAATGGACCCCCGCCCTGCCCGGCCGGGACCTGCGGGGGGTGAATGTGGTGCTCCAGCTGGATCAGCGGATGCCTTTCGGCGTTACGGGCCGACGGCCGTCGGGGAAGGTGTGATCCGGGCCACATCGCGATCGCCGTCGGTGCGGTCCGCCCGAGGCGAGCGAGAGGAGGCGGGCGATGGAGCGGATCAGCAGGTTACCGGTGACACCGGTCGCCCGCACCGGGCTCCGGTACGCGTGCCGCGCGTACCCGAGGGGCTGAGCCAGTGATGACCACGCTGCTCATCCACGACACCACACGGCCCTGGACGTCCACCGATCCCGCCCTGGACGTGTCCGTCGGCAGCCGGGCCCTCTTCGGCCGGCAGATCACCGTCAACCGGCTGCGCTACGACGGCGGGGCACCTGCGGCGGCGGACTTCCTTCCCGGGAACCCGATCGACCTCACCGACTGGGAGGAGCTGGGACTGTGGGTCCGGGCGGACACCCCCGCCGACGGAACCCGGGCCCGGCCGTTCTATCTCGCCCTGTCCTACGCGGACGCCCAGGACACCCCGGGGGAGGAGCACCGCTGGTTCATCCCCGTCAACGCCGCGCACGGCTGGGAGCAGTGCCCCATCGGCATCGGGGCGGACCGCAGGGCGCGGATCGTGAAGTTCCGGCTGGAGACCGTCGGCGGCATTCCGTTCGCGGTGGAGCTGTACCGGCTGCGAGCCGTCCGCGAGGAGATGCTGAAGGACGTCGAACAGGCGCTGACCGACGCGCTGTCGGGGATGACCCCACCCGGACTCACCGGGGTGCCGCTGCGCGCCGGGGCCGCCCCCGGCGACTCGGCGGTGCAGACGGCGCACACGCCGGGCCTCGCCCCCGGCAACCGGATCCTGCTGCGGGGCAGCCCGTCGGGGGACGAGGAACACGATGTCGACCGGGTGGAACAGGACCCCGCGGGCGACCGCACCCGGCTCACCCTCGCGGCCTCCTCACCGGTCCGCGGCACGTTCCCGGCAGGTGACTCCTCCGTGTCCGTGGTGGTGCCGGTCGCGTTCGGGACGGCCGCCGCGCTCCCCGGCGCGGCCACCCCCCGGGTGGAGGTCTCCACCACCGATGTCCGGGAGGACCCGGACCGGACCGGCTGTGTCGCCCAGCGCGACAGCTTCCGGCCCAGGGGACCTCTCACCCTGTGCACGGTCCGCCCGCCCGCCCGCGCGTACACCGCCGACTACCGGATCACCGCCGTCGGCCAGGGCGCGGGCCAGCAGACCTGGGTGCACAACGAGGTGCTGACCCGGCTGGCCGCCGACCGGCCGCTGTGGATCAACGACGCCCCCGCGCCCGTCCGGATGCTCCCCCCGCCCTGCCGGGACGAGCGGGAGGGACAGGAGCCCGTGCCGGTGCGGGTGCACCTGCGGGTGGGTTCCCACATGCAGACCGGTCCGCGCGAGGCACTGCCCTGGGTGCGGCGCACCGAAGTCCGGGCCGGCCGGCCGGACACAGCGGGGGACGACGAAGGGATGGCACCGAGGCCATGAAGCGACAGCGAGGGGACGGTGCGCCGTGTTCCCCAATGTAGGAGTGAACGTCGTCGAGGTCGACGGCACCGCAAGTCCGGTGATCGCCGGAGCGCCGACGTCCGTCGCCGCCTTCGTCGGCCCCACCGAGCGCGGCCCCGTCAACCGGCCCGTACGCCTCACCGGTCCCGCGCAGTTCCGGGACCGGTTCGGCAGGACGCGCGAGGACGGGATCCTCGGATACGCGCTGGAGGGGTTCTTCCTCAACGGCGGGACGACCGCCTATGTCTCCCGCGTGGTCGGCGCCGGCAGCTCACCGGCCTCACGGACGCTCGACGACCGCCAGCCGGCACCCGAGGCCGTCCTGCGGGTGTCGGCCGGCCACCGGGGTGAGAGCGACCCCGGGCCGTGGGGCAGGCGGCTGCGGGTCGACGTGGTGGACGAGCCGCGTACCAGCACCACCCTCGCGTCCGCCACCGCGGCCAACGCGACCACGGCCACGCTCCAGTCCACCGAGGGAATCACGGTGGGATCGGTCCTCCGGTTCACCTCCGGTGACAGACATGAGTACCGCAGGCTCACCGGGGTGAACACCGCGGCCGGGTCCGTCACCTGGACCACGCCCGTCACCGCCGCCATGACCAAGGCGGCCACCACGGTGAACACGCCCGAGTTCCGGCTCGCGGTGCACTACCGCGCGGACCCCTCCGGCGGCTTCGCCCAGGTCGAGGTCTGGACCGGTCTGACCATGGAACCGGGCTCGCCCGACCACGCCGCCACCCGGCTCAACCACCCGCTCAGCGGCTCGCGCTATGTGACGCTGACCGACCTGTCGGCCGGAACCGCCGGTGCCGGACTCCGCTACCCGGCCGCCGTCACCGGCCGTGAACTCAGCGACGCGGGAGCGGAGAACGCCTGCATCGCCGCCGACTACGCGGGCGACGCCGCGGACCGCTCGGGACTCTACGCCCTGGACACCGCCGAGGTGCAGCTGCTCGCCGTGCCGGACGCCCACACACTGTCCGGGGACGGACGCCGCACCGTGGTCCGCGCGGCCCTGGACTACTGCGCCGGGCGCGGTGACGTCTGCTTCGTCGGCTCGTCCCCCGACCGCGCCACGCGCGCCGGTGCCACCGTCCCGCGGGCCCCGGCCGACTACGCCGAACTCGAAAGCGACTACCTGGAGGGTGTGGTGACCGACGCCGCGGACTTCACCGCGGCCAAGGTGTACGGCGCGCTGTACGCACCGTGGGTCCAGGTCGCCGATCCGCTGGCGACCGGCCCCGCCGCCACCCGCTTCGTACCGGCGGACGGTCATGTGATGGGCGTGTACGCCAGGACCGACCGCGAACGGGGCATCTGGAAGGCTCCCGCCGGCACATCGGCACAGCTGCGGGGCGTGCTCGACACGGCCGCGCGGTTCACCGACGCCCAGCACACCCATATGGTGCGCGACGGGCGGGTCAACGGAGTACGTCCGGAACGGGCCGCGGGAATCGTCGTGGCGGCCTCCCGGACGCTGTCCACGGACAGCCGCTGGGCGTTCGTCAACATCCGGCTGCTGTTCAACTATGTCAAGGTCTCGCTCCGGGACGGCCTGCGCTTCGTACGGCAGGAACCCCACACGGAAGCGCTCCGGCGGTCGGTGCGGCTCAATGTGGTGACGCCGTTTCTGACCGGGCTGTGGCGCCGGGGCGCGTTCGGGGCCGATCCGCCGGAGCAGGTCTTCAGCGTCAAATGCGATGCGGAGAACAACCCCGCCTCCGAGGTCGACCTGGGCAACTTCCGCCTGGAGGTCTACTTCTACCCGGTCCGGCCGGCCGAGACCGTCACCATCGTCGTCGGCCAGCAGCCCAGCGGCGGCTCGGCCGCCGAGGCGTAAGGGGACCAGAGATGACTGTGAACATCGGAGTGAATGTCGTCGAGGTCGACGGACGGGCGTCGCCGGCGATCGCCGGAGCGCCCATCTCGGTGGCCGGCTTCCTGCTGCGCGCCGAACGGGGTGTGCCGGACGTCCCGGTGGCGCTGCGGGGGATGAACGACTTCGCCGCGAACTTCGGCGGGGTCGTCCGGGAGATCCACGGTGCTCACGCGGTCCGGGGCTTCTTCGACAACGGCGGTACCGAGGCGTACGCCGTACGGGTCGTGGACCGGGCCAAGGGCAAGGCCGCCCAGGTGATGCTCCCGGACTCCGCGGACGCGAACACCCTTCAGGTGAGCGCGGGCAACCGCGGACGGGAGGACCCGGGAGTCTGGGGAAACCGGCTGTCGGTGCGGATCGTCCACCATCCGCGGGCCACCCCCGCCGTTCCGGCCCAGCTGCGGGGGAACAAGGCCGGGCCGTTCGCCCTCGCGGCCGGGCAGAGCATCGAGGTCGACGCCAACGGCGAGGCCGTCAACGTCCCCTTCCGGGCGGAGGACTTCGTCGCGATCCAGGCTGCTTCGGCGGCGGAGGTGTCCGCGGTCGTGGCCCGGTACACCACCGGGTTCCGCTCGGTCGCCGCCCCCGACGGGTCCCTGCTGCTGGTGAGTTCCGAGTCCGGTACCCGGTCCCGGCTCACCGTGACCGGCAGCGCGGCCGAGGCCCTCGGCTTCAAGAGCCCCAACAACGACAGCGGTGTGTCGCTGGCCGCGCAGAGCACCCTCGCGGCCCTGTCGTCCGTCGCCGGACTGGCCGTCGGGTCCGCCGTACGCCTGGAGAGCCGGGGCGTGGTCATCGGACCCAAGGACATCGAGACGAGCATCGCGGCCGACGCCGCCATCAAGGTCACCGTCGACGGGGCGGCGAACGGCGTCGACGTGAAGTTCGTCAAGGGCGACTTCGCGGGCGGGCTCGGGAAGGTCACACCCGAAGAGGTGGTCACGGCGGTCAACCGTCAGGCCCATGGCTTCTCCGCGGTCCTGGACGCCCGCAGGCGCCTCGTGCTGATGTCGGACAGCTACGGCCCCGACTCCTCCGTCGCCCTCGCGGCCGGCAGCCCGACCGACGCCACCAACGCCCTCGGACTGACGTCCGCCGTGCCGGTGAAGGGAACCCGGGAGACCCGGACCCTCGAAGGGGTCTTCGAGGACGGGCGGTTCGTCACCTGGAGCGGGGGACTGGGCTCCCAGGTGCCCACCCAGGCGGCCCGGTTCCGCTCCGCGGAGTTCGATCTGGCGGTCGTCGACGGTGAGCTGGAGGTGGAGCGCTTCACCTCACTGTCCATGCAGAACGGACTGCCGTGGTCCGCCGACACCGTGATCAACGATCAGCGCTCGGGCTCCCGGTTCATCACCGTCGTCGACCAGGACAGTGCCACCGGGCCCGCCGACGACCTGCCGAAGGCCGGAACCCACCTGGTCGGCAGCACCAGGGCCGGGGACGACGGCGATCCGCCCGGCGATCTCGACTTCATCGGCGACCCGGCCCGCCGCTCCGGCCTGTTCGCCTTCGACACCGTCGACATCCAGCTGCTGGCCTGCCCCGACTCGACCGCACCCGGGGTGGTGAACGCGGCCCTGGGCTATGTCGAGCGGCGCGGTGACGCGATGTTCGTCGGCTCGCCTCCCCCGAAGCTGGACCTGGAGGGAGCCAAGACGTACGCGGCGGCCTTCAGGGGCCGGAAGGTCTACGGAGCGATGTACGCCCCCTGGATCACCATCGTCAACCCGCAGGACCGCGACGGAAAGGACCCCCTGCTGCTGGTCCCTCCCGCCGGCCACATTCTCGGGATGTACGCCCGCGTCGCCGCGGCGCGCGGAGTGTGGAAGGCACCGGCCGGGGACGAGGCGATGCTGGCCTCCGCGCTCGGTGTGGAGTACGACATGACCGACGCCGACCACACCGACCTGGTCAGGAACGGAAGTGTCAACGGTGTCCGGGCCGTTCCGGGATCGGGTGTGATCGTCGACGCCTCGCGGACCCTGAGCACCGACACCCGATGGCTCTACGTCAATGTCCGGCGCCTCTTCAACTATGTGAAGTCCTCCCTGCGCGAGGGACTGCGCTGGGTGGCCCAGGAACCGCACTCGGAGGAGCTCCGCCGAAGCGTCCGGCTCAATGTCGTGACGCCGTTCCTGCTCGGACTGTGGCGGCAGGGCGCCTTCGGGTCCGACCCCGCGGAGCAGGCCTTCACCGTGAAATGTGATGCGGAGAACAATCCTCCATCGGAGGTGAACAGCGGGAACTTCACGGTGGAAGTTCTCTTCTATCCGGCAAAGCCCGCCGAGACGGTGCTGATCGTCGTCGGCCAGCAGGACAGCGGCTCCGCGACGGCGGAGACCTGAGGGAAGTGATGGGAACATGGCGGAGTTGACATTCCATGAGTCCTACCGGACTCATGGGTTCGCGCTGGAGATCGAGGGCACGGGATGCCCGGTGACCAAGGTGACCGGGCTCAGCGAAGGCACGGCGGAAACCATCGAGCAACCCGAAGGGGGCTCCCCGGTGGTGCGGAAGATCGCCAGCGGTGTCGTGAAGTTCGAGACGCTCGTCATCGAGCGCAATATGGACGGCAGTCCGTTCGACAAACTGTTCCGGGACTGGTTCCGGGAGATGTTCCAGCTCAACGGAACCAGCGGCGGATCCTCGGTACGGCGCAACGGCGCGGTGCTCAAACTGGAGAACGGCGAGGAAGTGCTGCGCTTCGCCTTCTACGAGGGCTGGGTCAAATCCTCGAAGTTCGCGGATCTGGAAGCCGGGACGACCAATTTGTTCAAGCAGACCGTGGAGATCGAGCACAACGGCCTGGAAAGGGTGTCCTGACGATGGGCCACGAGAGCGCACAGCCGCGCAGACGTGAATTCGAGTTCGAGCTGCCCATCGGCTACGAGGACGCCGACAGCCAGATCCACCGGACCGCCGTACTCAGGAAGATGACCGGGCGCGACGAGGCGGTCATGGCCGACAGGCGCCACCGCTCGAACAGCGCCCGCATGATCTCGGAACTCCTCGGCAGCTGTCTGGTCCGGCTCGGCGGCATCGAGAACCCCGGGGTGCGGGCGGCCCAGAATCTCTTCTCGGCCGACCGGCACTTCCTGCTGGTGAAACTGAGGGAGATCACCTTCGGCGCCGAGATGCAGGCCACGTACTCCTGCCCCACCTGCCAGGAGGCGACCGTACTCGTCGAGGACCTGGCCGGGCTCGACGTGGTCCGGCTGGGCGGCGGCGAGGTCCCGGAGGACCTCGTGGTGCAGCTGGAGGACGGATACGTCGACCGTGCGGGCACCGTCTTCGACGTCCTGGTCTTCCGCCGTCCCACCGGCGCGGACGAGGAGCGCATCGCCGGCGCGGTCCGGGAGAACGCCGCGCACGGCAAGAACGCGCTGCTGGCCCGCTGTCTGAAGTCCATGGGCGACATGCCCCGGCCCCGGATGGAGGCGCTGGGCAGCGCGGTCTTCAACGACCTGACGCTCTCCGACCGCCGCCTCATCGACCAGGCCATGAACAACGGAGGCCCCGGTATCAATCTGCGCCGGCCGGTGAACTGCGGAGGCTGCGGCCGCGAATACGGGGCGACGCTCGACATGTCGAATTTCTTGGCAGTTTCGTAGGAGAGGAGGACAGGCTGCGCCACGAGGTCTTCTTCCTCGCCTACCACCTGCACTGGGGGGCGGAGGAGATTCTCGGCCTCCCGACCGAGGAGCGCTGGCACTACGTACGCCGGCTCGTCGAGCAACTGGAATACGAGCAGAAGCAGATCGAACGCGGCACCGCGACCCGATGATTCCCCGAGGAGGTGAGGACATGGGCCTGAACGAACTCCTGGCCGCCATCGGCCAGCTGAACCAGTTGGTGCGTGAGCAGGGGATCGTGTCCGGGAGCATTCCGCACACCCTCCTCCAGCTTGAGGACTTCATCAGGGCGACCATCGCGGGGCAGGAGGTCCAGCTGGAGCAGCGGGTCCGGCTCACGATCAGCGAGACCAACGCCAACCTCGCCGGGCAGCTCCAGGAGAGCGTCCGGGAACTGAGCCGCACCGTGGACGTGGCGAACCACACCCTCGCCGCCAACACCGAGGAGAAGACCACGGTCTTCTCGAACAAGATCCTCAACGAGGAGCAGATCACCCGGGACGTGCTCATCAACGCGCTCGGGCGTATCACCACGCTGCGCACCGAGAACGTGGCCTTGACCCCCGACGTGGTCAAAGGAGTGCAGACCCAGCTCGAAGGGCTCTTCCAGCGCATGGCCAGGGAGGGCTTTCAGCCCTCGATGCTGAAAGAGGGCTTCGAGCGGCTGCATTTCGTGGACGCCATGCAGCAGGCGTTCCAGCCGGCCATCGAGGTGCTCTTCGCCCCGGACGGCCCGATGGCCAAGATCACCCTCCGGGCGGTCAGCAGCAGCCCCGACTTCCGGCCGGCCATGGACGTGCTCTTCGGGCCGAGCGGCAAGATGGCCGACACCGCTCATGACGCCGCGCTGGGCGTCAACCTCGGCCCCGCCGAGAAGACGTTCGGCAAGAAACTGGAGGACGGCGTCGGGGCCGCGCTGGACCAGGCGGGCGACAAGGCGGCGGCGAAGGCGACGGAGTCCCTGGGACAGAAGATCTCCTCGGGAGCGACCGCTCTCGGCACCGCGATGACCTCGATCCCGCAGCTGTACGACTCGGTGACCAAGCTGGGAGAGGCCTGGGACAAGCCCAACAAGTCGACGAAGGACTACATGGACCTGCTCGGCGCGGCCGGCGGCGCCGTCGGCCAGGCGGGGCAGGTACTGCAGGCGCTCTCCGGGGTCACCCAGATCGCGACCGCGGCGCAGGCGGTCTTCAACGCCGTGATGGCGATGAACCCCATCGTCCTGGTGGTGATCGCCGTGGTCGCCCTGATCGCCGCGATCGTCCTCCTGATCGTCTACTGGGACCAGGTCAGCGCCGCCCTGCGCGACAACCCCTGGCTCGCCGTCGTCGCGGTCATGCTCGGAGTCATCGGCATCATCATCGTGATCATCGCCTACTGGGACGAGATCAAGCTGGCGGTCCTGATCGCCGCCAACTTCATCAGCATCCAGGTGCAGACGATCGGTCAGATGTTCGCCGGGCTCGGTGCCCTGGTCGGCCAGGTGTGGGCCTGGATCGTGGCGACGGCGCAGAACGCGGGGATCGGCGTCATCAACACCTTCATCGCGGCCGGGACCGCCGTCCAGAACTTCTTCGTCGGACTGATCAACGGTGTCCTCGGCATGTACAACCAGCTGGCCGACAGCGCCGCGGGCCAGCTGGCCGGACTGACCCGCGCCAACCTCATCCCGCAGGCGGAGGTACAGGCCCGGCTGATTCCGCCCAAGGACGTGCCCCCCATCAATGTCACCGCCACCCTGACCCCCAAGCCGGTGAAGGGAGGTCTCGAAGGGCAGATCGCGGCCCAGGAGGAGGCCGTGGCCAAGGCAAGACAGGCGGACGAGGAACGCCGTGCCAAGGCGGCGGCACCCGCACCCGCCCCGGCCGCCGGACCGCCTCCGGCGGGCGGTCCCCACGCCCCCGCCGCAACCCCCGCGGCCGGGCCGGCCGGCGGGCTGCCGGGTGCTCCGCTGCCGGGTGCCCTGCCGGGCGCCGTACCCGCCGGGCCGCCCGCCCTGCCCGCCGCCGGCCCTCCGGGAGCCGCGGCCCCCGGGGGCCCGGGAGCCGCCGGTGCCCGGCCCGTGCTGCCCCCGGCGATGGCCGCACCCGCCGCCGCGGCCGCCGCACCGGACCAGTCCGTCCACGTGGAGGGCGGCATCACCGTGAACATCAACGCCGAACGCCTGGAGGCGGACGCGGCCCGGCTGCTCTCCGACGAGATCATCCAGCGGATCCAGGAGCGGCTCGGCGCGCTCCGGTCCGAACAGGACTTCCGTACCGGAACGCGCGCCCCGGCGCCCGCCTGAAGGTGAGTCCGATGCTGACACTCCAGAACCCCGCGCGGGGCTTTCTGTCCGGCCGGATCCCCGACCCCTCGGTGCCCGACGTCCTGATCCAGTTCCAGTACAACCCCACCCAGCTCTCCGACAAGCGGTCCGTCGGCTACGCCACCATGAACGCGCCCGGCCGGCTGCTGCCACTGCGCCAGTACACACAGGGCGGCGACCGCACGATCAGCTTCACGGTCCGGGTCGACGGACTCTTCGCCGGCCCGGCGGACGACCAGATCCCGATCAGCAAGGACCCCGAGGGTGGCATCGGTCCCGAGCTGAACAAGTACCGGGCCCTGGTGTGGCCCGCCAACCGCGACTGGCCGAGCGCCGGCGGCAGCTTCGCCGGACTGTACGCCGACACCGACCGGTTCGTCTGCCCGCCGGACTGCGTGTTCGGCTTCGGGGACCGGGCCATCGACTGTGTGGTGACCGAGATCGGCATCACCGAGCTGCTGTTCACCCCCGGGCTGGCACCCCTGCGGGCCGATGTCGCCGTGACACTCGTCGAGCGGACACCGTACGACGACGTGGTCAGCCCCGCGCCGCTGAGGGGAGCGGGCTGATGACACCTGCGGCCGGTTCCCGCTTCACCGGACTTCCCACACTGACCGTCACCGCACCCGACGGCACCACCCGCAGGGTCGTCGCACTCCGTATCGAAAGGCGCCTGGAGGACACCGCGAGCCCGTACCGGCTGGCCGACGGCGAAGGGCTGGATCTGCTGGCCCGGCGCTTCTACGGCACGGAGAGCCTGTGGTGGCGGATCCTCGACGCCAACCCGATCGTCTTTCCCCTGGACCTGCGCGCCGGCGATGTGCTGAACATGCCGAATCCGGCACCCGCCACCCGCACCACCCGGGCCAGGGACTTCTGACATGGGCACCCGGGTCCCCTTCATCAAGGTCCGGCTCGAAGGGCAGGACATCACCGACTGGGTCGAATCGGTCTCGGTCACCGAGGACGACCGGCAGGCCGACAGTGTCAGCCTCTCCCTGTCCGACCCGCTGCTGGTCTATGCCGACGGCCTGTTCGAGGGCAGCAGCGTCGAGGTCGACCTCGGCTACGCCGAGCCCGACCAGCACGCCATGCTGATCAGAGCGACCGTCACCAAGGTCGAGGTGAGCTACCCCGACAGCGGGGTGCCGTCGGTCTCCCTGAAGGGCGAGGACCGGTCCATCCACATGGGACTCGTCGAACGGAAGAAGGTGTGGCGCGACCGCACCGTCACCGACATCGTGCGCGCCGTCGCCGACCCGTACGGCTTCGCACGGGTGGAGGCCTCGCTCAGCTCCGACCCGCTGATCAGCAGCCGCCCGATCACCCAGGACGGAAAGACGGATCTGGCGTTCCTCCAGGAACTGGCCAAGACCTACCACGCCAAATGCTTCGTCGAGCTGGACGACGAGGAAAACGAAGTCCTGTACTTCATCCCCGAGCGCCGTGTGGTGCGGCTGCGCCGTCCCGACACACTGGTCCTGCGCTACCGCGAAGGACCCGACAGCAATCTGGTCACCTTCTCACCCGGATTCGACAGCAGCTATATCGACCGGCTCAAGGAAACCACGGACATCGACCAGCAGGGACGGCAGATCGAATCCCAGCCCAAGGCACCGGAGGACATCGTGCTGTGGGAGCTGGACGAAGCCCGTCTCTCCCAGGTCCGGGAAGCCGACCGCGTGCGTCTGCGGGCCCTCTACGAAAAGGGCGCGGAGCGCAAACGCGAGTTCCAGCGGACACTGTCCGCCCGCCGCGTGACCGTCGGCCTGGTCGTGCCGGACAAGGGAGACCTGGAGGCGGCCAACGACTCCCTGGAATCGCGCCGGCTCGGCATGTCCGCGAACGGCAGCACGGTGGGCACGATCTGGCTCCGCGCGAAATCCCATGTGATCGTGCACGGTGTCAACGACCGGTTCAACGGCGAATGGTACGTGTCCTCGGTGACGCACAAAGTCGACGGCGGAGGATACAAGACCGATTTCAAGTGCGTGCGCTGAAAGAGCGAAAGGAGGAGGAAATGCCGGACCAGTACTTCGGGAAGTACACGGGGATCGTGAAGGACAACCGCGACGACACGAATCTCGGCCAGGTGAAGGTGTCCGTGCCGGCCGTGTTCCCGCCCGACGAACTCATGTCGGCCCGCCCGGCGCTGCCGTACGGCTACCACTTCGTACCGGAGAACGGGGCCAAGGTCTGGGTCGAATTCGAGGGCGGGGACCCGGGACTGGCGCTGTGGAGCGGCATCCAGTACGTGTCCGGGGAGTGGCCCGCCGAGGCGCGGGCGAACCCCCCGCACTTCCGGGTGATGCGATCGGCCACCGGGCACGTCCTGCTCCTCGACGACAAGGGCGGTCAGGAGAAGATCCGCATCAGCGACGGGGTGCACCAGCACACCGTGACCCTCGACGCCGACGGCATCACGCTCAAGGAGGGAAAGGCCGGGCACCGCATCACGATCACCTCGCAGGGCATCCGGGCCGAGCTGGCGAGCGGCGCCGCCATCGACATGACCTCCGCCGGCACCAAGGTCGACGGCGGTGCGGGCACGGTGGAGGTCAAGGGCTCGGTGATCAAGCTCAGCGCCGCCACGGTGGAGGCGGGCACGACCGTCAGGCTCGGCGCGGGGACCAGCCCGGTGATCCGGGTGGGCGACTCCGGCATCGGCAACCTGGGCGCGCCCGTGATCATGACCGTGACCACCAACACCCAAGTGACGGCCTGAGGAGCAGCCATGGGACTCGGACCCGACCAGACCGTCACCGCCGGGGAATTCGTGGAGGCCATGCGCCCCATCGCCGGGGACAACGTCGACCTCGCGCAGGTCCAGGCCAACCTCGGGGCCCTCGGGCTGGCCGTCTACCGCACCCTCACCGTCAACGCGGACGCGTCGTCCGACCCGGCCTGCGACACCGCCTTCTGGCAGTGGGTCACCGAGGTGCAGACCTGGATCGACGGGGTGACCGCGGCCATCGACACCTGGGCCGCGGTCACGGCGCCCGAGGCCGCCCTGAAAGCCGCTCTCGCCGCCGTACCCGCGCCCTCCGGGGCCCCGGCCCGGCTGAATGTGCGGATCGCATGAGCGCCCGGCTGATGGGGCTGCGCTTTCCCTTCCGGATCCGGCCCGGCGGCGGGACCGAGCGGGCCGAGTACGGCGAGAAGATCGACGCCGACCTCCGCCATCTGCTGACCAGCCGCACCGGTGACCGGGTCATGATGCGCGCGTACGGCGCCGGAATCGGCCAACGGCTCCAGGAACCCAACACCGCGGCGATGCACGCTCTGTTACGCCATGACATCGAGCGGTCGCTGCGCCGCCATCTGCCCGAGGTACGGCTGACCGCCCCGCTGGAGCTGTCGCCGGCGGGCGGCGAACTGACCGTCACCATCGAGTACACCGTCGCCTCGCTGGACACCGTACGCAGGCTCACCCTTCCGCTGCGGCCACCGGAGGAGCGGCCGTGACCGGAGCGCCGATCGACTACACCAACATCGGCTTCGACGCGCTGCGGACCGCGATGCTGGAACTCGCCCGCGAACGCCTCCCGGAGTGGACCGACCAGAGCGAGAACGATCTCGGTGTGCTGCTCATCGAGCTGTTCGCCTACGCCGCCGACCTCACTCTCTACTACCAGACGCGTATCGCCGCCAACCTGCTGCCGGAGACCTCCGACGAACCCGGGGCCCTGCTCCAGCTCCTGCGGCTCATCGGTTACGAACCCCTGCCGCCGGCACCGGCCACCGTCGACCTGGAGATCGCCTTCGAGGAGAGTGTCGGCCTGCCCCTCACGGTCCCCGCCCGTACCCGCTTCACCCTCGCCGAGCCCGGCCGGACACAGCTCACGTACGAGACCCCCGCGGACGTGCAGATCAAGGCACTGCCGCCCGCGGACTCCGACGGGCTCCGGCGGTTCCACCCGCTGGTCGCCGTCGAAGGGCTCACCGTCGCCGACGAACCGGTGGGTGTCTCCGACGGCAGCGGCAACCAGGTCTACCCGCTGGAGAAGCGACCGGTGATCCAGGACTCCATCGTCGTGACGGTCAGCGAGCCCGGGGGCCCGACCCGCTGGACCGAGGTGCCCACGCTGGCCGCCAGCACCCCGGCCGACCGGCACTTCATGAGCAGACGCGACGCGTCGGGACGTGCCGTCATCCGGTTCGGCGACGGCGTCAACGGCATGGCCCCGCCGAGCGCGGACGACGTCTCACCCGTACGGATCACGGCCGGCTACCGGATCGGGGGCGGTCCGGAGGGAAACGTGGGGCCGAATCTGTCGTTCGCCCCGAGCTGGCCGACCATCAAGCAGGCGGTCAATCCGAAGGCGGCTGCGGGCGGCACCGCGGCCGAGGACCTGGACCGTGCCCGCTCGCTCGCGCCCCGGCTCTTCCGGGCGCAGGACCGGGCGGTCACACTCGACGACCACATCGATCTGGCACGGCGGGTCCCCGGGGTCGGCAAGGTCAGGGCCGTGGCGACCAGCTGGAACGACATCACCCTGTATGTGGCACCCACCGGACGTGTCGCTCAGCCGTCCGAGTTGCTGAAGCGCGATCTGCTGGCGCACTTCGAACAGCACCGGATGGCGTCGGTCAATCTCTCCCTCGTGGGCCCGTCCCCGTGCGACGTCTACCTCGGCGCGAGGATCTGGGCACAGCCCTACTTCGCCCGGTCCGCCGTCCAACGGGCCGTCGAGGACACCATCGTCTCCTATCTGGCCTTCGACAACGTCGACTTCGGCGGGCGGATCTATCTGAGCCGGGTCTACGACCTGCTGCAGGAACTGGAGCAGGTGCTGTCCCTGACCGTGTTCAAGTTCGGACGTGATCCCGTGCTGCCCGCCGACATCGTCACCAACCCCCGGGTGGAACCCTCCGGCGTGATCGTCCCGGAGCCCCATGAACTGCCCCGGGCCGGCTACCGGGAAGGCCCCCTGGGCGTGTCCGACTTCGACCTCACGGACCGGCCGGCGATCTTCACGATCATCGAGGGCGGCATTCCGTCCGACGCCGGCGGCACACCATGAGGGCCGTCAGGGCCGTCCGTGCCGTCCCGCATCTGACGGGTGGGCGGATCGACCTGTCCTGGCGCAACCCGCCGGCGGCGGAGTTCGCCGCCGGGCGGCCGTTCGCCGGGATCCGGATCGTACGCCGCGAACGCACCTTCCCCCTCGACCCGGACGACGGAGACGTCGTTTACCAGGGACCGGTGGTCTCCTCCGTCTCCGATCACGGGGCCCGGCCGCTGACCACGCACTACTACACCGTCTTCACCGTGACCTCGGGCACCCCGCCGGATGTCACCGCCGACGAGGGGGCGTGCGCCGCCGCCTTCGCCACCACCGCGGAGTACCGCCTCGGGGACGCCCTCTACCGGATGCTGCCCGCCGTACACCGTCGTCTGGATCTGCCGCTGTCCGCGGCGGACCTCGGCGGCGAGCCGTCGATCGCGTCCGCGCTCGACCGGCTGCCCGCCGGGCTCCGCGACCGCGGACAGCTGTACCGGTTTCTCTCCGTGGCCGGCTCCGCGCTCGATCTGACCCGCAGTCTCGCGGAAGGGCTCGCCCATCTGCACGACCCGGACACCGCACGTCCCGAGTTCCTCACCGCGCTCGCCCGGATGATCGGCTGGGAACTGAACCAGACCGTTCCGGTGAGTGTCCGGCGCAACGAGATCGCGGCGGCTCCCCATCTGTACCGCGGTGTCGGGACCGTGCCCAATCTGCGGGCCATCGTGAACCGCTACACCCGCTGGTATGTGCAGGTCGCCGAGATGGCCCAGTCGATCGCGCGCTCCAACTCCGCGCCCGAATACCATGTGTTCGCCGTCGCCGCCCGCCCCCAGGGATGGCGCGGCACCGACGACGCGGGACCGCTGCTGGGATTCCGGGCGGGTGCGAGCGCCGCAGGGGCCGAGGGCGTCGCCGCACAGCTGACCGGCGACACCGTCGGCCCCTTCCCGCTGCGTCCGGGGACCCACCTCACGGTCACCGCGGACGACCGCGTTCCCACCAAGGTGGTCTTCGCGCCCGACGACTTCGAGGACATCACGGCCGCGACCGCCCACGAGGTCGCCTCCGTACTCGGCCGGACCCTGTCGGAGGTGACCGCCGTCGCCCACCCGTCCGGGAAGCTGGTCCTCACCTCCAACATGGTGGGCACGCGCTCCGCCGTCCGCGTGGAGGAGTCCCGCGCCGACCTGGTGACACTGGAAGGAGCCCCCGGCGGCCGGCTGAGCGTGTTCGGCTCCGACCGGCCACGGCTGTGCTACGAGACCACAGAGGTGCCGGGCGGCCCCGGAGCCATCCGGATGAAGACCTTCCGGCAGGGGTCCTGGAGCGAGTCGAGCGCCGTGCCCACCGGTTCCGGACCGGCCGGGGATCCCGCCGGCGCGGAACTGCCCGCATCCGGCGGCACACTCTTCCTGGCGTGGGTGGACCGGCCGGGTACCGCCGACTCCCGCCTGCGGTACGCGAAGGCGGCACCCCGGCAACCGGGACCCGCGATCCTGGAGAGCGGGCATGCCGGTCACTACACCATCCGCCCCGGATCCCGTCTGGTGGTCCGGTCCGGGCGGCACCGGCAGGGGGTGCGCTTCACCGCGGACGACTTCGTCGACCCGAACAGGGCCACCGAGGCCGAGGTGAAGGCCGTGCTGTCGGCGAGGCTCACCGGGATCACGGTGACCGTCACGGCCGACGGATCCCTCCGGCTCATCACCCCGGCCGACGGCGGCGACCAGCGGCTGGAGATCGAACTGGACACCTCCGACGCGGCGGAGGCACTGGGCTTTGACCGCTCCAATGCCTCGGCCACCGGGACGTGGGGCGACGACCCCGAGTGGTCGGCCTCCCGGGATGTGACCGCCGCCGCCCCGGGACGGGTGGCGGAGCCCTTCGCAGTGGCGGACGGCCCCGGGCACGTACGGCTGTTCTGGTCGGCGCACGACGAAGGCCGCTGGAGGACCGTGACCGCCCGGTGGGACGGCACCGCCTGGAGCGCCCCGTACGTCTTCCCGAGCGACGGCGGCGGCGACCGGGAACCGTCCGCGGTCGTCGTCCCCGGCGCCACCGGCGACCAGCTGTGGCTGTTCTGGTCCAGGCGCCAGGGGACCGGCACCATCGACAACGTATGGACGCTCATGTACCGGGTGCTGGACCCGGGCACGGGCGACTGGGGTCCGGAGCAATACGTGACCATGGCCCTGGACGCTCCGGACAGCTCGGCCGACCGTGAGCCGATGCCGGTCCTGCTGCCCGGCGGAGACCTGCGGGTGTACTTCAGCTCCGACCGCCCCGGTGGTTCGGGCGTGTGGTTCATCGACATCTCGCCGGGCGGGACGGCCGGGGCACCCGCGACCCCGGTGCTCTCCGGGCCCGCCCGGGACCGGACCCCCGTCCCGTTCAGAGTGCCCGGGAAGCAGGCCGACTGGCTGCTGTTCCGCAGCGACCGGGGCGTCGCGCTGTCCGGCCTGGCCACCCGCCCGCTGCCTCCCGCGGACAACCGGGTGACCTCCCGGCCGGCCCCCGCGAACGCGATGACCGCCCCCCTCGCCGGCGTACGGGCACCCGACACAGGCACCCTGCGGCGGTACGCCGGCAGCACCACCGTCGTCCGGGCCGCCGCGGACCGCAACGGACGGCGCAGACAGTGGGACGACATGCTCGCCTACACCCCGTGCAAACCGCGCGGCGCGCAGTTCGGCGAGTACCTGGACAACGCGGACCTCTACACCCGGGGCACCCTTGCCCTCTTCCTCAGCCCCCTGGTGCCGGACGACCCGCTGTCGGGACAACTGGAGGAGCAACTCCGGCCCCTGCTGGAGAAGTTCCTGCCGATCGGTACCCGCGCCGTGCTGGTCTTCACCCCCCGGCCGAGGATCGAGTACGTCTACCCGCCGGGCCGCGACATCAAAGAGAAGTACGACGACGACTACCCCTACGTCGAGTTCGTCCCCGCCCCCGGCGAGACCACCGAGGCGGCCCTGCCCGACTGGGTGACGCTGCTCGCCACCAAGGCCGGACACACGTCGGTACGACCGGACGACCTCACCACCTTCCGGCGGCGGACCTGGTACCCGCCGCCCAGCTGACCGGAGGAAACGGGCATGACCACGAGCGGAAGATCCCCCACCGAAACACTCACCGGCGAGTACCGGGACGTACTCCTCGATCCCTCCGGGCGCGTCACCTGGGACAGCGGTGTGCGCCGCAACACGATCGTCGCGGACTGCAAGCGACTGCTGTGCGGATTCGTCCAGGGCAGTACCACCACCCACGGCATCACCGGACTGCAGGTCGGCCAGGGCCACGACACCTGGGACCGCCCACCCGGACCACCCCCCGCCCTGCCGACCGACACCCGCCTCGCCGACCCGAAACCCTTCACCGTCGCCGCCGGCTCGCTGCAGATCGACTACGTCATCGGCCCCAACGTCGTCGCCACACCCTCGAACCAGCTCCAGATCGTGGCCACTCTGGGGCCCAATGAACCGCCCTGGCCGGACAACGACCACCCCAACCGCACACTGCGCGAATTCGGTCTCGCCGGCACCCTCGGCACGGACACCGTGCTGATCGACTACGTGACCCATCCGGCGATTCCCCGCGACCCCGAGAGCACCTTGAAACGCACCATCAGGCTCGTCTTCTGAAACCCCCAGGGAGACCACCATGGCCGTGATCTCGGCCGACACCTTCGACCCGATGCGCCGCTTCGTCCGGGTCAGGCTGCAACAGGGCGTCCCGATCGTGGACGCGGACGTCAACGAACGCGAGGACATCCAGAAATTCGAAATGCGGGCGTTCCTCAAGTGGTTCGTGGGCGACGGAGTACCGGAGGGCAACGACGGCTTCCGGATCGTCGGCACCGGTCAGCCGAACGACTTCGAGATCCGGTCCGGGGTGAACGGAGCGGCCGACCCGCTGCACCAGATCGGCCGGTATCTGGCCGAGGGTCTCGATGTGATGATCGAGGCGGACAAGCTCTACACGGCGCAGGACCTTCACGAGGACAAGGGCGCCTCGGCGAAAGCGCTGGCGGCTGCCTGGGACGTGCCGGTCATCCCGAAACTGGAATCGGTCGCCGGGCCTGTGATCCTGGTCTTCCTCGACGTGTGGGAGCGCCTGGTCACTCCGGACGAGGATCCCCGCCTCATCTTCGCCGGGCTGGGCACCGAGAGCTGCGCCCGGCACAAGCGCGAGTGGGCCGTCCGGGCCCGGACCGGCACGGACCTGCCCAAGAAGGGGGACCTCGACTTCAAGGGCAAGCACGCGTACACCCCGCTGGCTCTCGTCGAACGGCGCGCGAACGATCCGCAGGTCCGGCCGACCGACGTCACCGACCAGCGCCAGCAGCGGCTGCTCGTCCCCCCGGCGAGCCTGATCCAGGATGTGCTGGGCACCAGTCCGGCCGACTACCGCCGGGGGGAAGGCAGACCACCGGTCAGTCTGCGGAATGCGATCAACGCCCTGCTGCGGGGGGAACTGCCCAGCACACCGGACGCCCCCGTCTCCGCCTCCAACCTCTCCCAGGTCATGAACCGCGCGTTTGTCATCGAGCCGAACGGCGGGCTGGTCGCCTCCTGGTACGGCGAGGAAGCGGGCGGTGTGGAGCAGGTCTTCGTCGCCCGTCTCGATCTGGCCGGGATCCAGGCAGGGTTCGTCGGCCCGTCCCACCCCCTGCAACAGGTGACCTCGGGCGGGACCCATGTGGATCCGCACCTGGTGGCGCTGCCGGGCGGGGAACTGCTGATCGCCTACCGGTCGGGGCTGGTGGGTTCGGCCTCCGTCACCATGAAGCAGGCGCCACTGGGCCAGCTGAGCGCCACGGCGGAGATCCCCGTGGCGGACACGTCCGGTGTCGACGAGACCCTGCCTTTCGTGACGCTGACCGGTGAGGTGGCGACGGTCTTCTTCCACCACTCGGCGACGAACCGCTGGCACTACCGCCGCTGGCGCCACACCAACAGAACCTGGGTCGACGCCGCGGGCGCGGTCAAGCTGTCGGACTCTCCCGCCGCCGCCGGCCGCGGGTTCCATGCCGCCGTCGACCCGGGGAACAAGATCTGGACGGGCTTCGCGATCAGTGACGGTGTCCAGGCCATGCGCTTCAACCCGGACACCGGAGTGTCGGACCACGAACACGAGTTCCCCGCCACCGGCGCCGACGACCCGTTCATGCTGGCCACCAGGGAAGGAGACGCCTGGCTGTTCTGGGTGGACAACGGCGGGAATCTGCACGCGGTCAGATTCCACGGCACCGACTGGGAGGAGGAGAACATCGTCGTGCTCGCCGACTCCGCAGGAGCCAAGGTGCGCAGTCCCTGCGCCGTGGAGGACCCGGACGGCGGGGTCTGGCTGTTCTGGAGCCGGGGGCAGGTCGGCGAGGGCGACCTCTTCGTGATGCGGCGCGATCCGGTCAGCGGCGGCTGGGGCGGTGTCCGGCAGCTCACCACCACCCCGGGCGACGACGTCGCCCCGTTCACGCTGATCGCCCCGGACAACACCATCTGGATCTTCTGGACCAGTGTCCGGTCCGGCACCCCCAACGTCTACTACAAGCGGCTCGTCACGGCCGTGTAGCGAGGCTGTGGGAGATCGCCGGGAGAGAAAGGAGAAGAACGATGGCCGTGCCGAGCATCAGCCCCGCCACCACCGGATCGCCGGTCTACACCGTCCACGACTCGAAGGGTCTGGTCGCCGATCTCCGCCTGGACATGAGCACCGCGGTGGTCTCCGCCTTCACGGTACGCCTCCCGGCCACCGCGGACGCGCGGGTGACCCTGATCCAGGGCGCCACGTCGCTCCCGCTGCTGCCCGGGCCGATCGGGGACAACACGACGTTCCCCGGCCGCCGGGTCCATGCCGAAGCGGTGGCGGACGGCACGGACACCGTGCTGGGGGTCGAGCTGAGGGCCACCGCGGCCGCGGCCGCGAGGGAGGTGTGGTCCGTCCGGGCCCAAGCGGACACCCCTCAGCCGATGTGGCAGTTCACCCAGCCGGACAACGACCCCGGCGATCTCACGGTCACCCGGCTCATGTGTGACCCGGTGGCCGGCTTCACCGCCAGCGCCCCGACGCTCGTGGGCGGAGCGGTGAGTGAGGGTGACGGGGTGACCCTGGCCGCCGACCTCGCGACGGGCACCGCGGCCCGGCCCACCGTCGTCGGCGGTCCCGCACCCGCACCCGCGTACCGGTGGAGCGCCACCGGGGAGGTGCCGATCCCCGGATTCCCCTCGTGCTCGGCCGCGCCCCAGGCCGTGTTCCCCACGCCGTACGTGAACGTCCCGAGAAGCATCGAGATCACCGAGGAGGTGTGGTTCGAGACCGGCTGCGCGGGCCCGGCCGGAATGCTCCACACCACCTCCGCCCCCCTGCCGCTGATCATCCGCCCCCGGCCGCAGCATCTCGCCCTGGTCCTCGACCGCTCGGGCAGCATGAGCGGCGACCGCTGGGACCACGCCAGGACCGCCGCCCAGATCCTCGGCAACCTCTATACGGCCGTACGCCGGGGCGCCTGTCCCGACGACCGGATCGAACAGCTGGTGTTCGAGGACACCTCCGCCACCTGGCACCCGGTGGCCGATCCACTGATCCAGCCCGTCCTCGCGGCCTCCGACATCGGTTCCGCCGAGGCGTCGATCTGCCAGGTGAACTTCGGGTCCGCCGGGTCGTGTACGCCCATCGGCGACGGACTGGTCCGGGGCATCGACGACCTGGCCCTGATGCCGGGCCAGGCCGATGCCCGGTACACCGTCGTCCTGCTCACGGACGGATACGAGAACAGCGGCTCCGTACGGGTGTCGCCCAGCACCCCGCTGCCCGCCGGGGTGTCCGGGATCCAGCTGTTCTCGGTCGCCCGGCAGACCGGTGCGGCACGCCAGCGGGTGAACCAGCGGCTGTCGCTCTACACGATCGGACTGGGGGCGACCGTCCAGGAGGATGTTCTCGACGCGCTGGCCACCCAGTCGAAGGGGGTGTACCGGAAGGTCTCGACCGGGCCGGAGGTCCTGGACGCCCTGGCGCAGACGGTCTCCTTCTCCCAGGGCGCCGAGCGCGTACCGACCGCACCCGGCGCCGGGCCGGAGGAGCGCCTCGTCACACTCGAACCGCGTGTGGGCCGGCTCGCGGTCGCCGTGCTGTGGTCGGACCCCCAGGACACCGTCGAACTCGCCTGGCGCGATCCGGGCTCCGGCGGCGCGTTCACCACCGTCGCCATGGACGTCAAGCGGTGTCCGACCCACGGCTTCACCACGGCCGACCTCGCCGCGCTGTTCGGCGGCGAGGACTCCGTACCCGCCACCGAGTGGCGGATCAGGCATCTGGACGTCAATGGTGACCCCTTGCCCCTGCCCGCCACCGACCTCCTGGTCTTCGTCGACCTGCCCGTCGCCGTCGACGTCGTATTCGACCGGGAGACGTACGGCACCGGGGACCCGATGGTCATCACCGCTCGTGTCGCGGCGGCCGACGGGCCCGTCACCTCGGCGAGCGTCACCGCCGAACTGGCCCGCCCGGGAGAGTCACTGGGCACCTTCCTGTCCGTCAACGGGAGCGAGTACCAGCCCTCGCAGCCGAGCGGTACCGATCCGCACGCCCCCAAGGCACAGATGCTGACGGACCTGCTGAGACGGTACGGGTGGGAGGACGGACTGCCCGTCGTCGAACCGGGCTCGATCTTCGAGGACGGTACGAACGAACTGTTCGACGACGGAGCGCACCACGACGGCGAGGCGGGCGACGGCAGCTTCGCCAACCGATATACGGAGCTGGACAAGGAAGGCACCTACACCTGGCGTGTGGTCGTCTGGGGCGAGACCCCCGACGGCAGCGCCTTCTCCCGGGTGCTGACCGTCTCCAGATGGGTCGGCGTCACGCCCGACCCGGACCACTGCGAGGTGCGCGTGGACGAGGTCACCTCCGGGCAGGGCCCGCGTACCCGGATCACGGTCTGGCCCAGGGACCGCAACGGTGAATTCCTCGGCCCCTTCCGGCCGACGGACGTGATCTTCAGATCCAGCAACTGCCCCTTCCAGCAGACGACAGAGAACGACGGGGAACCCGACCCGCACGGAGTCCGCTATCCGTGCCGGGACGGCGGTACCGTCCTCAGCCGCTACGACGGCGGGTACAGCCGAGTCCTGGACTGCGAGAAGGGGACGCCCAACACCGTGTCCATCACGGTCAGGGGAGTGGAACTGCCGCCGGTCGACACCGGACACCGGAGCGAGTCGAGGAGCAGCGCATGACACGGATGGCACGGCTGATCAGTTCGCACAGAGTCCCCGACCGAGGCGTGGGCAACGTCTCCTGGAGTCCGGACAGCCGGTGGGTCGCGACCTACTTCGGCGATCGCTCCGTACGGGTCTTCAACGGCCGTACGGGCGAGGAGCGCTGCCGGTACACCAGTGACGAGACCCCGAACCTCCTCGCCTTCAGCCCGGACGGTCAGTGGGTGGCGGCCGGATACGACGAGCGGAGAGCCGTGGTCATCAACGCGGCTACCGGCGCCGAACGCTGCCGCATGGTGCAGGGGCCCATGAGCAGCGGCGACGTCGATGTGAGGGTGTTCCATCTGGCGTGGAGCTCGGACAGCACCCGCCTGGCGACCGCCTCGGACGATGCCGCCCTGGTGTTCAACGCCGCCACCGGCGCACTGCTGCTGCCGCTGCCCGCCGAACGGCTGCCCTGGTATCCGGTGCGCCGGGTGGCGTGGAGCCCGGATTCCGGGTCGGGCAGACTGGCGGTCGGTATCGGCACGAACTACGGGACCGTCAACTACGGCGACCTGAGGGTGTTCGACTCCGGGACGGGCACTCAGCTGTGCCGCGCCGCGCAGACGGGCTTCGTGAACGCCGTGGCGTGGAGCAGGGACGGGCTCTGGCTCGCGACCGCGTGCAGCGACGGAAGCGTCGCCGTGCTGGACGCGGGCAACGGAGCGCTGCGGACACAGCTGGTCTCGGCCGCCGACGCCACGGAACAGGCACAGACGGTCCAGTTCACCCGGGACGGTGTCTGGGCGGTGACGGGCTCCCGGGACTACACCGTCCGGGTGATCAACACGACCACCGGGGTGGAACGATGCCGGGTGACACACGGGTTCGAGGTGTACCACGTCTCGTTGAGCCCGGACGACCGCAGAATCGCCACCTCGTCCTCGGGCATCATCGCGTCCCCTCCGCCGGGCGCGGAGCCCGGCGGGGTCGTGTTCGACGCGGAGAACGGCAACAAGCTCTGTCTGCTGGGCAATACCTCGTCGGTGGCGTTCAGCCCGGACGGCAAGCTGGTCGCCACCTCCCTCGGCTACGACGGGGCCGCCCGGGTGTACGACCCCGACGTGGACCAGGAACGGAGTCGGCTCGTGCACGGCGGCCCGGTGAACGCCGTCGCCTTCAGCCTGGACGGACAGCGGGTGGCGACCGCCAGCACGGACGGGACGGCCCGTGTCTTCGACGCCGACAGCGCGGTCGAGGACCACCGTCATACGCACGACAGCCCCGTGCTCGCCGTGGCCTATTCCCGGCAGGGCGCCCTGGCCAGTGGCGACAGAAACGGCCTCGTCCTGCTCCACGGACCCGAGGACGGCGCGCAGGAGAAACAACTGCGCCACGACGGCCCTGTCTCGGCCGTCGCGTTCAGCGCGGACGGGCTGTCGCTGGCGACCGGCAGCGCCGACGGCACGGCCCGGGTGTTCAAGGTCGCGACGGGCGGACAGCGCTTCCGACTGGTCCACAACGGTGAGGTGGCGTCGGTCGCCCACTCCGCGGACAGCAAGCGGCTGGCCACCGGTTGCGCGGACGGCACTGCCCGGATCTTCGACGCCCAGACCGGCGCCGAACTCGTGGAGCTGGCCCACGAGGGACCGGTGCGGGCGGTCGTCTTCAGCCCCGACGGAGCGCTCCTGGCGACCGCGAGCGCCGACGGCACGGCCCGGGTCTTCACCACGGCAACCGGTGGCGAGCGATTCCGGCTCAGCCATGGGGGAGCGGTACGGGCCGTCGCGTTCACCCATGACCGACTGCTGGCGACGGGCAGCGAGGACGGTACGGCGCGCCTGTTCGACATGGACGACGGCTCCGAGCTCCTCCAGCTCGAACACGACGGTGCGGTGCGGGCGGTCGCCTTCAGCCCGGACGGGGCGTGGCTGGCGACGGCGAGCGCGGAAGGCGTGGCCCGGATCCACGACACGCTCACCGGTGCCGAGGGGCTGGTGCTCGCACACGGCGGGCCGGTGGGAGCCGTGGTGTTCAGCTCCGACGGAAAGTGGATCGCCACCGGCTGCGACGACGGCATCGCCCGCGTCCTGGCCGCCGTGCCGGGTTCATGACGGCAGCGTTCGTACGGCGCGGGCGGGGACCCACAGCAGCGGACCCCGCTCCCCGCCCCAGCCTGATCCGGACGAAAGCCCCAGCCGGCCAGGAGGTGCGTGAAGGCTGCTGATCAGTACCCCGGCGCCGGGCTGTCGGGCCCCATCTCTTCGTACGGGGGAGGTTCCTCGGGAAGGCTCGCGGCCCGCCGGCCGAGCTCGGCGGGCTTGCCGTGGACCTCCGGATGGAGATAGCGGCCCTTCTCCTCGGATGTCTTCCCCCGGTCCCCGGCGAGCCGGTGGACGCGGGACCAGGCATCGTGCCGTACGCCGGTGATCTGCCAGCACACCTCCAGCTCCGGGGGGCCACCGGCGATCACGAAGTACTTGTCGGCGAGGGGACGGCTCACATGCAGATCGGGGGCGGGCCCACCGACGGCCGTGAGCTGGTAGCGGAAGTCCTCGTTGAGCTCTTCGAACCACTCGGGCAGTTCGACCACGGCCCGGCCCTCATCGTCGAGACTCGCCGTGCCGTCATAGATGTTCTTGCGCTCCGACGACTCCACGACGGAGTGTTCGAGGCACCGGCCCTCGGGGTCGAGGGGATGGTCGATCGTGAATCCGGCGCCGCCGTACATGAGCCTTTCGCCCACATAGACATCGCCGAAGAGTTCCGCCGCGAGAGCACCACCCTCGGCAACGACCCCGCGAGCCCCACGGCCGAAAACTCCGATTCCCGGGGTGCACTGACCCCACACACCGGTGTGCTGGTCGCTGAAGCCCATGACTCCAGGGGCGATCCCGCCCAAAGCCTGCATGGCTTGATAGCCGTTGCCGCCCTGGGCGATCATGCCGATGTAGTTCACGCTCACCGCGTTCACGGCCACGGCGTTCCGGCTGATGCCCTCCACGCCGGGGCTGTATCCGGTGGCTTCGCCCTTGACGGCGGCGGTGAAGTTGTCCCCGCCTGTTGTGGCCAGGACCCCGAAGCTCCGACCGCTGGACGCTCTGACCCCGGGTCCACTGAAACTGGACCCGTTGACCCCGGGTCCGCTGGAACAGTTGCCGGCGACTCCGGCGAAGTCGCCGCTGCCTTGTCCGAGTATGCCGGCGCTTCCGCTGCTGGTTCCGCTGATGCCCGGGCCGTTGGTGCCCGTGCCGAGGACGCCGGGGTTGGTTGAGCCGCCTGTGGCGGTGATGCCGGGGCCTTGGGTGCTGGTGGCTTTGATGCCGGGTCCGGTGGTGCCGGTGCCGGTGATTCCGGGGTTGTTGCCGTTGCCTTGTCCGAGTATTCCGGTGTTTCCGGTGCTGGTTCCGGTGACGCCCGGTCCGTTGGTGGCGGTGCCGGAGACACCGGGGGAGCTGCCGCCGCCTGTGGCGGTGATGCCGGGGCCCTGGGTGCTGGTGGTGGTGATGCCGGGGGCGTTGGTGGCGTCGGCCTTGATGGCGGGGCTGGTGTTGGCGGTGGTGGCCCACAGCCCGCTGCTCTGGCTGCTGGTGGCTCTGACGCCCGGGCCTGAGCTGCTGGTTCCGGTGATGCCCGGGCCCGATGTGCTGGAACCGGAGATACCTGGTCCGTTGGTGCCGCTGCCGAGGATGCCGGGGTTGGTGCCGCCGCCTGTGCCGGTGACGCCGGGCCCGCCGGTGCTGGTGCCGCTGACACCGGCCGCGCTGGTGCTGGTTCCGGTGATGCCGGGCCCGCCTGTGCCGGTGCCGAGGACGCCGGAATAGACGCTGCTGGCTCTGGCCCAGACGCCGTCCCCGCCGGTGCTGGTGGCTTTGATGGCGGGTGAGTCGGTGGCTTCGGCTTTGACGGCCGGGCTGGAGTTGGTGGTGGTGGCCCAGAGTCCGGTGCCTTGGGCGCTGGTTGCTTTGATGCCGGGTCCGTTGGTTCCGGTGCCCTGGATGCCGGGGTTGGTGCCGCCGCCTGTGCCGGTGACGCCGGGCCCGCCGGTGCTGGTGCCGCTGACGCCTGGTCCGTTGGTTCCGGTGCCGAGGACGCCGGGGTTGCTGCCGCCGCCTTGTCCCAGCACGCCCGCGTTCCCGCTGCTTGTGCCCATCACCCCCGGGCCCTGATCGCCCGTTCCCGCCACACCGGCCTTGTCGCCCCCGCCGAACCCGGCGACACCCACGTCGCCGCCGCTCGTCCCCGTCACCCCCGGCCCCTGTGTGCCCGCTCCCACCACGCCCGGACGCGTGCCGCCGCTCCTGCCGGTCACCCCCGTACCGAGCTTGCTGGTCCCCAGCAACCCCGTCCCGGTCTCCGCGTCGGCCCTGCCGAACACACCGACGCCCTGGAACTGGTGGTTGAGCCCCAGGACCCCCGGGGCTCCGGCGGTCACCGTTCCCGCGGCGTTCGTTCCGGCCAGGCTGGAGCTGCCGATGACTCCGCTGCCCCGTGAACTGTCGCCCCAGACACCGAACTTGATCTCGGGAACTTCCTGGCCCGGGTTGTATCCGCTGGAACCGTCCTGCGACTGCGGCGGCTTGACTACCATGGCTCGCTCCCATCCTGTTGGGCGCTCATGGATGAATCCGGCGTGGCTCGACCCCCACCACGTCGTGGCCGCCCGGGCGGGCACGACAGCGAGGGGAGCGATGTCGAGGTCCTGTCGATCGGCCGGCTCGGCCGGACCGGACAGGATGCGCTCCTTCTGTGATGGTAAGCCGATGGGGTGAATCGGGCACGCCGGTACGACGGGACCCGTCCGTCCGGGGCGGGCACGACGGCCGGGAAGCCGGCCGGCGTGCGGGGCGGTACCGGGGAGGGCAGAGTGAGGAGAAGCGGGGTATGTCCCGCGGCCCGGCGGACGAGGCCGCGGCCCGGTACAACCGGGCACGTGGTCGGCGCAGGGGCGCGTGAGGCCACGCGCCCGTGCCGTGCCGCCGCCGGAACCGCCCGGCCCGCGGGTGGTGGCCGTATCCCGGTCATCAGGGTCAGAAGGTGAGTTTCCAGCTGTTGATGTAGGCCCCGGGGTTGGGGAACGTACCGGCACGGATGGGCCCCGTAGGCGGCGTCGACGAGCGGACCGCCGCGCCCCGATCCGGCTGCCGACGGCACGATCCGTCAGGAGCTGGGACGGCCGCGATGCGTGCGGGAGGAGTGCGCACCGCGGCGGCCGGGAGACAGTTGCTGCGTGAGCCGGTGTCCGACGGAGGAATTGGCCGACTCCCGGTGGTGTTCGCGCTGGTGGCGGGCCGTCCGGTGGCGTCACTGACCGGGTGGCGGTGCTCGGGGTGCCGCTCAGCCACGTGATGAGTGCCCCGGTGATCCAGGTGCCCGGCGCGGTCACGATGACGGCGGCACCCACGGGCTCAGCGGTCGACCACCCAGGCCGCATCGGAGGGCGGGGCGCCCGTGGTGAGGACGCCCGCGACGATCCGGAACGCCTCCTCGATCGGCACGGTGTCATGGTCCGGATACTCGTCGTCCTGCCCGTTGGCCAGGACGAAGCCGTCGCTCCAGCCGTCGGCGCCCGGATCCACGGCATGCTCGCCGGGATCGCCCACGCCGTCGAGCAGCATCACCATCGCACGCTCGGTGTTGGTCACGAAGGCGAGCAGCCTCCCGCGCGAACTGGTCAGCCATGTCTCCAGCGCGCCCTCGGCCATCCTCGTCCGGAGGGTCTCCAGCGCCACCTCGCACGACACCGGTGCGGCGCCGTCCTTGAACACCCACGATTCACTCACGCGCACGAGGATCTCACTCTCGTGTCCGGCAGACGGATCGCGGGCAACGGTAGAAGGGCAAGGGGCCGTGTATCCCGGCCCAGCCCGGGGGCAGCTCCGGTGGGAGCAACACACCCACCGCCGTTCCCGGGTGATCCGGCGCGGGGTCACACGCCCCGTGACTCTGCACGGTGCACAGTCGTGCGTGTGTTCTGTTCAGGCCCTCCGCTCCATGGCAGACTGCTTCTCGACAAGCCGCCGCGGAAGGGACGTCACGAGCCGTGAGTGAGCCGCGATCCGCTCCCACGGTTCTGCAGCTGGTGCTGGCCAGGCGGCTTCAGAAGCTGCGCAAGGCCGCGGGGATGACGGCGCAGGACGTCGGACGGCGGTTGCGTCTGGCCCATACGACGGTGACGCGGATCGAGCGCGCCGAAGTCGCGCTGAAGTACGTGACGGTGTCGGCGCTGCTGGAGGTCTACGGCGTCGACGGCGCCGAGAAGCAGGACTTCCTCGATCTGAGCGAAAAGGCGAACATCTCCGGCTGGTGGCAGGACTACCGCGACGTGCTGCCGGACATCTTCAGCCTGTACGTCAGCCTGGAGGCCTCGGCCGCCCAGATCCGTACCTATGAACCGCACTTCGTCCCGGGACTTCTCCAGACCGAGGACTACGCCCGCTCCGTCCTGCGGCTCGGCTTCCCCCGCGTCGAGCGGGAGGAACTGGACCGGCGCACCGCCCTCCGCCTGGAACGGCAGCTCGTTCTCACCCGGCAGGACGCGCCACGGCTGTGGGTCGTCATGGACGAGACCGTGCTGCGCAGGCCCGTCGGCGGCCCCGAGGTGATGCGGGCCCAGATCGACCGGCTCATGGAAGCCTGCGATCTGCCGAACGTCGCCCTGCAGATCGCGGAGTTCCGCGGAGGAGCCCACCCCGGCGCCTACGGCCCCTTCGCCCTCTTCCGGTTCGACGGCATCGACTTTCCCGATGTCCTCTACTGCGAGAGCCTGACCCGCTCGGCCTACATCGAAGGACCGGACGAGATCAGCGTCTACCGGGAGGTCCTCGACCAGATGATCGTCAGGGCGACATCGCCGCGGAAGACCCGGGCCGTCCTGTCGGCCATCCGCGAGGAGACGTGACGACCGGGCGTCCGACGGGCTCCGAGCGACGGGATTCCTGAGGCTCACCCACGGAAGAATGCGCTTTTGTCTCCCCCTCCCAGGGCCGAGGATGGCTGTGCAACCGGCCACGGGGAGGAACCATGTCAAGCGCCATCACTCCGGACCTGCTGCCCCTCACCGCCCAGGACGGTCCCCAGGGGCTGGCCGTCGGCGGGATTCCGCTCGTCGAGCTGGGGCGCAGGTTCGGAACACCGCTGTTCGTCTACGACGAGGAGCATCTGCGCCGGCGGTGCCGGGAGGCCGTCGCCGCCTTCGGCGCGGACAGCGTCGCCTACGCCTCCAAGGCGTTCCTGTGCACGGCGATGGCCCGGCTCGCCCACGAGGAAGGACTGCTGCTGGACGTCGCGTCCGGCGGGGAGCTGCGGGTGGCGCTGCGGGCGGGGGTACCGGGCGGGCGGATCGTGCTGCACGGCAACAACAAGGACGACGCCGAGCTCCGGACGGCGGTCGCCGCGGGCGTCCGGCACGTCGTGGTCGACAGCTTCGACGAGATGGACAGGATCGAGCGGCTGCACGCGGCGGAAGGGCTGCCCCCGGTGCCGGTGAAGCTGCGGGTGGCGCCCGGTGTCGCCGCCGGGGCGCACCAGGCCATCCGTACCGGGGGCAGCGACTCCAAGTTCGGCTTCGGGCTCGCCGGCGGTGTCGCCGCGGCGGCCGTCCGGCGGGCGGGGGAGTCCCGGGCCATGGTCCTGGAGGGGGTCCACGCCCATGTGGGTTCCCAGGTGCTGGACGCGGCCGAGCTCGCCGAGGGCGCGGGCGCCGTCGCCCGGTTCGCCGTCGAGAGCGGGGTGCGCGGGCTCACCGTGGGAGGCGGGCTCGGCGTCGCGTACGAGGCGGGGCAGTCCGTCCCGTCGATGGCCGACTGGGCCGCCCGGGTGCGCACGGCCGCGCGCGGCGCGGGCTGGACCGGCGAACTGACCGTCGAGCCCGGCCGTTCGATCGTGGCCCGCGCCGGTATGACCCTCTACCGGGTCGGTACGATCAAGCGGATCGAGGGCGTACGGACGTATGTCAGCGTCGACGGCGGGATGAGCGACAATCTGCGCCCCGCCCTGTACGCCAGCCGCTACGAGGCCTTCCTGCCGCGCGATCCCCGCGCGCCCCGCCCGCTGCGCGCCCGGGTGGTGGGCAAGCACTGCGAGAGCGGCGACGTGATCATCGACGACGCCGCCCTGCCCGCGGATCTGCGGGTGTCCGATCTGCTCGCGACCCCGGTCACCGGTGCCTACGGCTACGCCATGGCCTCCAACTACAACAAGCTGCCGCGACCCGCCGTGGTCTTCGTGCGCGACGGCGACGCCCGTGTCGTCGTACGCCGCGAGAACGAGGAGGACCTGCTGCGGCTGGATGTCACCGAACCGGCGGACCCGGGCCCCGGGGCGGCCCGGGCCGACTCCGCCGACCTGGTGGCGGCCCGGCAGCCCGCCACCGCCTAACCTGGCGCGATGCTGAACAGTGCGCGTCTGCTCGTCCTGCTGGAGATCGCCCGCAAGGGCACCATCGTGGCGGCGGCCCAAGCGCTGCATCTGAGCCCCTCGGCGATCTCCCACCAGCTCGCGCGGCTGGAGCAGGAGGTCGGGGTGGCGCTGGTGGAGCGGGCCCCGCAGAGTCTGCGGCTGACGGCCGCGGGGCGGCGGCTGGCCGAGCACGCCCAGGCCGTGGCCGATCTGATGGCCGTGGCGGAGGACGACCTGCGCGGGCACTCGGCCGGCGAGGCCGGGGTGCTGCGGCTCGGGTTCTTCGCGTCGTCGGGTCTGGAGCTGCTGCCCCGGGCCCTCGCCGCGTTCGCCGCGACCCGGCCCCATGTGGAGCTGGAGCTGATCCTGGGGCAGCCGCACGAACTGGTGCCCGATCTGGAGGCGGGACGGCTGGACGCCGTGGTCGTGTTCGAGCATCCGCTGGATCCGTGGTGCCGCCAGGCGACCGTGGACGTCGAGATGTTCTTCGACGAGCCGCAGCTGATCGTGGTGCCGCTGCGGCACCGGCTCGGCCGCCGCAGTGTGGTCCGGCTGGCCGCGCTGGAGGGCGAGAGCTGGATCGGCACCCGCGGCAGCCACACCGGCGAACCGGTGCTGGAACGCGCCTGCGCGGCCGAGGGATTCCTGCCGCGCGTCCGCTGCCGCAGCGACCACTACCAGGTCACCATCAACCTCGCCCGCGCGGGCATGGGTATCGCCCTGGTGCCCGCACTGGGCCTCGGTGACACCGCGGGTGTGCACGTCTGCCGTCTCGACCACCCCCAGCTGCACCGGCGGATCGGCGTCGCGACCCGTCCCACGAACGAGAACCCCCTGCTGCGGGCCTTTCTGACGGACTTGCGGGCGGCGGCCGAGGAGGTCGGGGCGCTGCTGGGGACCCAGTGGGCGTGACGGCGCCGGGCGTGCGGCCCCCGCCGCATACGCCGACCCCCGCCGTACGCGCCGGTCCGCGCACCGGATTGACGGGCCCGGCACACCGCAGGTCCGGTCCGCCTCCGCCCTGCCCGCCGCCGCCCGCTGCCGGGCAGGCGCCCGGGCGAAGCGGACCGCCCCCGTTGATCCATGAGCCCGTGTGCGGCCGACCGGTGGCTGGCCACCGCACCGGGAGCCGCCCCCGGGAGCCGGACGGAGACCGGTGAGCGGGCCGTGCGGGCACCCGCGCGATGAGGGCCGCCCGGCCGCGGCCCGTGTCCACCACCCCGCCCGGTGCGGCCGGGCGCCGTCGTCAGTGAGTCCGGTCGGCCCTCCGGGGGTGCGGCCGCGCCCCTTCGCGGCGGCCGGCTGTTCCGGACCCCGGGGCCGGTGGCACCGTATGCCTCCGGCGGACCGGCCGGCTCCCGCCGCCGCGGACACCGTGAGCCGGTCCGTCCCCCCATGGGGCACGAACCGGCTCACCTCGGGTCCGACCGTGGCTCAGCCCGGCCCCGGGCGGGCGGCGTAGTCCGCCAGGGTGCGGCCGACGTCCCGGATCGCGTGCACCGCGGCCCGTTCCGTACTGCTGCCCAGGGCCGTGTCCCAGTGCGCCACCACCGCGTACGCGAGCCGGCGCTCCCCGATGACGACCCCCGCGTCGGCACGGACCCCCGAGTCGGTGCCGGTCTTGTTGGCCACGAGCAGACCGCCGGGCAGGGGAGCGGGGAAGCAGGTCGCATACGGGTCGTGGGGCACCAGCGCGGGGACCAGACCGTGATCCGTGTTCGACCGCATCCAGCGCAGCAGCCGTGCGGACGCCTCCGGTGAGGTCATCGTGCCCCGTACGGCATGGGCCACCAGCCCCGCCAGCGCGCGGGCGGTGCCCGTCGCGAACACGGGCGGGACGTCCGGCCCCCTGGTGTCGCGGACGTAGTCGTGGAGGGTCAGCCCGCCGAGACCGAGGCTCTCCTCCAGCCGGGCCGGCGCGTCCAGGCCCACCAGCCGGAGCAGCGCGTTGGTCGCGGTGTTGTCGCTGACGGCCGCCGTGAGCCAGCACAGGTCCTCGACCGTCCAGCCGCGCCGGCTCAGCCGGCCCAGCAGGCCCGTGCCGCCCGCCGTGTCGGCGGAGCCGACCGTGACGGGCTGGTCGGGGCGCAGCTCTCCGGTGTCCAGACGACGGGAGACCTCCGCGAGCAGCAGGAGCTTGGAGGCGGAGGCGACCGGGAGTACGGCCGTGTCGTCGACGCCGACGCTCGCCCCGCCGTCCACATCGACGGCGGAGACGGCGAGGACCAGCGGCAGCGCGGCCGAACGCCGTGCCGCGGCCGCCACCCGGGCCAGCGTCATCGCACCCTCACCACCACTCCCGCGCGCTCCTCGGTCGGGCGGCCGGCCCGTACCGCGATCCGCCCGGCCACCACGACCGTACCGATGCCCTCCGGGGCGAGCAGCGGACGGTCGAAGGTGGCGGTGTCGCGCACCGCGTCCGGATCGAGGACGACCAGGTCCGCGTGCGCCCCGTCGTGAACCGTCCCGCGCCCGGTGAGAGCGAACCGCCGGGCGGGCAGACCGGTCATCTTGTGCACGGCGCTCTCCAGGCTCAGCAGCCCCTCGTCGCGCCCGTAGTGCCCGAGCACCCGGGCGAAGCTGCCCGCCCAGCGCGGATGCGGACGGCCCGGCTTGGGCACGCCGTCCGAACCGATCATCGCGAGGGGGCTGGTGAGCACCCGGCGGACGTCGTCCTCGCGCATGGAGTGGCTGATGATGGTCACCTCGCCGCCTTCCGCGAGCAGCAGGTCGCACACGTAGTCGACCGGGTCGGCGCCCGCCGCCGCGGCCAGATCCGCGATCCGGTGCCCCTCGGCCCCCGGGTGGGTGGGGGCGGCGGCGACGGCGATGAGGTCCCAGCCGCCGTTGCCGACGGTGTTCTCCCAGCCCTCGACGCCTTGTGCGATGGAGGTACGGATGCGGTCGCGCACCTCCGGCAGACGCAGCCGCGCCAGCAGGGCGCCGACGCCGCCCTCGTTCGCCCAGGGGGGCAGCAGGGCGTGCAGGACGGTGCTGCCCGCGGTGTAGGGGTAGACGTCGCAGAGCACGTCCACGCCCTCGGCCCGGGCGCGCTCCAGCCGGGGCAGCGTGCGCAGGGTGGCGCCCCAGGCGTGGCGCCCGGCGGTCTTGTGGTGGGAGACCTGGAGCGGGGCGCCGGAGCGCCGGGCTATCTCCAGGGCCTCCTCCAGCGCGGACTCCACCTGGGACATCTCGTCGCGCAGATGGGTCACATACGGTTTGCCGTGCCGGGCCGCGACCTCGGCGAGGGCGACGATCTCCTCGGTGCCTGCGTAGCCGCCCGGCGGGTAGATCAGCCCGGTCGACAGTCCGGCCGCGCCCCGGGTGAGGGCCCGGTCCAGCAGCGCGCACATCGCGCCCAGTTCGTCCGCCGTCGGCGGGCGGTCCTCGAAGCCCATCACCCCGGCGCGGAGGGTCCCGTGGCCGACGAGCGAGGCGATGTGGGTACGGCGCAGCGCCGGGTCCTGTCCCGCGGCGAAGGCGTCGAAGTCCTCGGCGGGCCTGATGGGTCCGAGGCCGAACGTCACCCGCAGGTGCTCGGCGAGCCCGGGCAGCCGCTCCGGCAGCGCGGGGAAGAGGCTGGTGCCGCAGTTGCCGCTGATCTCGGTGGTGACGCCCTGGAGCAGCGGCGCGAGGCGCAGCTCCTCGACCTCCGCGTGTGCCGCGCCGTCCTGCCGGGGTACGGCGAGCGCGTCGGAGTGGGTGTGCACATCGATGAAGCCGGGCGTGACGATCTGCCCGGTCGCGTCCACGACCTCGGCCGCCTCGTACCGCCCGCCCGGAGGCAGGACGGTGACACGGCCGCCGGCGACGGCGATGTCGGCCTCGCGGCGCGGCGCGCCGGTTCCGTCGACGAGGGTGCCGCCGCGCAGAAGGAGATCGCAGGTCCGCCGTGTTCCGGAGCGGGGTGCCCGGTCCGCCGCGGCGTCGGGGGTCGCCCGTGGAGCCTCGGGTCCGCCGGCCGCCGGGCCGGGGGCGGGACGGCCCATCACAGCACCGTCGACAGAAAGGCCCGCGTGCGCTCGTGCCGCGGATCGGAGAACACCCGGTCGGGGCGGCCCTCCTCGACGGCGGCCCCCTGGTCCATGAAGAGGACACGGTCGCCGACCTCGCGGGCGAACCCCATCTCGTGGGTGACCACGATCATCGTCATGCCGCTGCGCGCGAGATCGCGCATGACACCGAGGACCTCGCCGACGAGCTCGGGGTCGAGCGCCGACGTCGGCTCGTCGAAGAGCATGAGGGTCGGTTCCATCGCCAGGGCGCGGGCGATCGCCACCCGTTGCTGCTGGCCGCCGGAGAGCTGGGCCGGATAGTGGTCCGAGCGGTCTCCCAGCCCGACGCGGTCGAGGAGTTCACGGGCCTGCCGCTCGGCCCGGGCGCGCGGGCGGCCCTTGACCACGAGCGGGCCCTCCATCACGTTCTGGACCGCGGTCCGGTGCGGGAACAGATGGAAGCGCTGGAAGACCATGCCGATCCGCTCCCGCTGTTTGCGGATGTCGCGCGGGCGGCGCTCGCGCAGGACGGTCCCCGACGAGCCGTGCTGCTCGTAGCCGACGAGTTCGCCGTCGATCCAGATACGGCCGGCGTCGATCTTCTCCAGGTGGTTGAAGCAGCGCAGCAGCGTGGACTTGCCGGAGCCGGACGGGCCGATGACGCAGAGCACCTCGCCGGTCGCGACCTCCAGGTCGATGCCCTTGAGCACCTCGGTCTCGCCGAACCGCTTCCGGACCCCGCGGGCCCTGAGGACGATGTCGTTCACGCTGCGGCTCCCTTGCCGGTGCGGCCGGGTACGAGGTTGGCCAGCATCCGCCGCCGCAGCGGCGAGGCGCCGGGGCTGTAGTGGCGTTCGATGAAGTGCTGCGCGACGCTGGCGACCGTGGTGAGCACGAGATACCAGATCGACGCCACCATCAGAAGTGCGATGACCTCGAAGTTGGCGAGGTACAGATGCTGGGAGACGGTCATCAGATCGGCTCCGGCGATGACCGACACCAGGGAGGTCGTCTTGAGCATGGAGATGAACTGGTTGCCGAACGGCGGGATGATCACGCGCATCGCCTGGGGGAGGACGACACGGGTGAGGATCCGCCGGTTCGACATGCCGATGGACGCGCCCGCCTCGCGCTGCCCGGGATCCACGCTCTGGATGCCGGCGCGCACGATCTCGGCCATGTAGGCGCCCTCGTTGATCGACAGCCCGAGGAGGGCCGCGACGAAGCTGGTGATCACCGCGTTGGTCTGCCACTCGACGAGCTTGGGCCCGTCGAAGGGGAGACCGATGCTGATCACCGGGAACAGCAGCGCCAGGTTGAACCAGAAGATGAGCTGGACCAGCAGGGGAGTGCCCCGGAAGAACCACGTGTAGGCGCTGGCGATCAGGCGCAGTACAGGGCTCTCGGACAGCTGCATCACCGCCACCAGCACGCCGATGGCGATGCCGACGGCCATCGAGATCAGGGTGAGCTGGACCGTCACCCACAGACCCCCGAGGATCACGCCGTCGAACTGGTAGTCGGCGATGACGTCCCAGTGGAGGTTGGGGTTCACGATGACGGTGTACGCGAGCCACACCGCGACGAACAGGGCGGCGGCGACGGCGAGCCAGCGCCCGGGCCGGGGACGGCCGGTCACCTTGAGGGTGAGTCCGTCGTCCCCTGCGGGCGCCGTGGCCTTCTCCTTCGGGATCCCGGTGGCCGCCGCGGCCCCGGCCGTGGCGGGCCCGCCGGGCGGTACGGCACCGCTCTCTGGTGAATCGTTTTTGCTGAGGCGGGTCATATCGGTGCTCCCCTGCCTCACGTGCCGTCGTTGACGGTGGCCTTGGGCACGGCGCTGCCGCCGACGCCGTACGAGTCGAGGATCTTCTTGTAGCCGCCGTTGTCGATGAGCTTCTGGAGCGACAGCTGGACGGCGTCGCGCAGCCCGTTCCGGTTCTTCGCGACGGCGATGCCCCAGGGGGCGGCACCGTACTGGGTGGGAAGGGCCTCGTAGGTCCCCTTCTCCTTCACGAACATCGCCGCGACCGGGTAGTCGACGATGGTCGCGACGGCGCGCTTGGTGTCGAGCTGGAGCAGCCCGGACGGGGCGTCCTCGCTCTGCGAGATCTTCATCTTGTCGGCGCACTTGGCGTTCTGCTGCTGGCCGATGTCGAGGTTCGAACTGCCCTTGGCGAGGACGACGGCCTTGCCGCAGAGGTCCTCCAGGGTCTTGATGCCCTGCGGATTGCCCTTCTGCGTCATGATCACTCCGCCGGTACGGAAGTAGTCGACGAAGTCCACGGCCTGGCGCCGCTGGGGGCTGTCGGTCATGGAGGACATGACCAGGTCGAACCGGCCCGAGGTGAGACCGGGGATCAGCCCGTCGAAGGCCGCGTTGGTGAGTTCGAGCTTCAGCCCGAGGTCGTCGGCGACGGCCTGGGCCAGGTCGGGGTCCACTCCGGTCAGCTCGGTGGTGCCCGGCTTGTACATCTCCATGGGCGGATAGCCGACCGCGGTGGCGACCCTCAGCACGCCCTTCTTCTTGAGATCGGCCGGGAGCAGCTCGGTCGCCGTCTTGCCCCCGGCGGCGGACTCGCCGGCCGGGGAGGTGCCGCCGCCCTGGTCCGAGCGCCCGCAGGAGACGGTCACGAGAGCGGCGAGGGCCAGGGCCGCCAGGGAGCCTGCCCGTCTGCGGATTGTCATTGTTTCTCCTTGTTTCCCCTTGCGCGGTGACTTGCGCAGATGCTGGCAGCAGGGCGGCACGGAACGGAAGATGATGAAGCTATTCATGGCTGAGCATCGAAATCGGTATGGCTCGGTCGTTCTGCCGCAGGTCACCCGAGGGGCCGCACCGGTGTACGGGGGATTCCGCCCGCCGCTCCCTGACTCCCGGAAGCCGCCGGTGCGCCGGACGGACGCTCCCGTCACCCGCGGCGGGACGTGGCGCGGGCGGTCCGTCGCCTGCCCGGTCACGGTCATAGCCACGAGGCAGGAGCCCGGGCACGCGGGCCCGGCGTTCGCGCTTGGCGGGCGTGCGGACCGGCCGCGCGAACACCACCGGGACGGCGTCCGGGAAGGTGTTCCGGCCCCGCTCCCGGCCCGCGAGCACCGCCGGGCCCGAAGGGTGCGGCACCGCTCGGGCGGCACCGTATGCAGGGTCAAAAAGGTGGCGGGTTAGCATATGAGCGCTCCCTAGCTCGAAAGATGGACCTGTGACTGTCAACGAGGACTCGTTCACCAACTGGAAGAACCGCGAGGAGATCGCGGAGTCGATGATCCCCCTAGTGGGGAAGCTCCACCGGGAGCGGGACGTCACGGTCCTGCTCCACAGCCGCTCCTTGGTGAACAAGTCGGTGGTCAGCATCCTCAAGACCCATCGGTTCGCCCGGCAGATCGCGGGTGAGGAACTCTCGGTCACCGACACGCTGCCGTTCCTCGAAGCTCTGACCACGCTCGATCTCGGCCCGTCCCAGATCGACATCGGCATGCTCGCCGCGACGTACCGGACCGACGGCCGCGGTCTCTCCGTGGCGGAGTTCACCGCCGAGGCCGTCGCCGGCGCCACCGGTGCCGGCAAGATCGAGCGCCGCGAGCCGCGTGACGTCGTCCTCTACGGGTTCGGACGCATCGGCCGTCTCGTCGCCCGCCTGCTCATCGAGAAGGCCGGCTCCGGCAACGGTCTGCGGCTGCGCGCCATCGTCGTCCGCAAGGGGGCGGGCCAGGACATCGTGAAGCGCGCCTCGCTGCTGCGCCGCGACTCCATTCACGGCCAGTTCCAGGGCACGATCGCCGTCGACGAGGCCAACAGCAGGATCATCGCCAACGGCAACGAGATCAAGGTGATCTACTCCGACGACCCGACGTCGGTGGACTACACGGCGTACGGCATCAAGGACGCCATCCTCATCGACAACACCGGCAGGTGGCGCGACCGCGAGGGTCTCTCGAAGCACCTGCGCCCCGGTATCGCCAAGGTCGTCCTGACCGCGCCGGGCAAGGGCGACGTCCCCAACGTCGTCCACGGCGTCAACCACGACATGATCAAGCCGGACGAGCAGATCCTGTCCTGCGCCTCCTGCACCACCAACGCGATCGTCCCGCCGCTGAAGGCGATGGCGGACGAGTACGGCGTCCTGCGCGGCCACGTGGAGACCGTCCACTCGTTCACCAACGACCAGAATCTGCTGGACAACTACCACTCGTCCGACCGCCGCGGCCGCTCGGCGCCGCTCAACATGGTCATCACCGAGACCGGTGCCGCCTCCGCCGTCGCCAAGGCGCTGCCCGATCTCAAGGCGAGGATCACCGGCAGCTCGATCCGCGTACCGGTGCCGAACGTCTCGATCGCGATCCTCAACCTGCGGCTCGCGCGCGAGACCACCCGCGAGGAGGTCCTCGACTACCTCCGCAATGTGTCCCTCACCTCGCCGCTCAAGCGCCAGATCGACTTCATCAGCGCCCCCGACGCGGTCTCCAGCGACTTCATCGGCTCGCGCCACGCCTCGATCGTCGACGCGGGCGCCACCAAGGTCGAGGGCGACGACGCGATCCTCTACCTGTGGTACGACAACGAGTTCGGCTACTCCTGCCAGGTCATCCGGGTCGTCCAGCATGTGTCCGGAGTGGAGTACCCGACCTACCCGGCGCCCGCGGTCTGATCCGGGCGGACGGCCCGGTCCGGTGCCCGGGTGGGCAGGGCGTCCCGGCCGGGCACCGGGTCGCTCTCCCGCCGCCACCGGCCCGACCGGTGCCCACGCCGGAGCGGGCCCGTACGTACCGGTACGCCGCACCGGCCCGGCACCGGCATCCGCCGTTCGGCGGAGGCCGCCGTGCCCACTGCGCGCGCGGCCCATGGAACGCGGTCGTACATCGGTTGTCGCCCCCGCCCCTCGCCCTGTACCGGGCGAGGGGCGGGGGCGGCTCCGCAGGGTCGCACCCGGGCAGGGGCGTCGGCGGCGGGGTCGTGCTACTGGAGGGCGAGTGCCCGTGCGCCGGGGGCGCACTGGTCCCTCAGCACGGCGAGGCGCTCCGGCGGCAGCCGCCGGGAGGCTCCCCGGCGGCCGGCGTCGAGGAGGGCGGATCCGGTGTCCAGCCACCGGGGGTCGGGGGCGACGCCGATGAACTCCGCGAGGCGGGCCAGCTCGGTGCGGGGATGGTCGAGCAGACTCTCGTAGGCGAGAGTGGTACGCCGGTCCGGCGGCACCGCGCCGAGGAGTTCGACGCCCTGGACGACGAGTTCGGACCACAGGGCGCCGAAGGCTCCGATCGGCAGGTCGCGGTCGTTGACCAGTGCGGGATCGATGGGGTCGGCGAGCACTCCCGACAGTTCGGGGGGCAGTGACCGGATGTCGTCCTCGGTCAGGTCGGCCGGGTTGGTGACACCCGTGCGGGCGGTGATCTCCCGGAGGAGCAGAATCAGCCGGAATCCCGTGTGGCGGCTCATCGACAGAGCGCAGTCGGGGCCGTCCCGGAAGAGGTGGACGAACTTCGCCCGGGGGAAGGCCGCCCGCAGCCGGGGGATCCAGTGCGTGGAGTATCCCGAGCGTTCGACCACGGCGCTGCGGCCGAACCGCGCGCACAGGGTGCCGAACAGCGCCTCGTAATGTCGGGCGGCGGTCCGGACCGGCCACCTCGTGACCTCTTCCCGGAGGTCGTCGAAGAGTGCGTCGGGCGCGTCGGTGAGGTGCGGAAGCACCGTCAGACAGAGCGCGGGGATACCCGTGGTCCGTGCCGAGAACCGCCCGGGCCGCAGCGGATAGAGGAACTCCGGCAGGGGCAGCCCGCTGCGGATCATGGTGTCGAAGAGCGGGTTCGGCCGGGCGAGCAGCTGCCAGAACCGCGTGCCGCCGAGCCGGCCCGGGGGGAGGCCCGCCCCGCCCACCGTGGCCAGCAGCTCATTGAGGCTGAGGACGTCCGGATGCTCGTTGACGATCCGGGACAGAGCGGTCGACCCGCTGCGCCCCGTACCGACGACAAAGGTCAGGCTCCGCAAACCGTTCTCCTTCGCACGACTCGGTGAGGACCCTCCCGACCGCGGACCGCCGACCGCTGGGCCACCGGCGGACCGGAGTCCGCCCCCCACTCCCGGCGCCCCGTGCTTCCGGTGACACCACCGGGCCCGGCGGTCCCCGTTCCCGGGATCCCCCGGAGGGCCAGGATGCCCCTGGGAAGCCCGCCGTTGTCCAGGAGCCGGACAGAAAGGACCGTACGGGTGATACCGCCTCCGGGAAGGGCTCCGTACACCAGCGCGAGAGGCACCCGACACACCTGCGGGAGGCACGCGGACGTGCCCCGCCCCTGGGGGGCGTCCAGCGCGCAGGGGGATCGAATGTTCCCGCGGGCACTTCGCACACCGGTCTGCTCACCGTGTCCGCCGGCGGTCATCCGCTACGGGCACGACCGGGTCGGCGCCCTGCTGCGGAGGAGCCGCAGAACTCCGCCTCCAGCACCGCGTCCTCCAGTTTCTGGTCTCCCCGGTCTCCGTTTCGGTTGAGGGTGAGGACATGGTCGCCGCCACGGGTCGCCGCGGTCCTGGACAGGGAACCGGGGACCTGACCGCCGTGACCCCAGACGGTCACCCCGCAGGACAGCGTGCCGGAGCGGAAACCGAGGCCGTAGGAGGAGGCGGAGGCGGCGGTCCTGCCATCGCCGGGTCCGGCCGGCCGGGTGTGCTCCGGCCCGTTGCCGTCCGGGACTCCGTTGAGCATCGCTGCGAGCTGCCGGGCGGGGAGGACCCGGCCTGCGAGAAGTGCCCCGAAGAAGTGGTTCAGGTCGCCCGCGGTGGAGATGATCTCTCCCGCTGCCCCGGCGACGGAGGGGTTGAACCCGGTGACGTCGTGGATCGCCGCGTCCGGATCGTCGAGGTAGAGGCGAAGGCGGCCTGGAAGGAGATCGCGTCGGCGAGGACACCCATGACGGGCGGAGCGACCATGCCGGCGACCTGGCCGCCGAAGACGATCACGGCGCTGCCCACGCCCACGTGCTCGGGCGCGAGACCGCGCAGCGGCACGGCGAACAGCGGCATGTAGCAGAGCGAGGCGCAGACGACGGCGAGCGTCCCGAAGACGGCGAAGCAGGGACGTTGCAGCGGGGTTGCGCGCCCGGAACACCGGACGCGATCTCGCCGGCGGATCAGCCCGTACGGATCATGTCCGCGCACTTCTCGCCGATCATCATCGTCGTGATGCACGGGTTGACCGCCGGCAGAAACGGCATCACCGACGCGTCCGCCACCCGCAGCCCCCGTACCCCCTTCACCCGCAGCTGCGGGTCGAGCGGGGAGTCGGTGTCGTCGGCCGCGCCCATCCGCACGGTTCCCGCCGGGTGATAGACCGTGTTGTGGGTCTCCCGGATGTACGAGAACAGCTCGTCGTCCGACCGGAGCGCCGGCCCCGGGGCCAGCTCCCGGCCCGCCCACCCCGCCATCGGGGACTGTGCCACGATCTCGCGTGCCAGCCGCAGCCCGTGGGTCATCACCCGGATGTCGTGCTCATGGGTGAAGTAGCGGGGATCGACCTTCGGCTTGTCGCGGAAGTCCCGCGTCCGCAGCCGTACCGTGCCCGTCGAGCGCGCCCGGGTCACATTCGGAGTGAGACAGAACGCGTTGTCGGAGGTCGGATAGCCGCGTCGGTAGGTGTTCATGTCGAACGGCACCGAGCCGTAGTGGAACATCAGATCCGGCCGGTCGAGACCCGGTTCGGTCCCGGTGAAGATGCCGATCTCCCACCACTGGGTGGACGAGGTGACCATGGGGCGCTTCGCCTCCCACATGATCACCCCCTCCGGGTGGTCCTGGAGATGGGAGCCGACGCCGGGGGAGTCCACCCGGACTTCCACGCCCGTCTCGCGCAGATGCCCGGCCGGTCCGATGCCCGACAGCATCAGCAGCTTCGGTGAGTCGATGGCCCCGCAGCAGACGATCACCTCGCGCCGTGCCCGTACCGAACCGCTGTGAATGGTGTCCGGCTCCAGATACTCCACACCCTCGCACCGCCCGTCGGCGGAGAACAGCAGCCGCTTGGCCTGGAGCCCGGTCCGTACGTCGAGGCGGGGCCGGCTGCCCATGACGGGATGCAGATAGGCGACCGACGCCGAGCAGCGGGTGCCGTCGGGCAGCGCGTTGATCTGGAACCAGTGGGCGCCCCGCACCACCGTCGTACCGCTGTTGAACGGTGTGGTCGGGATGCCCGCCGCCGCGCACGCCTCCAGCAGCGCGGCGCCGCACGGGTCGTCCGGCGGTACGGTACGGATGGTGACCGGGCCCGAGCGGCCGTGGTGCGCGCCCGGCGCGTCATTGGTCTCCAGGCGCCGGTAGAGCGGGAAGCAGTCCTCGGCGCTCCAGCCGGTCGCGCCCAGGGCCGCCCACTCGTCGAGATCCTCGGCCGGGGCCCAGAACGCGATACAGGAGTTGTGCGACGAGCAGCCGCCGAGGACCTTGGCGCGGGCGTGCCGCATGAAGCTGTTGCCGCGCTCCTGCGGTTCGACGGGGTAGTCCCAGTCGTAGCCCGACTCCAGCAGCTCCATCCACCGGTCGAGCCGCAGGACGCTCTCGTCGCCGACGTCGGACGGCCCCGCCTCCAGGACGCACACGCTGACCCCGGGGTCCTCGGACAGGCGGGCGGCGATGACGGCTCCCGCCGTACCGCCGCCGACCACCACGTAGTCGTACTCGTCGGCAGGGCTGCTGCTGTGTGCGGGCATCGTGTCTCCAGGACGGGATCGTGGAAGTCCGGTGAAAGGGGCCGGAGGGCGGGGGAAACGCCTCAGACGGAGGGCAGGGGGGATTCGGGGGATCCCGGGGACGCGGGGGGCTCCGGCGCGAGCGCGCGGTGCTCCTCCAGTACGCCGGTACGGTGCCGCTGCACGAACCAGTAGTAGGCGAAGCCGCCGAGCGCGACGACGCCGATGAACAGGAAGGCGCCCCAGCGCAGATACCAGTGCTGGGGACCCGTCGCGTTGTAGACCTCGGCGCGCGGCCAGGCCAGGTTGAGCGACATCGCCGCCCCCCACACCACCGCGAGAACGTTGACGGGCAGCCCGAAGCGGCCGAGTGAGAACTTCCCCTCGGCGGGCCGCCAGGTGCCGCGCAGCCGCCGGATCAGCATCGGCGCGGTGACCAGCAGATAGGCCAGATAGATCATGATGATGGCGATGCTGGTGATCACCGAGAAGATCTGCGGCTGATTGACGTTGATCACCAGGATGACGACACCCACGACGCCTATCACCACGGCGGGCACGACCGGGGTCCGGAAGCGGGGGCTGACCCGGGCGAGATGCGATCCGGCCGGAAGGTTGTTGTCGCGGGCCATCGCGAACATCAGCCGGATGCCCGCGGCCTGGACCGCCAGCACACAGACCGTGATCGCGACGACGACGCACCACAGCACGATCTCGCCGACCGTCGAGCCGAGGGTCTCCAGGACGACGTACTGGAGGCCGCCCGTCGACAGCTCCTTCGCGGCCAGATCCGGCACCGCCATCAGGGCGAACAGCAGAATCAGCCCGCCGATGAGGAACGACGCGATCAGCGCGCGCAGAATGGCCCGGGGGGCGTTGCGGCTCGGGTCGTGCGATTCTTCGCCCAGCGAGGACGCCGTGTCGAACCCGTACATCACATACGCCGAGGCCAGCGACGCCGTCAGGAACGCGCCGAAGTAGCCGAGGTCGTAGTCGCCGCCGAGCCCGTAGGTGTCGGTGAGGACCTCGCTCGGGCCGCGGGTGATGTGCGCCGCCAGCAGGATCACCAGGGTGACAGCGGCGATCAGCTCGACGAACACGCCCGCCGAGTTGATCCGGGCCATCAGTTTGACCCCGAAGGCGTTGACCAGCGTGGAGAAGAGGATCAGGACCGAGCCGAGGAGGACGGCGTTCTCGGCGGCGGAGGCACCCGAGCCGTCCCCGACGAACTGGAACCAGTCGTCGATCCGCGGCAGCGTGACCTGGTACGCGAGTGCCACGGCCGCCAGCGTCACCATGGTGGCCGTCAGCATCATCCAGCCGCCGAGCCACCCCACGTGGGGGCCGCCCATGCTCTTGGCCCAGTTGTAGACCGATCCGGCGACCGGATAGCGGGCGGCCAGCTCACAAAAACAGAGCGCCACCATCAGCTGACCGCCGAACACCAGCGGCCACGACCACCAGTAGGCGGGCCCGCCGAACGCGACGCCGAAGTAGAACAGCTGGAACGTGCCCGTCAGGATGGAGATGTAGCTGATCCCGGCGGCGAAGGTGTGGAAATTGCCGAGGGTGCGTTTCAGCTCCGGCCGGTAGCCGAGCGCGCCGAGCGCCTCGTCGTCCTCCCGGCCCCGGTGCTCCCGGGCTCCCGCGTTCCCGGGGCCGGTGGTGTCCCGGGTGCCCGCGCCGTCCCGGTCGGTCATGAGAACCACCGCTGGGGACGCGGGGCGAGATTACGCCAGATGTGTTTCGACTCCTGGTACTCGGCCAGTCCCGAGGGGCCCAGCTCCCGCCCGAAGCCGGACTGCTTCATCCCGCCCCACTCGGCCTGCGGGACGTACGGATGGAAGTCGTTGATCCATACGGTGCCTGCCCGCAGCCGGGACGCCACCCGGTGGGCACGGCCCACGTCCTGGGACCAGACCGCCCCGGCCAGCCCGTACACAGTGTCGTTGGCGAGCGCGACGGCCTCCTCCTCGTCCCGGAACCGCTCGACCGTCAGCACCGGGCCGAACGACTCGTCCTGCACCACCGACATGTCCGGGGTGCACTCGTCGAGCACGGTCGGCAGATAGTAGAAGCCGTCGCGCAGACCGGGATCGTCCGGGCGCCCGCCGCCGCAGCGCAGCACCGCGCCCTCGGCGAGCCCGGCCGCCACATACGCCTCGACCTTCTCGCGGTGCGCCGCGGAGATCAGCGGCCCGGACCTGGCGTTGCGGTCGAACGGGCCGCCGAGCCGGATCTCCCGCGCCCCCGCCACCACCGCCTCCACGAACCGGTCGTGCAGCTCGTCCTGGACGAGCAGCCGCGCGCCCGCCGAGCAGACCTGGCCCGAGTGGAGGAAGACGGCGGTGAGGGCGTAGTCGACCGCGGTGTCGAAGTCGGCGTCCGCGAAGACGATGTTCGGGTTCTTCCCGCCCAGCTCCAGCGCGACCTTCTTCACGGTCGGCGCCGCCGCCGCCATGATCCGGCGGCCCGTGAGCAGCCCGCCCGTGAAGGACACCAGGTCCACGCGCGGGTCCTCGGTGAGCGGGGCACCCGCCGTGGGGCCCGCGCCCAGGACCAGATTGGCGACCCCGCCGGGCAGCCCCGCCTCGGTCAGCGTCCGCATCAGCAGCACGGCGGTGTGCGGGGTCAGCTCGCTGGGCTTGAGGACGAAGGTGTTGCCGGCGCCCAGCGCCGGGGCGACCTTCCACGCCGTCTGCAGCAGCGGATAGTTCCACGGGGTGATCAGCGCGCAGACGCCCACCGGCTCGTGCACCACCCGGCTGTCCGCCTCCGGGTTCCCCGTGTCGACGATCCGGCCACCGCCGCCCGACGCTGTCAGATCGCCGAAGTAGCGGAAGCACTTCGCGATGTCGTCCATGTCGTACTCGCTCTCGACGAGCCGCTTCCCCGTGTCCAGGGACTCCGCCCGCGCGAACACGTCCTTGTCCCGCTCCAGCAGTTCCGCCACCCGCAGCAGCAGCCTCCCGCGCTCGGCGGCCGGGGTGTGCGGCCACGGCCCGCGGTCGAACGCGTCACGGGCGGCGGCGATCGCGGCGGCCGCGTCCTTCGGCCCGGCCTCGTCGACGGCCGCGACGAGCGTGCCGTCCGCGGGGCAGCGGATCTCCCGCACCTGCCCGTCGAGCGCGGAGGTCCAGCGGCCTCCGATGAACAGCTCCGGCATGGGTGACTCCTCCGGTCTCGGACACTCGGGCACCCGGACTCCTCACCCGGAAGGCCCCCGGTACTCCACCAGCCGACAGTAAGTACTCCGAGCGCCGCGCGCAGTGCGGGAGAGGTCGTCCGGGCGGTCCGCCGCCTCCGCAACGCCCGGACGCCGCGCCGTCCCGCGGCGCCGGACGGCCATGACGACCCCGCGTGGGGCCGTGCCGCCGGCCAGCGCGCACCAGAGCGTCACCCGCCCTGCCAGGCATCGATCTCCCGCACCCGTGCCAGCGCGGCCGGACGCTGGGAGGCGGGGAGCACGGACGCCAGGGCACGCCAGACCCGCAGATCGTCCTCGCCCCAGGGGCTGTACGCCCAGTCCGCCAGCAGTCCGGGGTCGCCGCGGGCGATTAGGGCCGCCCTGAGCTGGTCTTCCAGACGGCGGCGCAGCCGTACGACCGCGGGGGCGCCCGAGGCGGGCAGCAGCGGGCCGGTGTACGCGCTGAGCGCGCCCGTGACGGCTCCGGACGCCAGCCTCCGCGCCACCGTGTCGAAGTCCGTGTCGACCTGGGCGGCGATCCGGTACGGCCGGGAGCGCAGCAGCTCGGAGCCGAGGAGGCCGCGCAGCCGGGACAGCTCCGCCCGCAGGGTGACCGGGGTGACCGACTCGTCCTCGTACAGCTCCGTCAGCAGTTCGTCACCGCCGACGCCCTCCGGGCGGTGCGCGAGGAGGACCAGTATCTCGCTGTGGCGCCGGCTCAGACGCACTTTGCGCCCGTCGACGACCAGCAGCGCCTCGTCCCGGCCCAGTGCGGATAATTGCACGCTCCCCGCCGTGGGCGCGGGCGCGAGCAGCGCGAGCTGGGACTCGGCGGCCCGTGCGACCGCCCCCACGAAGGCGAGGCTGTGCGGATGGGCGAGCCGGTCACCGCCCGTGATGTCCACCGCGCCGAGGACCCGCCCGGTCGCCGGATCGTGGATCGGGGCGGCCGCGCAGGTCCACGCCTGCACCGGTCGGCAGAAGTGCTCGGCCGCGAACACCTGTACGGGCCGGTCCACGGTGATCGCCGTACCGGGCGCGTTCGTCCCGGCGACCGTCTCGGCCCAGCGGGCACCGGGCACGAAGTTCATCGCGTCGGCCTTGCGGCGCGTGGCGAGCGGACCCTCCACCCACAGCAGCCGGCCGTGCGCGTCGCAGAGTGCCACCAGATGTTCGCCGTCCGTCGCATAGGCGCCCATCAGCTCCCTGACCAGCGGCATCACCCGCGCCAGAGGATGGCTCTCGCGGTAGGCGGTGAGCGCGTCGGCGTCCAGTTCGACGGCCACCGTGGTCTCCGGGCTCACCCGCGCCCGGGCCGACCGGCGCCAGGAGTCGGCCACCACGGAACGCACCGGCCGCTCGACCCTGCCCGCGGTCAGATACGCGTCGTGCGCCCGGCGGAGCGCGGCGATCCGCTCCGCCGGGTCCGCGCCCGGCTCCAGAGCCACCCATGCGTCGCTCAACTCGGCCTCCCAGGCCCATATCGTGACCCAGGCGGGCGGGCGCGACAAGCGTTTGAGGAACCTTCAGAAACGTTTCGGGTGACGCTGCGCGCAGGATCCGGCGATCAGGAGGCGTTCACGAGACGGAGGTGGCGCTCCCAGTCCCAGTGCGGGCCGGGGTCGGTGTGCGTGGAACCGGGCACCTCGGTGGCCGATGATGTGCGCACGGTCCCTGGGAATCGCGTACCGGTCGCAGATCGCGGCGGTGAGCGCCGCCGACTTCTCGTAGAGCGCGTCGGTGAAAGAGGCGGGCCGGTCGGTCCAGCCCTCGTGCTCGATGCCGACGCTGCGCGTGTTGTAGTCCCAGTTGCCCGCGTGCCAGCCGATGTTCCGCTCCCGTACGCACTGGGCGATCTGCCCGTCCGCCGAGCGGACCACGTAGTGCGCGGACACCCCTCGCGCCGGGTCCCGGAAGACGGCGACGGTGTCGGCGAAGGTCTCCTGGGCGACATGGACCACGACGAGGTCGACGGGATACCCGGAAGGGCGTTCGGCCTCCGTGTAGTTGTCCGCAGCGGCCGGCATCCAGAGGGCGGAGGGGTGGTCGACATCCGCCCCGGCGGACACCGTGGTCCGGGCGTCGGCGCGCCCGGGACGGCGGCGGGCGGTGGCGGCCCGCGCGCGGACCGCAGGCAGCAGCGCACCGGCGGCGGCGGTCACGGCGGCACCCCGGAGCAGTCTTCTGCGGTCCATCGGGCGTCTCCTGGTGCGGACTCGGAAGCGGGGGAGGGGGGAAGGGCCCTCCGCATCGGCGCGGAGGCCGTCCCGAGGATCTCCCGTCGGCTGCCTCTCCCCGCGATACCGCGGGCGGGACGACGGCGGTGTCGCACGCCGGGGCCGGGCTTTCGCCCGACCGGCCCAGAAGGACCCGGAGCCACGAAGGTGGTCGGCCAGGGGGCGTACGGCTCTCCGGGCGACGGCTTTCCTGTCCCGGGCGGTCGGGCGGTCGGGCGGTCCGGCTTCCGGGGCCGCGCGCGGTCTGGTCCCGGGCCGGTCCGGCGGGAGGCGTGAGCCGGTCCCGACCGGTCCGGCCCGAGCGGGGTCCACGGTACGACTGTGACGCGCCCTGGGGAAGCCCGGGGAAAGGTTTGATGACACATCAATCCACCGGAGACGGGGCCGAGTTGGGGCGCGGTTGGGCCCCCGGGGCCCTGCCCGTGGGCCGTTGGCGGCGCGGGTGTGACCGTCGACCCGCCCGTGGGCCGGGTACGGCCGGGATCCGTCCGGGGGCCGGAGCCCGTCGGGCCCCGGGGCGCCGGGCCCCGGGGTGGACCGCTGCTCCCGCGACCAGGGAGCGGGCCGGGCCCTCCAGACGGCGCCTCCCCGGACCGTGAGCCCCTGTAGCCCGTGTCTCCCCCGCCCCGCGACCGCACCTGCCACTGCGGCATCAGCGGCTTCGCGATGTCCCACAGCCCGTCCGGAACAGTCCGACCCCACGTACCCGCTCCCTGCCACGGCCTGAAGATCGCCTCTCACCACGACAGACGCGGTCTCAGAGGTTCCGACGGCACGACGGCAGGACGGCACGGCAGAGCCGGGCAGCCGCGCACTCGGTGCTCCGGTGCCGGCACAGGGGGCGCCCGGAGCGCGCCCGAGGGCGCGCTCCTCGGCCGCGCGCGGTCAGTCGCTCCCGGCCACCACGCCCGCCAGCGCGGCCGCCGGATCGTGGTCGGCCGGACCGGCCGGGGCCCAGCGGCCCTTCTCCTTGCGGTACGGCCACCAGCGGCCGTCGCCTCCGAGGCGCAACTGGGCGTCCGCTCCCACGACCGTCCAGCGGCCCGCGCCCGACGCCCGCAGCCGCGGCCGGTCCGCCGCTTCCCACGCGCCGTCCAGTACCGCCGACGCGCGCGCGAGCGCCTGCGGCCCGGGCGTCCATGTGTCGTCGAGCACGGTGAGCGCCGCCGGGCCGCCCGTGTTCCAGGCGCGTACGGCCAGCTCCAGCTCGGCCCGCTGCCGCCGGGTGCCCGCCGCGAGACGGCCCGCGATCACCGGCCCGGGAACCGAAGCCGCCATCCGTACCGCGTCCTCATCCGGCGTCAGCCCGGCTTCCACCGGCTGCCGGCCGTGACCCGGCGCGAGCGCCTTGGCGAGCATCCGGTGGGCCCGTACGGCCGCGTCCGAGGCCAGGAACTCCAGCGCGTCCGGATCGACGCCCGGAGCCGGGTCGGCCTCCGTGTGCAGCGACGGCGGCTGCCCCGGCGCGTCGGGCAGCGGCGGCGGAAGGGGCAGCGGAGGCAGGACGCCCGCTGCCGCGAAGACCTCGCCGGCAGGCACCCCTTCCGGCTCCGGCGCCTCCTCGGGCATGCCGGCGGCCGCCCGCGAGACACTGCGCGCCTGGAGCTCGTCCAGCAGCCGCCGTTCGCCGCGCCCCCGCATCAGCAGCAGGACGAACGGATCCTGGTCGAGCAGGCGCGCCACCGCGTAGCACAGGGCCGCCGTGTGCGGACACAGGTCCCAGGCCCCGCAGCCGCACTCGGGCTCCAGGTCCCCGATCCCCGGCAGCAGTTCGACCCCGGCGGCCGCCGCGTCCTCGACCAGATGCGGTGGCATCTCGCGGTCCAGCAGCGCGGCGATGTGCTCCGCCCGGTCGACCGCCATGTCGAGGAAGCGGTCCCACTCCGCGTCGCTCAGCTCCTGGAGCAGCACATCGCCGCGCTGCCCGGTGCCGTCCCGGTCCCGGACGACCGCGGTGATCCGGCCCGGACGTACCGACACCGCTCCGACCGAGCCCTCCCGCGCGTGCCGGCGGCCCTTCTTCAGCTGCTCCGAGTCGAGAGCCGTGTCCTCCAGTGCCTTCAGCCAGGTCTGGCCCCACCACGACCGGGCGAAACCCCGGCCGTGGACGGGGGGCAGCGCGGCGAACGTCTTCTCGCCGTCATCACGGCTCCCGTCCGGCCCTTCGGGTCCGCCGAACCCCTCGCGGCCGTCGTGCTCGCTCTGTTCGCCGTCCTCGTCGAAGTGATCGTTCATCGGGCCCCGCCCCCTCGCAGTTCCACCAGCTCCGCCAGCTCCGCGTCCGTCAGCTCCGTCAGGGCCGCCTCGCCGGAGCCGAGCACCGAGTCCGCCAGCTCCCGTTTGCGCGCCAGCATGCCGGCGATCCGGTCCTCGATCGTCCCCTCGGCGATCAGCCGGTGGACCTGCACCGGCTGGGTCTGGCCGATGCGGTACGCCCGGTCGGTGGCCTGTGCCTCGACGGCCGGATTCCACCAGCGGTCGAAGTGCACGACATGACCGGCACGGGTGAGATTGAGCCCGGTGCCCGCGGCCTTCAGCGACAGCAGGAAGACCGGAACCTCACCGTCCTGGAACCGGTTCACCATCGCCTCGCGCTCCGCGACCGGCGTACCGCCGTGCAGCAGCTGCGTCCGGACACCGCGTGCCGCCAGATGCCGCTCCAGCAGCCGTGCCATCTGCACGTACTGGGTGAAGACGAGCACACTCGCCTCCTCGGCCAGGATGGTGTCGAGGAGTTCGTCCAGCAGCTCCAGCTTGCCCGAGCGGTCCGGGATCCTCGGCCGCTCCTCCTTCAGGTACTGCGCCGGGTGGTTGCAGATCTGCTTGAGCGCGGTGAGCAGCTTCATCACGAGACCGCGCCGTTCCATCCCGTCGGCCGCCGAGATGGCGTCCAGGGTCTCCCGTACCACCGCCTCGTACAGGCCGGTCTGTTCGACGGTGAGGGAGACGGTCCGGTCGGTCTCCGTCTTCGGCGGCAGTTCGGGCGCGATGCCCGGATCGGACTTGCGCCGGCGCAGGAGGAACGGCCGCACCAAGGCGGCCAGCCGCTGGGCCGCCGCGGGATCCCCGCCGCCCTCGACCGCCCGGGCGTATCGCGCGCGGAAGCCGGCGAGGCGGCCGAGCAGCCCGGGAGTGGTCCAGTCGAGGATCGCCCACAGCTCGGAGAGATTGTTCTCCACCGGCGTTCCGGTCAGTGCCACGCGCGCCCTGGCGCCGATGGTGCGCAGCTGCCGGGCCGTCGCGGAGTACGGGTTCTTGACGTGCTGCGCCTCGTCGGCGACGACCATGCCCCACGCGACCTCACCGAGCCGGTCGGCGTCGAGCCGCATGGTGCCGTACGTGGTGAGCACGAACTCGCCGGGCGACCCTTCGCCGAGCCCCTCCAGATCGCGGGACGCGCCGTGGAATCGGCGTACGGCCGTCCCGGGCGCGAACTTCTCGATCTCCCGCTGCCAGTTGCCCATCAGCGACGTCGGGCAGACGACCAGGGTGGGGCCCGCGGCCGACGGGTCGGTCTGCCGGTGCAGATGGAGCGCAATGAGCGTGATCGTCTTGCCGAGTCCCATGTCGTCGGCGAGGCAGCCGCCGAGGCCGAGGGAGGTCATCCGGTTCAGCCAGTTCAGCCCGCGCAGCTGGTAGTCGCGCAGGGTGGCGGCGAGTGCCGCGGGCGGGCCGATCTCCTGGGCACCGCCCTCGGGGTTGGCGAGCCGGTCGCGCAGGCGGGCCACCCAGCCCGACGCCCCGACGTCGACCCGCCGGCCGTCGACCTCGGCCGAGCCGGTGAGTACGGCACCCAGCGCCTCCACCGGGGACAGCTTGCGGTCCTGGCTCGCGCGGGCGCGCCCGACCTCCTCCGGGTCGACGAGGACCCACTGGTCACGCAGCCGGACGAGGGGGCGGTTCGCCTGGGCGAGCCGGTCCAGTTCCTCACGGGACAGCTGCCGGCCGCCCAGTGCGAACGACCAGTTGAAGGCCAGCAGCGCGTCCGCCGACAGGAACGACGGCAGCCCCGACTCGTCGACGGTGCCGGAGTCTTCGTCCGGCGGGCCGATCACGGCACGCGCGGTGAGCCGGTGCGCGAGCTGCTTCGGCCAGTGCACCTGCATACCGCTCGTCGCGAGGGCGCGGGCGGCGTCGCCGAGCAGCTCGGCGATCTCCTCGTCGGCGAGTTCGATCGTGTCGGGAACCGCGGCGTGGAGCAGGGGGGTGAGCGGAGTCCACGCCCGCGCGGCACGGCGCAGCGCGAGGAGCGCGTCCATCCGGGCGCGCGGCCCGAAACCGGCTCCCGGGGCCGCCTTCTGGTCGCCGCTCGCCCAGACGTCCGCGGCGTCGGCGACAACGGCGGGATCGCTGACGCTGTGCATCTGGAGGACGGCCCGGAAGCCCGGAGCCGCTTCGCCGGGGGCGTCGTGTGCGGCCCCGGTGTCCGGGTCCCCGGCATCGGCGTCCACCGCCCCGGCCCCGATGAGTTCGATACGCAGCGAGAGCCGGACACCGGCGTCGTGACCGGCGGCGATGTCGGCCGCCCAGGTCCGCCCGGCGGGCAGGTGCAGCGGCTCCCGGGCCGCGAAGGCGGGGCCGCCCGCCGCGATCGCGGCCGCGGGCGAACGCGGCAGACCGTCCGCGACGGCGTCCAGGAACGACCGCAGCAGACGCTCCGGCTCCGGCAGCAGTACGGGTCCGTCCCGTTCGGCCTCGGTCCCGGCGGCGGCCCCCGGGCCCGGAGAGATGACCGGCGGCGCGCCGAGCGGTACGGCGTGGGCCGCGGGCGGCATCGACGCGGCGAGCGTACGGATCCGCTCCACGTCCTCGGGCGTCAGCGGCCCGACCCGCCAGGCGTCGTGATCGGAGGCGCTCAGTCCGGGCAACAGCAGCCCCCGGGCCACCAGGTGCAGTGCGAGGACGGCCGCGGAGCCCCAGAACGCGACGGCGGGCGAAGCGTCCGTGTCCAACCGTGCCCTGGTCAGCAGCGGCAGGGCGTCCCCCACCGGCAGCACCACGGCGGACACCGTGTGCGGGCGGGCGTCGTCCGCGACCACGGTCAGCGACTCGGTGGCTCCACCGGGGAGTTCGGGTGGGGTCGCCCCGGGGTGCCAGAACGCCATCCGGCCGGACCGGGCGGGATCGCCCGGCAGGAAAACGGCGGGGCAGCGGGCGAGAGCGGCCGTAGAGCCGTCGGCGGCCGGGCGGGGGCTGCCGGGGGTGGTGTGAGGTCCGCCGGAAGCGGCGGGAGAGTCGGCGCGGGGGCCGGGGCGGGCGGTGCGGGAGGTGTCGGACGGCGAGGGGGCAAGAGGGGATCCGGCGGCCGGGAAGGTGGATGCCGCGGAGGGTCTGTGCACAGCGATGACCGAGTTCCTCAAATTTGACTACTGGAGCAACTGAGAGTCGCCGAGGGTACTCGACGACTCGCTCTGGCGTGACCTTCAGTGCTGTGATTCGACTCACAAATCCCTGGGTATCGGCTCGCGCATGCCCGCGCGGCGGGGCGGGTGTACTCAGCACCACCCCCGGCAGTGGGATTGCCCCCGGTGGGGCCCGGGGGGTGGCGTCATTCCCCGGAAAGGCCCCGCAAACCTACGTTTGCTCAGGTCAGAGCAGTCGCGCGAGCACCGCGCACGGCCCACAGACCGGAGACTTCCATGCCTCAGGCCACCGCCGCCTCCGCCAGGGAACCGCGGGCGGTCCCGACCGCCCCGGAGACGTCGACCGCGCGGAACACCGGCAGTGAGTTCGCACCCCTTCTGCGGGTCGTCAGGGAACAGGGACTTCTGGAGCACCGCACCGGTTGGTACATACGCGGTATCACCGTCAATCTGCTCGCCCTCGCCGCCGTCGTCAGCGGGATCGCCCTCGCCGGAGGTTCCTGGTGGGTGATCCTGCTCGCGCCGCTACTGGCTCTGTTCTCCACCCGGGCCGCCTTCTTCGGCCATGACGCGGGGCACGCGCAGATCACCGGGAACCGCCGCAGGAGCCGGATGACCCAGCTCGTCCACGCCAATCTGCTGCTCGGGATGAGTCAGGAGTGGTGGAACGACAAGCACAACCGCCACCACGCCAACCCGAACCACATCGACAAGGACCCCGATGTCGTTGCGGACATCCTCGTCTTCACCCAGAAGCAGGCCGTCGGGCGCACCGGGTTCCGCGGCTGGCTCACCCGCCATCAGGCCTGGCTGTTCTTCCCGCTCACGACTCTCGAAGGCATCGCGCTCAAGGTCTACGGCTTCCGCGCGGTGTTCTCCCGGGGCACGGCGGGGCAGGGGAGCGGATCGAGCCGGGCGGCCCGGAGCCGGGGCGTGGAGGCCGTACTCCTCCTCGTCCATGTCGCTGCGTACGCCGTGCTGCTGCTGAGCACCATGACCCTCGGCCGGGCACTGGTCTTCGCCCTCGTCCACCAGATGCTGCTCGGGCTCCATCTGGGCATGGCCTTCGCGCCGAACCACAAGGGGATGGAGATGCCCGACGAGGAGAGCGGCGAGCGCTGGGGTCATCTGCGCCGACAGGTCCTGACCTCGCGCAACGTCCGGGGCGGCCCGGTCACCGACTGGCTGCTGGGCGGTCTGAACTACCAGATCGAGCACCACCTCTTCCCGAGCATGCCCCGCCCCCACCTCAGGCTCGCCCAGCCGCTCGTACGCGCCCACTGCCGGTCGCTCTCCATCCCGTACACGGAAACGGGGCTCGCCGAGTCCTACCGGCAGGCGCTGAACCACATGCACGAGGTCGGCGAACCGCTGCGGTCCGACGCATAGTGGAACTGTGCGGTATTCCCGTACGTTCCACCGGCAGGAACGGCCCCTGGGCCGCGCGAGGAGGCGTCGAGATGTCGACACGTACGAAGCTCGTCATCGGGGGAGTGGCCGTCGGCCTTCTTCTGATGCCGTTGATCGGGTTCTGGTTCTCCCTGCTGGTCGTGCTCGGAGTGCCCACCGTGGCGTATCTGGCGCTCGACCCCGGGCAGCGCCGCAGGCTGCGCAGGATCTCCCGCAAGGAGATCGGCCGCTGAACGCACCACGCAGACCGGCCGGCTTTCCCTGTCCGCCCGCCGCGGGACCTGCCCGCGCCGGGCGGCGTCCGGGTCGGTCCGGGTGAGGCGCGTACGGCACCGGGGGTGAAGCCGTTGCCCGGCCGCCGAGGAGGCGGCCGGGCCGCTGTGCCCGGCGTCCGGGCCCTCCCGGGGCCCCGAGGAACAGGTCGCCCGTCGGGTGACGATCCGCAGGCGGGCCCGACCCGGACCCGGACGGGGAAGCACGACACAAGCGAGCCCTGGATCGCGGAAGCGGTACGGGCGCCGGGCGCGGTGGGGACGGGACCTTACGAGCGCGTGTGGCGGTCGTGGTCCGGAAGCGTGGGCGACGCGCCCGGCCCACACGGCCGGAGTGAGCGTGTACCGTGACGACTCCGGACGGCAGGGCGCAACCGGGCTCGGGCCGCCTCCGGAGCGCGGCGGGTGAGCCGTACATGGCCGTGGGGGCGCAGGCCCGGCGGTCGCTCGGGCGACACGCGGGGGCGAGGGCAGGGCCCCAGGACGACGGTACGGACCGGCCCGCCCTCCGCGCCGAGCCTCCGGCTCCCCGGAAATCTGTCCTGCGGACCGTCTCGTCCGTCCGGGACTTCGGCGGCAACGGCGCTCTAAGCTGCCGATGCCCGTCTCCCGGACGGGAGGAAGTCGGCGAACATTTTCGGTCCGGCACTCCTCGGCGCGAGGGCTAGTACGGCCGGACGGCCATCGCTTCGAGTGCTTCGAGGAGCCCCGGCAGCTCGGGCCCCCGGCCCAGCGGGAGCACCTCGCCGGGCTCCTCGTCGAGCAGGAAGAAGGCGATGTCGTCGGTTCTGGCGACCATGGACCAGCCCGGTCCGTCGGCGCGCAGGGTACGCGCGCCGCCGGGCGCGAAGCCGGAGCGGATCCGCCCCACGGGCGGCGGCGACTCCACATATCCGCGAGCCGACTCCAGCGCCCGCCTCAGCCCGGGATGAGGCTGCCCCGACTCCTCCTGGACGTCCTCCCCGTCCTGTCCCTCGGACGCTCCGGCCGGGGGAAGAGCGACATCATCGGCGATCTGCCGACGCCACTCGGCCCACTGGAGCGCGATCTCGTCGGCACCGAGCCGCCGCTGCGCCGGCCCCCATGCCTCACTGTCCGGCGGGGCGAGGGGAGTCAGGCCGTCGCACTCCCCGGGCGCCGGGTCATGCGGCTCCGGCAGCCCCGGCGCGGCGACCGCGAGAGCCAGCGGCCAGCCGGGCAGGGCGCTGACCACCGTGCGCTCGTCGGGGGACAGGTCGTGGTCCATACCGCAGTCCCACGACGCGATGGCGACGGCGACCATCGAGACATCGTCGATCGCCACGGTCCAGCGCGCACCACCGTAGTCCTGGCCCAGCACCAGCCCGTATCCATCGGCGTACGCCTCAAGGCCGAGTGCGGCGCACGCGGCGGGGAAGTCGTCACCGAGCACGCTCGGGAACTGCGCCGGCGTCAGAAGCACGGCGGTCAGCACATACAGCGCGTCGTCGTCGACGGTTTCCTCCGGCCCGGTCACATCACTTCTCCCTGCCCGATCGTGCCTGTCCGATCGCTCGTCGGCGCACCTTAACCAGTGAGTAACCCGGACGTCGAGACCTCTTGTACGGCGAAAAGGGCACAACCACCCGGGTGGGGCGGGTGCTTCAGCCGGCGGGCAGGCCGAGGAGGTTGCGGGCGACCTCCTGGGGGGACTCGTCCCGCTCCCGGGCGAGCACGATGACCGCACGGCACGCCAGCTCGTTTATCCCGAAGGACAGCGCCTCCGGCGACACCCAGGTCATGGCCGTGTCCATCTGGTCCTGATCGTCTTCGGCGCATCCCGACACATACGACGCGGCGGCCTCGAAGACATTGTGCCGCCGCGAGGGGGACGGGGTGACCGGTCCCGTCTCCGGGCGCCGTACGAGGGACCTGCGGAACCTGCGGAGTCTCCTGAACACCCGGACCACCTTCCCCAGGGGCGGCGGCCGCCGCCACCGATCTTTCACCTCTTCCATCCCCGCGCAGCGGTGGCTCCACGCCCATTAGGAGTAAACGGCTCCGGCGCGCGGTGCCTCACCGGCAGCGGGCGGGGCGCCCTCCGGACAGAGAACCCGCCCGGTCCGGGTCCCTGCCTCCCCTGCGACCGCCCCCGGTTGGGTCGGCACATCGGGCGATGAAACCGGGTTCAGCCCTTCGCATCGCCGGCTTCAGCCCCGGCGGACCGCCAGCACGAGAAACAGCGTGCCCTCGTCCGTGTAGGAGGTCATCCGCCAACCCGAACCGCCGAGCAGCCCTCGGAGGTTCGGCTCGGTCCGAAGGTCGTCCGCCGTGAGCTGCCGTCCCTGACGTGCGGCGAGGGCGGCCCGGCCGATCGGATGGAACAGGGCGAGCCTCCCTCCCGGCCGCACCACCCGCGCCAACTCCTCCAGATTCACCTCCGGCCTCGGCAGGTGAGCGATCAGGCCCGCGGCGAAGACCGCGTCGAGCACGCCGTCGCGCAATGGCAGCCGGGTCACATCCGCCAGCAGCAGTCGCCCTTCGCCGTCACGCCCCGCCCGCACGGCGGCTGCGAGCATGGCGGACGTCAGATCGACTCCGAGTACCGTGCCCCGGGGTCCGACCACCGCCCTCAGCGCCGGGAGCGCCCGCCCGGTGCCGCAGCCCGCGTCCAGTACCGTGTCCCCCTCGTGGAGCCCCAGCCGGCCCACGGCGGCCGCGTAGGCCGGTCCGTCGCCCCGGAACCGGGCGTCCCAGCCGGCGGCTCGGGCGGTGAAGAACTCCTGGACACGTGTGTGCTCGTCGGACATGGGGTCATGATCCCTCAGTGCCGCACCCGGCCGCGCGGTGCACACGTTCGACCTCGGCACGATCGTTCAGGAACGTATCTCTGTCATATTCCATCACCTTTCGAAATGCACCCCCGGCATGTGCCCCTACCAGGGCTAGCGTCCCTGAGCCATGGGACACTTGGACCACGCATCTTTCGGCTTGCTGACTCCTGTGCTGTCGTACGCGATGGCCGTGATCGGCGCTGCCCTGGGACTGCGCTGCACCGTACGCGCGCTCGCCGCGAGCGGCTCCTCACGGCGCAACTGGCTTCTGACAGCGGCCTCCGCGATCGGTACCGGCATCTGGACGATGCACTTCGTCGCGATGCTCGGCTTCTCCGTCCGCGGGACAGACATCCGATACAACGTTCCCCTCACCATCCTCAGTCTGGTCGTCGCGATGCTGGTCGTCGGCATCGGTGTGTTCTGTGTGGGCTACGGCCGCAACCGCGCCGGTGCCCTGCTGATCGGCGGACTCACCACCGGCCTGGGCGTGGCGAGCATGCACTACCTCGGCATGGCCGCCCTGCGGCTGCACGGCACGGTGCACTACGACCCGATGCTCGTCGCACTCTCCGTCGTCATCGCGGTGGTCGCCGCGACCGCGGCTCTCTGGGCCGCCATCAACATCAAGTCGCCGGTCGCGGTCGCCGTCGCCTCGCTGGTGATGGGTGCGGCGGTCAGCAGCATGCACTACACCGGTATGCGTGCCGTCAGCGTACGGACGGAGTCCACTGATATCGCCCTCTCCGGGGCCACCGCCATGCAGTTCATCTTTCCCCTCGCTGTCGGTCTCGGTTCCTACCTCTTCGTCACCGCGGCATTCGTCGCTCTCTCTCCGACGGCGCGGGAGCACTCCGTCCACCTCTCCGCCGAGCGGCCGACCGATCCCCGCGATCCCCTGGTCGCCGATCCGCCCGCGCCCGCCTCCGCAGCCACCGTCTGACCCCGATCCCGCCTGCCCGACCGGGCCGTCCGCCGGACCGCGCAACCCACCGAGCGGACCCGGCATCCGGACCGAACGCCGGGCTCCGGACAAACCGCCCCCACCCATCCGTCCGCCCACGACCCTGCCGTCACCCCAGTCCCGCATCCGGAACGAGGAGGCCATGCGCACACCCCGCAGGAACCAGGGCGCCGCCCCCGCGCCGCCACCGCCTGCCCCGGCCCCGCAACCGGTCCGCGGGCGACGCGCACACGCCGGGCGCCCCGCGGTCGAACACACCGGCCAGGAACCGCACGACCGCACCGCACGGCTGAGCGGCATTCCCCCGCGATCCGCCCTCTCGCACCGGCTCCGCCTGCCCCGCGCCCGGACCGTCCGGGCCAAAGTCATCTCCCTTCTGATGGTGCCTGTCATCTCCCTGCTGGCCCTCTGGGGATTCGCCACCGTCTCCACCGCACAGGACGTGTCGAGGCTGCGCCAGCTCCAGAGCCTCGAAGCCCAGGTGCGCGCACCCGTCTCCACCACCGTCACCGCCCTCCAGGCCGAACGGAGGGCGGCTGTCCGCCAGGTCGCCGCACCCTCCGAAGAGCGGGCCACCGCGCTCCGGCAGGAAGCCCGGCGAACCGACGAAGCCCTGCGGGAACTCCGCCTCGACACCGCCACGACGGTCGCTGCCGCGGACGGCATTCCGCCCGCCGTCGCGGCACGCGTCGAGCGCTTCGTCACGCGCGCAGAGAAGCTGCGGACTCTGCGCACCGCCGTCCTCGGCCGCACGGCGGACTGGGACGCCACCTTCGAGCAGTACACCTCTGTCGTCACCGACGCCTTCGACGTCTCGGGCGCGGTCGCCGGAGTCCATGACGCCGGTTCCGCCTCCGACGCCCGTGTCCTCCTGGAATTCGCCCGAGCCGGCGAAATGCTCGCCCAGGAGGACGCCCTCCTCGGCTCGGCACATCTCAGCAAGTCGATCACCACACAACGGCTCCGGCTCTACATCGGAGCCGTGGCAACCCGTAGGACTCTCACCGTATCCGCCGCAACCGATCTGCGGGGCCCCGAGCGGACAGCCTGGCGAGACCTCGCCAACCGGGGTGACTACAGCAGGCTCCAGGCGGCCGAGGACAAGGCGGTCGCGGCCGGCGCGGGCCGCAGGCGCGCCGCGGCCGTCCCCGCCGCCGACTGGGACAGGGCCCACATCGCGGTCGCCGAGGGCATGCGGGCCATCGAGACCACCGCCCACCGCAGTGCCGCCCACCGCACCGACCCCGTCCAGGACGGCCTTCTCACGCCGGCGGGAGCCGCCGTACTCCTGGGACTCGCCGCCGTCGTGGCGTCCCTGGTCATCTCCGTACGCATCGGCCGGGGCCTCGTCATCGAGCTCACCAGCCTCCGCAACACCGCCCTCGGCATCGCCCGCCAGAGGCTGCCCCAGGCCATGCGCCGACTGCGTACCGGCCAGGAGATCGACATCAGAGCCGAAGCACCGCTGGGACCACCGGCCGAGGACGAGATCGGACAGGTCGGCGAGGCGCTCGGCACCGTGCACCGGGCCGCCCTGCGAGCCGCGGTCGAGCGTGCCGAACTCGCGGGCAGCATCTCCGGCGTCTTCGTCAACCTCGCCCGCCGCAGCCAGGTCCTGGTACACCGTCAGCTCGCCCTGCTCGACACCATGGAGCGCCGTGCCGAGGACCCGGGCGAACTCGGTGACCTGTTCCGGCTCGACCATCTCACCACCCGGATGCGGCGGCACGCGGAGAGTCTGATCATCCTCTCGGGCGCCGCGCCGGGGCGGGCCTGGCGCATGCCCGTCCCGCTCACCAGCGTCGTGCGGGCAGCGGTCTCCGAAATCGAGGACTACGCGCGCGTGGAGGTCCGCCGGCTCTCCGAGACATCGGTGGCCGGAGCGGCGGTCGCCGACGTCACCCATATGCTGGCCGAGCTCGTCGAGAACGCCGCGCAGTTCTCGCCGCCGCACACCAAGGTGAGCGTCAGCGGTGAACCGGTCGGCAACGGCTACGCCCTGGAGATCGAGGACCGCGGTCTGGGGATGGGACCGGAGGTGCTCGCCGAGGCCAACCGCAGGCTGGGGGAGTCGGAGTCCCCCGACTTCTTCGACAGCGAGCGACTGGGCCTCTTCGTCGTCAGCAGGCTCGCACTGCGCCGGGACATCAAGGTCCATCTCCGGACCTCTCCTTACGGCGGCACAACCGCCGTGGTGCTGCTGCCGACCTCACTGCTCCAGAGCGCGCTCCCGGCACCCGAGGGCTCGCAGGCGCAGGCGCAGGCGGCCCGGGGCGCGGCACCCTCCGTACCGCCGTTCCCCGGCCCCGTCCCTGAGCCCGAGGGGCCCGCGGTACCCGCGCAGGCGCACCGGCCTGCCCTGGGGTCGCCGACCCCTGCTCGGCCGCAGCCCGCGGGCGTCACCGCCATGAGGCTGCGCAGCGCACCCCCGCTGCCCGACGAGGCCGAACTCCCGCGGCGGGTCAGGCAGGCGAATCTCGTCCCTCAGCTGAGGGACGGCCGCCCGGCTGAGAGGCCACCGGGCACCTCCGGCGGACCCGGGGACGACCCGGAGCGCACCCCCGAACACGTACGGGACCGGATGACGGCGTACCGCAACGGATGGGCGCGAGGCGGCGGCGCCCCGCCGGGCGCCCCCGTCCCGGACGGCCGTCCCCGGGGCGGTCCCCCTCAGGGCCCGCCCGCACCCGGCACCACCACCCACGGCACAGAAGGAGACAGCGCATGATCGACCACGACACGGTCCGGCGGGCCACGACGGGCCACCTCACCGGTGACCTGGACTGGCTCCTCGACGACCTCGTTCTCCGTATGGGCGAAGTCCGGCACGCGGTGGTGCTCTCCAACGACGGACTGGCGGTGGGTGCCTCGCAGCGGCTCTCCCGCGAGGACGCCGAGCACCTCGCGGCCGTCGCCTCCGGATTCCACAGCCTCGCCAAAGGGGCGGGACGGCATTTCGGAGCCGACGGCGTCCGCCAGACGATGGTGGAGATGGACGACGGCTTCCTCTTCGTCGCCGCGGCGGGAGAGGGCTCCTGCCTCGCCGTACTCACCTCCGTCGTCGCCGACATAGGGCTGATCGCCTACGAGATGGCCCGGCTCGTCGCCCGTGTCGGCGAGCATCTGCGCACCCCGCCGCGCGTCACCGCGACCTGAGAGATCACCGAGGCGACAGACCATGACCGAGCCGACAGGCACCGGCGCCCCCGGCAGCCACTGGTACGACGCGGAAGCCGGCCCGCTCGTCCGCCCCTATGCGATGACCGGAGGGCGGACCAGACCGGGGCCCGGCAACGTACGGTTCGACCTCATCGCGCTCGTCGACATCGCGGCCGACGGTCCCGGCCAGGCGGAGGAGAGCCTGCTGGGCCCCGAACACCGTGCCCTGCTGGAGCTGTGCCGCCATGAGACCCAGTCCGTGGCGGAACTGGCCGCCGACGCCGACCTGCCGGTGGGCGTCGTACGCGTACTCCTCGGGGACCTCCTGGAGGCAGGGCACGTCCGGGTCCGGCGCCCTGTGCCGCCCGCGCAGCTGCCCGACGAGCGCCTCCTCAGGGAGGTGATCGCGGGCCTGAGGGCGCTGTAGCCCCTTCCTGCCGACCCGGCACCGGGTGCCCCGGCCGGTCCTGGCGACGGGGCCCTCCGCCCGCGGCGGCCGCCCTACGCCCCGCCTACTCGCCGCCAGTCGTTTTCGGCCAGGGAGTACTCGACATCTCCGGACTCGGAGCCCTCGATGATATCCGGCCAGTCCTCGAAGAAGGTGCGGACATAGCGCATTCCCGCTTTTTCCATGACGCGCCGCGAACGGGTGTTGACCGCCATCGTCTTCGCGGTGACGAGCCGTACGCCGAGTTCGGTGAATCCCGTGCGGATGAGCGCGCGTGCCCCCTCCGTGGCATAGCCACGGCCCCAGAACTCCCTGCCCAGCCGGTATCCGAGTTCGACCACCTCCGCGCTGTCGTGTGCCGACGGCCGGAACTCGAACCAGCCGAGGAACCTCCCCGTGGCCCGTTCCTCGGCCGCCCAGTGACCGGGGCCGCCGATGCACGCGTAGTGCCGCAGCAGCCGGGGGAGGGACTCCGCCCGCACGGCCCGGCGTGTGGTGGGCCGTCCGCCGTTGAGGAAGCGTATGACCTCCGGGTCGTTCTCCAAGGCGAACAACTGGTCGAGATCGGCCTCGCCGAGGGCGCGCAGGGTCAGGCGTGCGGTTGTGAGGAGGACGGTCATGGCCCGATCCTCCGCACCCATGGGCACCACCCACCAGCGAATATCCGGGCGGCTCGGCGGGACGGACCCGGATCCGCCGGAAATGGCGGCGCCCGGCCCGTCCGGCGCCCGTGCCGGATGCCGTTCTCACAAGCGAAACCGGCCCGATTCAGAGAGAAGTGACAGATGGTCCAGAAAAGCTCTCAGCCGGATGGCGGCGAGACCGGCTCCCTCGCCTTGAAAATCCTGATTGCAGGCGGTTTCGGCGTAGGGAAGACAACGCTCGTCGGCGCCGTGAGCGAAATACGGCCCCTGCGCACCGAGGAACAACTCAGCCAGGTGGGCAGTGCGGTGGACGACACAGGCGGTGTCGACCACAAGACGACGACAACCGTCGCCATGGATTTCGGGCGTATCACCATTCGCTCCGGCCTGTCCCTCTATCTTTTCGGCACGCCCGGGCAGGACCGCTTCTGGTTTCTGTGGGACGACCTGTCCGAGGGAGCCCTCGGCGCGATCGTTCTCGCCGACACCCGGCGTCTCGTCGACTGCTTTCCCGCCGTCGACTACTTCGAGCACCGCGGGATCCCATTCGTTGTCGCAGTCAACTGTTTCTCCGGAGCGCGCGCATTCGGAGCCGAGGACGTTTCCCGGGCACTCGATCTGGACGGCGGAACACCGGTTGTCCTGTGCGATGCCCGGGATCGTGACTCCGGGAAGGAGGTACTTGTTCGCCTTGTTGGATATGCCGGTCGGATGTACACCGCAAGACTGCTTGATTCCGTCGGCTAACAACACCTTGCCCTGTGGTCTTCTGTACGAAAGGCTTACGGGCAACACGGGGAACGCGTGCGCGCGGGGAGGGATCAACCATGCCGATGGACAAAGGACTTGACTGGCTGCTCGACGATCTGACGAAGAGGATCGAGCACATCAGGCACGCGCTGGTGCTGTCCAACGACGGTCTGGTGACAGGGGCGAGTACCGGGCTGGCACGGGAGGACGCCGAGCACCTCGCCGCGGTCTCCTCCGGCCTGCACTCCCTCGCCCGCGGCTCCGGACGCCACTTCCGCGCGGGCAGGGCCCGCCAGACCATGGTCGAGTTCGACGAGGCGCTGCTGTTCGTCACCGCGGCCGGGGACGGCAGCTGCCTCTGTGTCCTCGGCGAGGCCGAGGCGGACGTCGGTCAGATCGCCTACGAGATGACCCTGATGGTCAACCGGGTCGGGGAACATCTCAGCGTCGAGGCCAGGCATCCCGGCGGAAGTACGGTCTGACCTGCGGATACTGCCTTGTCGGCCATCGGCGCCGGGGTCGTCTCGCGGAGTTTTCCACAGGCCGGGCGGGAGATCGCCGCGTCCGGCTATGGTCGTCACCGAGAGTATTCGTCGACTCACGGGGGAGACCGATCGTCATGGCAGGACAGGGAACACGGCAGGGGGAGACTCCGGGAGAGCGGGGAGCGCCGGACGCCTCGGAGGCTCCGGCGAAAGCGGCCGGGCGTGCGCCGCTGACACCGGGTCGCGCCGCTCACGCGCTCGATCTGAAGCGGGGGGAGTTCGATCTCGCCCTTCAGCTGGGGTACATCCGGACGGTCCCGGGTGCGAGTGGCGGTCCACCGGGAGTCGCTCACGAGGAGATCGACCGGCTGCGCCGCGCCGATTACCATCCCGACGCGCTACGGGAGCGGGTACGCACCGTGGGCACCGTGGAAGGCGCGGCACTGGTCACGATCAGTCCGGCGCGCTTCACCCGGCTCGCCCGCACCGGCCATTTCCCACCGATCCGCTTCTATCTGAACCGCTACCGCGCCGTTGTCTGGCTCTATCTCGCCGAGGAGCTGAGGGGCTTCGCGCTGACCCGCCCCGATCTGCTGACCGGAAGAGCACCGCAGGAGCTGCGGGCGATGCTGGAGGAGGGCGAGGACCGGCGCGCCCGCAACTGGCGCAGCAGACGCCTCGGATCGTATCTGCGGATGACGGAAGACCCCTGGGCGCGAGCGGCGGCCATCGCCTCCCTGCTCGATCCGGCCACTGTCGCCGATGCGGTGCCCGACGCCGATGAGCGGTCGCATCTGCGGGCTCTGCGGCCCGAGTTCGTTCCCGCCCGCCCGCAGTCGCCCGCTGCCCATGACGTGGTCGAGCGGCTGCTGCTGGCGGACCATCCGGACGAGATCCTGTGGCATCGGGTAAGCCTGGCGCAGGAGTTGCACGAGGCGCGGCGGGCTCGCCGCGCGCCCGGGCCCGCCGGAAGGCCCGCCGCCGTGAGTGCCGGGGTTCCCGCCCGGGACCGGGTTCCCGGTCCGGTCGGCCCCGACCCGGTCGGTGCTGATCCTGTCCCCGGCCCGGTGGGACCCGATCCGGTCCCGCCCCTGGCCGGCTCGGAACCGGTCTCCGGCCCGGCACGCTCGCTACCGGGCCTTCGCCCGGCCGGGCGCGGCACCGGCATCGGCACCGGGAAGGATCCGGGTGCGGACCCCACGACCTGTCGGCGTACGCCTCGGATTCCTCCGGATGTGCTCACGGGCGCGAATTCGGGGACCTTTCCGGGAGCGACATGGACCGCCGGTCCGCGGACGGTGTCCCGATGCGACCGGCGCACCCCCTCGCGCCGCCCGTGGCGCGGGCTCGGGCTCCTCGGGCGGCTGCGCTTCCGAAAGACGAGACCGCTGGTTTGAGGGCGAGACCGCTGGCTTGAGGTTCCGCTGTACCCCTCTGTGCCGGGCTGCGATCCGACCCGCACCCGTATGGCGGGTGGACCCGCTCCGGATCCCGTCGTTACGGCGATCGCCCGTGCATGCTTCCGGTGGCACCCCCACCGTCGGGCGTCAGGGCCTCCAGGCCCCGTATGCCGGCCGGACTGTTCCGGGGTTCCGGGATTCCGGGTTCGACTCCGTCACCGGGACGGCCGCCGGTCCCATGGAGACGGCCGGGCTCGCGGCTCGGAGGCCGCACCGAGGGCGTGCCAGGACCCCGACCGGGTGCCCGGGAGTGCCGTGACACGCCCGATACCCGCCCGGGCGGGAAGCCGGGCGGGCGACGGTGACAGCGCGGCTGGGCCTAGGAAGCGGCGTGCGGTACCGCCGGGACGGTGGCGCCGCCGCCCTCCTCCACCGCCTGCACCACGGCCTGGTGCAGTGCCCGGCTGTCGTCCTCCGAAGAGCAGGGCGTGGGACTGCCCGACATGGTGAACCAGTCGGACGCGCCGCTGTACTGAACAGCGACGCGCGCCTCACCACCGGCCCAGGTGGTGTGCACAGTCAGATCCCCGGTCAGTACGCCGACCTCGTCGGTGAGCACTCCTCCACGACCGGAATACACTCCGGTGGTCGTCCATGATGCCCAGCTCATCCTCCCAGGCTCGCACCGCTAGGCCATATGCGCGACTGATGTGCCGTGCCCAAATCGAAAATCCGGTCTCCCGGGCTTCCTCACGTTGTCCCCGCTGCCCTCACCGCACCGGCCCACGAGCATCACGGCGGCCCGTGGGCCCGGCCTTTCCCGTCCGTCGTGAAGCTGCGCTGTGGGCCCGCTTAAGAAATCCTCGATGGACTCCCCGGACCATGGTCGGCAGATTGGTGCAGGTCCGCCGACCGGCGCTGTCACGGTTTGCGGGGTCAGCTGTAGCTGTCCAGCCTGGCCGTACTCGTCCTTGGCCGTCCGACACCATGCCTGGAGCCGCCCTGATGAAGGCACTTGTCAAGCAGCATGCCGAGCCCGGCCTGTGGCTCATGGATGTGCCGGAGCCGGAGACCGGCCCGGGGGAAGTACTGATCAAGGTGCTGCGCACCGGGATCTGCGGCACCGATCTGCACATCCGTTCGTGGGACGCCTGGGCCCGCCGGGCGGTGAGCACCCCACGGATCCTGGGCCATGAGTTCGTCGGCGAGGTCGCGGCCGTCGGCCCGGACGCCGGGGACATCGCGGTGGGCGATGTGGTGAGCGGTGAGGGACACCTCGTCTGCGGCAAGTGTCGCAACTGCCTCGCGGGCCGCCGCCATCTGTGCCGCAGCACGGTCGGTCTCGGGGTCGGCCGGGACGGCGCGTTCGCGGAGTACGTCACACTGCCCGCGTCGAACGTCTGGGTCCACCGCACCCGGGTGGACCTGGACATCGCCGCGATCTTCGACCCTTTCGGGAACGCCGTGCACACCGCGCTCACCTTCCCGCTGGTCGGCGAGGACGTTCTGATCACCGGCGCCGGTCCGATCGGCATCATGGCCGCCGCCGTCGCCCGGCACGCCGGCGCGCGCAACGTCGTGATCACGGATGTGAGCGAGTCCCGCCTGGAGATCGCCCGGAAGGCGGGAGCCACCCTCGCGCTGAACGTCTCCGAGCACACCGTCGCCGACGCCCAGCATCTGCTCGCACTCAAGGAGGGGTTCGACATCGGCCTGGAGATGTCCGGCCGGCCCGAGGCCATGCGGGACATGGTCGACAACATGACCCACGGCGGCCGTATCGCCATGCTGGGCCTGCCCGCGCAGGAGTTCGCCGTCGACTGGTCCAGGATCGTCACGTCGATGATCACGGTCAAGGGCATCTACGGCCGTGAGATGTACGAGACCTGGTACGCCATGACCGTGCTCCTGGAAGCCGGGCTCGACCTCGGCCCGGTGATCACCGGCAGCTACGACTTCCGGGACTTCGACACCGCCTTCGACGAGGCCGCCACCGCGCGGAGCGGAAAGATCATCCTCGACTGGACCAGATGACACCGCCCCTCGACCCGCGCCCCCTCAACCCCCGACCCCCGACCCTTGAACCGCGGACCCGCCAACCCGCCCCGCGCGCTCGGCGCCCGGGCACCGCCCCGCCGACCGCCCCCCGCCACCCGCCGACCCCCGGCTCGCAACCACCCCAAGGGAGCACTCACCCATGTACGCGTCCGTCCGCGACGACCTCCGCGACACTCTCGACGAGATCCGCGAAGCCGGTCTCCACAAGCCCGAGCGGGTCATCGGCACCCCGCAGAGCGCCACCGTGTCCGTCGCCTCGGGCGAGGTGCTCAACTTCTGCGCCAACAACTACCTCGGCCTCGCCGACCACCCCCGGGTCATCGCCGCCGCGAAGGAGGCCCTGGACCGCTGGGGATACGGCATGGCCTCCGTACGATTCATCTGCGGCACCCAGGACGTGCACAAGGAGCTGGAGGCCCGGCTCTCCGCGTTCCTCGGCCAGGAGGACACGATCCTCTACTCCTCCTGCTTCGACGCCAACGGCGGTGTCTTCGAGACCCTCCTCGGTCCCGAGGACGCCGTCATCTCCGACGCCCTGAACCACGCCTCCATCATCGACGGCATCCGGCTCTCCAAAGCCCGCCGCCACCGATACGCCAACCGCGATCTGGACGAACTGGAGCAGCAGCTCAAGGAGACCCAGGACGCGCGCCGCAGGCTCGTCGTCACCGACGGCGTGTTCTCCATGGACGGCTATGTCGCGCCCCTCGCGGAGATCTGCGACCTCGCCGACCGCTATGACGCCCTGGTCATGGTCGACGACTCCCACGCCGTGGGCTTCGTGGGGCCCGGTGGCCGGGGCACTCCCGAGCTGGCCGGTGTCATGGACCGCGTCGACATCGTCACCGGCACCCTCGGCAAGGCCCTCGGCGGCGCGTCGGGCGGCTATGTCGCCGCGCGCGCCGAGATCGTCGCGCTCCTGCGCCAGCGCTCCCGTCCGTATCTCTTCTCCAACTCGCTCGCCCCGGTGATCGCCGCCGCCTCCCTCACGGTGCTCGACCTGCTGGAAACGGCCGATGACCTGCGCGAACGTCTGATCGAGAACACTGCCCTCTTCCGTCGCAGGATGACGGACGCCGGCTTCGAGATCCTGCCCGGCGACCACCCCATCGCCCCCGTCATGATCGGCGACGCGGCCGAAGCCGGCCGGATGGCCGAACTGCTCCTGGAACGCGGGGTCTACGTCATCGGCTTCTCCTACCCCGTCGTTCCCATGGGGCGGGCCCGGATCCGCGTCCAGCTCTCCGCCGCGCACTCACCGGACGACGTGGAGAAGGCCGTCGCCGCGTTCATCGACGCACGGAGGGAGCTGGGATAGATCCGGACGGGTACGGCTCAGTGCCCGCTGGCAGAATGACCACGTGATCGACCCCCGACGGCTGCGCATCCTGAGGGCCGTGGCGGACCACCGTACGGTGACCGCCGCGGCCTCCGCCCTCTACCTCACCCCCTCGGCCGTCTCCCAGCAGCTCAACACCCTCGAACAGGAGACCGGCCACGCCCTGCTCATCCGCAGCGGCAGAGGCGTTCGGCTGACGGCGGCGGGGGAGATCCTCCTCGCCCACACCCACACCGTGCTGGCCCAGCTGGAACAGGCCGAGGCCGAGCTGGCGGCGTACGCGGGCGGCACCTCCGGAGACGTCACCGTCGCGGCCTTCGCCACCGGCATCGCCGAGGTCGTCGCCCCGGCGATCGGCATCCTGGCCGAGGGCCACCCCGGGATCCGGATCCGCGTCCGGGACGCCGAGGGCGACGAGAGCCTTCCTCTGGTCCTCGACGGCGAGGCGGATCTCGCGGTCGCCGTCGAGTACCGCGGGGCACCCGGCGCCGACGATCCGCGGCTGGCCCGCGTCCCGCTCCACGCGGAGCCCTTCGACGCGGTCCTCCGTGCCGGCCACCCGCTCGGTGTGAACGACCGGATCGAACTCGCCGCCCTCGCCGACAGCGACTGGATCGGTCCCTACCCCGGCAACCCCTGCCACGACATGGTGCTGCTGGCCTGCGAGCTGGCCGGCTTCCAGCCCCGTCTGGTCCACTCCTCCGACGACTTCCGCGCGGTGGTGGCGCTCGCCGGGGCGGGCGCGGGGGTGGCGCTCGTACCCCGTTCGGCGCTGCGGGGTATGGAGCTGAAGGGCGCCGTCGTACGCCCGGTGTCCGGCCCGGCGACGACCCGCAGGGTGTTCGCGGCGGTGCGCCGGGGAGCGGAACGGCATCCCCTGATCGGCCCGGTCCTGTCGGCCCTCTCCCGTTCGGCGTCCGACCTGGCCCCGGCACCCGCCTGAGCCAGTGCGACAACCGCGTGCCACGCGCGGACGGGTCCCGCTCGGCGGGATCGCCACCCGGACGGACGCCCACCACGCGAATCGCTCACCCACCGGGCCGAACCGCCCGGCCTTGCGGACCGCCCGACGTCCCGAACGGCTCGACCGGCCGAACACTCAACCGCCCGGCGGAAGCAGGGCGGCGCGCAGCCCCGTGTCGAGGTCCGTGGTCGCGCCCTCCCGGTACGCGCGCTCGTAGACCGCGTCGCCGACCCCGGCCCGCGCCGCCCGTTCACATGCCTCGCGCACCGCCTGCAGCTCCGGGGTGCCGCGCTGGGGGTGGCCGACGGTGCTCCAGAACGCCTGGCCCGTTCCGTACACCCGGCCCGCCCGTCTGCCGTCGCCGCCCGCGGCGATCGCCGCGGCGAGGACGTCCAGACCGAGCGCGATGCCGAAACTGTCCCCGAGGCCCTTCTTGCATGCGAGCATGGCCCGCGCGTACTCGGCCGCCTCCCGCGGTTCTCCCGCGAAGAGCGTGATCAGGCTCAGCTGGTAGTCGAGATAGGCACGCGTCCAGGACTCGCCGCGGGTCACACAGCCGTGCCGCAGTCGCAGCGCGTGCTCACGCGCCTCGGGCAGCCGGCCGAGACCCGTCAGCGCGAAGACCCGGACGAGATGGCAGCGCAGCCGTGACGGCGAGTCGAACGGGCGGCCCCCCGCCGCGTCCAGCGCCCGCGCCGCCGTCTGCTCCGCTTCGAGGGGACGGCCCGTCAGCAGGGCGATGAGGCCACTGAGATACGCCGCCGAGAGCGCGCCCTCCGCGCTGTCGTCGAGTTGGGCGGAACGGGTGCAGGCGTCGCTGACACGCTGAGCCGTCCCGTACTCGCCCTGCAGTGTGATCGTGACCCCGAGGGCCCAGAGCGCCCGGGTCCGGTCGGGCCCCTGCCCGGTGTGGGCGGTCAGCGTCCGCTCCAGATAGTCACGGGCCTCGTGCAGATGGCCGCAGCAGCTCCAGAAGAACCCGAGCAGCCCGGCGAGCCGGAGGGCGTGCCGGGGCGAGTCGGTGAGGAAGTGGTCGAGCGCCGCGCACAGCTCGGTGTGGGCGGCGCTGATCCTGCGGTACCAGCGGGCCTGTCCGGGGCCCAGCCACTCACTCTCGGCCCGGAGCACGAGACGCAGATGATGGGCGGCGTGGCGCCGCGCCACCATGGTCTCCTCCTCCAGCGCGCACAGCCACAGCCGGCCGTACTCCCGGATCGTGCCGAGCATGCGGAAGCGGATGGCGTCACCGGCCCGCACGGACCTCAGCACCGACACGGAGACCAGCCGTTCCAGCAGCGGGCCGATCAGTGCGGCGTCCAGGGGTCCACCCGCGCACACGGACCGCGCGGACGCCTCGTCGAAGTCCCCTCGGAACACGGTCAGGCGCGCCCACAGCAGCCGTTCGAGCGGTGCGCACAGTTCATGGCTCCAGCCGATGGCCGTCCGCATCGTCCGGTGGCGCTCCGGTCGTACATCGACGTCCTCGGCGGCCTCCAGCACGTCGAAGCGTGAGACGAGCCGGTCGGCGACCTCCTCGACACCCGTACGAGCTGCCTGGGCCGCGGCCAGTTCCAGTGCCAGCGGGATGCCTTCGAGCCGTTGGCAGATCCGTGCCGACGCGGCCACGATCCGTCCCGCGTCGCGCGTCCCCGGGCCGGGGGAGTCCGCACCACCGGAACCATCCGTGTCCGGACCACCCGGTCCTTCGGCCGCGCCTGTGCCCGTGTCCGCGTCCGTGCCCGTGTCCGGTGAACCGCCGGCACCCGACCGCCCCGGGCCGGACGCGCCCCCGCCCGTATCCGCCCGCTCCTTCGAACCCGCCGGATCCGTACCGCGCCCGTCCGCACGACGTACATCCGCCTCCCGGCCGGGCGCGGCCGGATCCGGCCCCGGCGGATCGGGCAGATCCGGTCCGGGCGCATCCGCCACCGGCGCGCCGCCACCGGTCCTCCGCGCCGAGGCCAGCCGCTGGGTGAACAGCTCCAGCGCGTCCGGCCCGTGCACGGACAGGGGTTCCACGTCGATCAGGCGCTCGGCGTCCAGTCCCAGGGGCTCTCGGCTCGTGGTGAGCACGGTCAGTCCCGGAACCGTGGTGAGCAGATCCCCGAGCAGCGCCCGGCACGCCGCGACGAGGTGCTCACAGGAGTCCAGCACCAGCAGCAGCCTCTTCTCCGCGAGCCACTCGCACAGGGCGTCGACCGGCATCCGGGGGGTGTGGTCGAAGAGGGCGCACGCTTCCGAGACGGTGGTCAGCAGCAGCCGGTCCCCCTGCAGCGGGGAGAGTTCCACCCACGCCACTCCCTGGGGATAGCGGTCGGCCGCCCGCCGCGCTGCGCGCAGCGCCAGCCGTGACTTGCCCACTCCGCCGCTGCCGACGAGAGTGATCAGACGGTGCTTCTCCAGTGCGCGGTCGAGGCGGAACAGCTCCCATTCGCGTCCGACGAAACTGGTCGATTCCTCGGGTAAGTTGCCCAGCATCCGCCCAGTCTCGCGTATTTCGTGCACACTTGGCCTACTCACGGGACTGGCGCTCGCGCACCGGTATGGGCCCGTCGACAGGTGTGCCCCTGGCATCAGGGGCGCTCCGCGCGGGCGTCCGTCAGGATCGCGCCGCCACGGCCTCGTCGTCGACCTGCGGCCGGTTGCCGGTGCCCGAGCCGTGATCTGGTGGAGATGACACCCCGCCGGGCTCACCAGGTCTTGCCGGCCTGCTCCCGGGTCGTGTGGTTGATCCGGTTGAAGAAGTTGGTCATCGCGATGTTCAGGATGATCGCGGACAACTGCTTCTCGTCGAAGTGAGCAGCGGCGGCTTCCCAGATGTCGTCCGTCACGCCCGGCGCGCCGTCCTGGATACGGGTGGCGGCCTCGGCCAGCGCGAGCGCCGCCCGCTCCTTCTCGGTGAAGAGGGCCGTCTCGCGCCATGTCACCACGCTGTGCAGCCGCTCCTCTGTCTCTCCGTGTTTCTTCGCCGAATGAACCCCGGCATATACGCACGGGCTGCAACCGTTGATCTGGCTGGCGCGGAGGTGGACCAGCTCAAGCACGAGCGGGTCGACGCCACCGGCGTGAATCGCTTTGTTGAGGTGGTGAATTGCTGTGAATATGTCGGGACTACCCGAGCTCTTCATGCGTGCTTCCAACAGTCCTGCTCCTTCATCGGTTACCTGGGCCGGTCCGGGCCCGTCATTACCCATGACGGAGCAGATCCGAGGAAGGTAACAACATGTCCGACACCAGCCCTGCGGACCCGGTGGCCGAGGCTTTCGAGGTCCAGCGCGACCGTCTGCGCGCGGTCGCCTACCGCATGCTCGGATCGCACGCCGACGCCGAGGACGTGGTCCAGGAGGCCTGGCTGCGGCTCTCCCGCCAGGACACGGAGACCATCCACAACCTCGCGGGCTGGCTGACCACGGTGGTCGGCCGGATCAGCCTCGACGTCCTGCGATCGCGCCAGGCCCACCCTGAGGCGTCCTACGACGACCGGCTGCCCGAGCTCGTCGTGACGGTCGACGACGGCCCTGCGCCGGAGGACGACGTGGCGCTCGCCGACTCGGTCGGGCTCGCGCTCCTCGTCGTTCTTGAGTCGCTCCGGCCGAGCGAGCGGCTGGCGTTCGTGCTGCACGACCTGTTCGCGGTGCCGTTCGACGAGATCGGCCGGATCCTCGGCAAGTCCACCGACGCAACCAAGATGCTCGCCAGCCGCGCCCGCAGGAAGGTTCAGGCGACCGAGCGGCCTCCGGTCGTCGGACGGGAGCAGCGAGAGGTGGCCCAGGCCTTCCTGAACGCGGCTCGCCACGGCGACTTCGAAGAGTTGCTGCGCGTGCTCGACCCCGAGGTGAGGCTGACCGTCCACACCTCCGATGGCGTGGTCGTCACCCTCGGCGCCACCAAGGTCGCCGCCGGCGCGCAACTGTCCGCCGGCGCAGCCGCACGGGGGCAAGCGGTACTCGTCAACGGCCTTCCCGGGTTCGCGTCCTGGCGCGAGGACGGCACCCCGCTCTCGGTCATCGCGTTCACCGTCGTCGACGGTCGGATCACCGGCATCACGGTGGTGACCGACCCGGCCAGGCTCGCGTCGATGGACCTGCCGGATCCGGCGTGAGCCACTGCCGAGGCGGTCGCCGCGGTGCGGGTGGGCGGCGCTCGTCACATGGCTTCAGGCGGCGCGTGAAGCGTCGGCGAGTCCACGCGGCAGCGCTGCCAGGACGGAGCAGACACCTACGAGGTCCAGGCGTGGGGCGCGCCCTACATGCGTGCCGGATGGGGCGGCGGACTGGTGGTCGGCACGCTGCCCCGTGCCCTGGCGCCGACGTCAGGGGCTGCGGGTGGCGTTCTCGTACGCGGCGATCGGGCTGGTGCGGCCCAGGCCGGCGACCACGTGGTCGTGGCCGTCGCGGTCGGTGCCGTAGACGAGGACGCCGGCGTTGCCGAGGTTGTCGTACGGCTCGACTCAGGTAGCCGGCAGGTGCGTAGCAGGGGGAACGACGGTGGAGCGCCGTACGGGCGCGGGCCGGAGCCGGATCGTGGTCGCCGCGGTCTCCTGGCGGCAGCGTCAGCGCCCCGGGCGGTGTCCGCCGACACTCGCCGGGAGTGAACCGCCCACCGCCGACGGGCCCGTTGAGGGCCCGCCGTATGCGGTGGTGTCCGACGAGCCGGCCGCCCCGTCAGGTCAGGGGAGTGGCGGAGCAGTCGGGACGGACGGGACCGTGGGCACGGTCGGGGTGCCGGGCACGGCGGCGTCGACCGGCACGGCCGGGACCGCCGGGACCTGGGGCACCCCGAGACCCGAGACCGTGTTCAGCAGCGTGCCGACCAGCCCGGTCACGGTCGAGCCCACCGAGCCGATCAGCCCGGTGAGACCGGACGTCGCCGCCTCGACCAGTTCGGTGAGCGTCGTCCGGAGCGCGGCCAGCACGCCGTCCACGGCCGCGGTGTCCCCGGTCTTCGCGACATCGGCCTCCAGGGCGTCGAGCGCTGCCTCGGCCTCGGCCTGGTGACGGGCGGCCGTGGCGGGGGACAACTGCCCGTCGCCGGCGGCCAGTACCTCGTCGAGCAGCCCGGTCACGGCGGACGGGGCGCCCTCGGTTCCGCGCAGGGCCTCGATCTGAGCACTCAGCCGCGCGGCACCGGGAATCGAGGATTCCGCCCCGGTCGCCGTGGGGGTCGCCGCGGCGACGGGCGCGGGTGCGGGCGTGGAGAGCGCGGCCGTGGGACCGATCGCCGTGAGAACGAGACCGGCACACAGTGCCGACGGCACGAGTACGCGAGTCACCGGTGCAAGACGCATGCGGGTGTTCCTTCCGAGAGGGGTCGGTGCCCACCCACGGTGGGAATGTGGTCCACACGGCGCAACCGCTCGGGACTCCGCCACTCCGGTGGTCTGCTTCCGGTGGACACCCTCTGACCAGGCATTCTGTTCGCGTGAGTCACCGGCGGCCGGATGCGGCAACCGGGTGAGGGCGACACGCCGGAACGACGCCGGCCGGATCCGTACCCCTGTGGGGCGCATCCGTACTGATCAGGCGCGTCCGGCCTCGTGTTCCCGCCGCACCCCGCACCCGTAGCGGAACCTACTCGTCCGGATCGCTATCCATAAGGAACAGATAAGAGCAAAATGAAAGAGCGCGGCTCTGTACGCGCAGTGCGGTCAGACTTGCAGCGCACAGAAGGAGGCGAGTCGTATGGCCGACGTCTCACACAGGGGAGATCTGGCGGGTCATCCCGACATCACAGAAATGCGGGACCGCTACGCCCGTGTGCTCGGAGGGCGCGATGTCGCCCTGGTGGACGGCCCGGTGTTCCTGGTCGGCCTGGCATGCGCGGTGTCCCCGTGGATAGTCCACTTCTCGGGCAGCCAGCCCGCCCTCGCGGCACACAACCTGATCATGGGTGCCGCGATCGTTGTGCTCGCGCTCGGATTCACCGTCATGCCCCAGCGCATGTACGGCCTGAGCTGGGCCATGTGCGTCATGGGCGCGTGGATGATCATCGCGCCGTGGGTCGTGGGCAGCAGCCCGGACAAGGGAGTCATCTGGACCAATGCCGTCATCGGCGGCCTCACCTTCCTGCTGGGGCTGGCCTGCACGGTGGCGTCCATGAGAAGCGGCAGGAGCAGTCGCGCCTCCTGACCCGGGCGGTGCCCCGAAGGGCTGCCCGCGTCCGCGAAGGGACGCGCGGGAAGAACAGGGCCGGTCCACCGGACGGTGGACCGGCCCGCGCTGTTCGTCCCGCCGACCGCGCCGTAGGCCAGGTTGTCCCCGCCCCACGGCCCCGTCGGGGGGTGCGGGGACGCGTGGCCCGTACGGAACGCGGGTGCGGATCGGCCGTACGGATCGGCAGGCAGGGAACGGCGGACAGGGAGTCAGGGGGCCTCGACCACCGCCTTGATACGCCGGCCGAAGGCGTCCGCGTCCTTGCGGGCCGCGCTCAGGGCGAGGCCCGCGACGACCTTGCCGACCCCATGTCCCTCCAGAAGGTTGAAGATACGGAGCCTGGTGGTGCCGGGACCGGTGGACTCCAGGTCGTAGCCGCCCTCCTTGGCCGTGACGAGATTCTTCGAGACCTCCGCCCAGCGGATCCTGGTGGGTGTCACGAACTCGGTGATCCGGAACTCCCGGTGGGTCGTGAGTCCGGCGTCCTTGACCGTGCTGGCGTACACGGTGCCCACCCCGGTGGGGCCCTCCGTCTTCTTCGCCATCGCGATGACGCGTGGGCTGAACTTGGGATCGTTCTCGCCGTCGGCGAGGAAGGCGAAGACCTCCTCGACGGGGCGGTTGATCTCGACGGTCGCCTCGAACCGGCCGGCCATGACTCCTCCAGTGATCATTCGGTCGCCCGCCGCGGGAGCGGGCGGTGGTCCACACGGTGTGCAGGGCGTTGCCAGGTCGTACGGGTGGTACCTGGTCGTCCGTGACGGCTCCGGCGGTGCTGGGGCGGTACGGACCGTACGCCGAGCACGCCGGGCGCTCATGAGGAGTGTCCCAGGGGCGGCGCGGGCCGTCGCCGTGGCCGGAACGCCCCTCCGCCGCAGGGGTGAACGCTCACCCTCGCATGCCCGTACTACACGGCAGGCCGCCCGGCCGACAAGGAGGCCCTCCGGAATGACCGCCCGCCGCCGCACCGCAGCCGCCCTCGTCGGGGCCGTACCGCTGGTGCTCACCCTGCTCGCACCGCACGTCGCGTACGGGCACGGTGCGCCGACCGATCCCGTCAGCCGGGCAGCCGCGTGCGGACCCGAGGGAGCGGAGCGCGGTTCGGCGGCCTGCCGTGCCGCCGTGGCGGCCAACGGGGGAGTGCCCCTGGGCGCCTGGGACAATCTGAGAGTGGCCGACGTCGGGGGCCGGGACCGGGAGATCATCCCCGACGGACAACTGTGCAGCGCGGGCCTGCCCGCGTACAGGGGACTGGACACACCCCGCGCGGACTGGCCGTCGACTCCGCTGAAGGCCGGTGGCGAACTCGATCTCACCTACCGCTCCACGATCCCGCACCAGGGGTCGTTCAGCCTGTATCTCACCCGGGAGGGGTACGACCCGGCCGAGCCGCTGCGCTGGGCCGATCTGGCGCCCGAGCCCTTCGCGACCGTGACCGACCCCGTGCCGGAGGACGGTGCGTACCGCATCGCGGGCAGGCTCCCGGCCGGACTGACCGGCCGTCATGTGCTCTATACGATCTGGCGGAACACGGACACCCCGGACACGTACTACTCCTGCTCGGATCTCCTCCTGACCGCAGCCGACCCCGGATCCCCGGCCGATACCGATACCGGTGCGGCTTCCCAGGGCGTGTCCGAGGGCGCGGCGGCGGCCCCGCGGACGCCCGCGCCGCTGCCGCCCGACGGGCAGCGCGCCGGGCCCGGCGGCAGCGCCCGGGCCGTGGCGGACACGGACGGCGACAGCACCGCGCTGCTCGTCGGCGGCTCGGCCGCGGTCCTGCTCCTGCTGGCGTTCGGTACGTCCGTGGTGGTCCGTCGGCGCGGGCGATGACCGCGTGGCCCTCGTCGGGTCCACCCCGCGTCCCGGTGCCGCGCGGGACCGGCCGTGGTTCAGGAGTCGCTCAGCAGCCGGCTCCGGGGTGAGCGGTGTCGGGCGGAGGCGACGAGGGCGTGGATACGGGCCCCGGCCTGGTCGACGTCCTTGATCGGGGAGGGGAAGGGGAGCCGGGCGTCCTCGTGGGAACGCGCGTACTCAAGGCGCAGGGTGATGCCGTACCGGTCGATGGCGAGGGGGAGCGCGCGCCGCGCGCCCACGGTGAGCCGGGGCTTCACCAGGCGCAGCAGCAGGCCGACGATGTCACGGTGGTCGTCGACCATATGGGTGAGCATGCCCGCCTCACAGGTCGCCAGGGGATCGGTCTCGGCCTCCATCAGTTCGTCGAGCCCGACCGCCGTCCGCTCGCCGGCCCGTTCGAGGACGGCGCGGTCGAACTCCATACAGCGGCTGCCCCCGGGGCCGGAGTGCTCCGACGCGGGCAGCAGCCATCCCGCCAGCAGCACCCGGGCCCGTACCCGGTCGCGGACCGGAGTGGGGGCGATGTCGGTGAACTCCAGCGTGGCGCGCACGGGTCCGTCCGGTGAGGCGTCGGCGTCCGACGGGCGGGGCGCCGCCGGGTGCAGATGGATGTGCTCCGTGATGCCGGGGCCGTGCAGCCGGGAGATCTCGGTGCGTCCCTCGTCGGTGACGACGGTCATGGAATCGGCAGCCATGAGGATGGACCGGATCCGCTCCGCGGTCGTCGGCAGAGCGATGGGGGTGTTGAACAGACGCATCCAGGACTCCACACTCCGAGAAGGTTAGGTTTGCCTAACCTAAACCCGAAGGGGTGCCCCCGCCAAGCCCGCACATACGATCGCCGCCTCCCGCCCGTCCTTTCCGGCCCGCCCGTGTCCGAATGGCCGGATGCCCGCCCCCGGAACCCGCCGGGCGCGGACGGCCGCTCCGGCGGGGGAGCCGCGGGAGCCAGGGGCCGGGGGAGCCGGGGGAGCCGGGGGAGTTCTCCCGCTCCGGGACCGTACGCTCCCGGCCCGGCCGGCGCCGGGAGCCGGGCCCTACCCCTGTCCGGCGCCGACCCGCCGTACCACCTTCAGCAGATACTCCTTCCGGTCCAGCGGGTCGTGGTCCGTCCGGGGCCGGGAGGGAGCCCTCCCGGTGACCGGCCGGTGGCCCGCGAAGGAGGTCTCCAGCACCCCCTCGCCACGGCTCAGGGAGGGAAGCCGCTGCTGGAGCCGGTGCACCCGGGCCGCCGGGATCTCGCCCTCCAGTACGCAGGACGGCCCGTGCGGCACGGGTGCCTCCACCGTCGCGCCCAGTCGGCCCAGCGCGGGCAGCAGGGTGCCGAGGGTGTCGGCCGGGACATCGAGGTGGAAGCGGTGTACCGGCTCCATGACCCTGGTGCCCGCCCGCCGCAGCGCGTCCATCAGGACCAGGGGCGTGAGAGCGCGGAAGTCCCCGGCCGTGCTCGACATGCTCTTGTCGAAGGTGCCGTGGGCATGGCTCTGCCGCGGCCAGTAGCCGGAATGCGTCATGACGACCGCGCAGTCGACGACCTCCCAGCCCCGGAGCCCTTGCCGCAGGGTCTCCTTCACGGTCTCCTCGACCGCCGCGAAGAACGCGTACGGCATCGAACCCAGTTCGACCCCCAGCCGGAACTCCACTCCCGCACCGGCCGGCGCGGGCTCCACCCGCAGCCCGACCGTGGCGAGGAACGGATGGGGTTCCTTGTCGATGAACTCCACCGCCGCGCCGGTGCCGACGCCCTCTTCCCTGCAGATCGTCGTCTCCCGGAAGACGACGTCCACGCCGAAGTCGTCCGCCAGCGTGGCCTGGATGACCTCCTTCTGGACCTCCCCGTATACGCGGTCAGCAGCGTGTCGTCCTGTCCGGCCAGGAGATCCGTCAGCCGTTCGGTGAAGACGGGATCGGTCTGCTCGTACGGCACCGAGGAGGCGTCTCGGGTGCCCTGCTGGACCGCGCGGTCCAGAGGTACGACGGCCGGGGTCAGTTTCCCGGCGACGGCCCGCACTACACGGTCGGCGTCGGCTCCCTCGCGATCGATCTTGTTGACGAACAGGAGCGTGGGCAGGCGGAGCCGCCGCAGGGCCCGCATCAGCACCCGTGTCTGCGCCTGGACACCCTCCACGGCGGACAGCACCAGGACGGCGCCGTCGAGCACCCCGAGCACCCGCTCCACCTCGGCGATGAAGTCCGGGTGGCCGGGGGTGTCGATCAGATTGACCGTGATGTCCCCGACGGTGAAGGAGGCGACCGCCGATTTGATGGTGATCCCGCGCTGCCGCTCCAGTGCCAGGGAATCGGTCCGGGTGCTGCCGTCGTCGACACGTCCGATCGCGTCGACGACTCCGGCGGTGTACAGCAGCCGCTCGGTCAGACTCGTCTTACCGGCGTCGACATGCGCCAGAATTCCCAGATTCAACGTTCGCACGAACCCTCATGTCCTCCACGTGGATGGAAAAGTCCTTCTCGATGGACATGAGAGTTCCTCGCATCGCCGGCACTCCTCGGGTCGGTGGGATGAGCTGCCGTCGCAGAGTCCAACAGCGGGCCGTCCGTGAAGGCAACCGAATTACTCGGGGGACGTCGGGATCCGCCCGGGTCCGCTCCGATTCGCGGGACCCGCTCCGATCCGCCCGACCGGCCCGCTGCCGAGCCCGGCAGTAGGCCGGTTCCGCCGATTCGGAACCGGTGAAACCCGCAGGCACACGTGATGCGGGCCCGTGCCGCCGGTCCCGTCCGCGGTCCGACGGCGTCGCCCGTCCGGGGAAGGCGTGTACGCAGCAAGCGGTCCTCGACCCGGACCGCCGCCGAGGCGGTGCGGCGCTCATCCCCGCGGCCTCAGGGCGCCGACCGGCCCGCCTTCCGTGACCGCGTGCCGCACCCACCCGCCTCTCCCCGCCGCCCGGGCCGTGCCGCTTGCCGGGGCGTGCACACGGCTGTGCAGCCAACCGGGTCAGAGCGTCGGCGCAGGCCCGGTCACGGCGTCAGCGGACGGACGGTGACCGGCATGCCCGGTACCTGGTGGCCCCCGCTGGCGAGCATCCGCACCTCGCCGCGGTCGCTGATCTCCGCGCGTACGATGCCGGTGTCGTCCTCGTAGATGGGGGAGCCGCCCGCGCCCGCCCGGTCCGTGCGCCGGACGACCACCACGTCGTCCTCCACGGCCGCCGCCTGGAACACCAGCTCATAGCTCTCTGCGTACGTCATGGGGCCTCCTGACGGGCCTGCCCCCTGTCCATCCTTACTCGGATGTGTACCGAGCGCACGCAGTGCGGCCTCACCCCGGGGGGAGAGCCGGTAGCCGGCCTCCAGGCTCTCGGTCAGGCCCAGCTCCTTCAGTTTGCGGACGTCCGCCTTGAACAGGGGCCGCTCGCGCCCGGCACGCGGTGCCAGAGCGGCGGAGCCGGTGCCGGGGTTCTCGGCGATCAGCGTCAGGACCTTCAGGGTCCAGGCACCGTGACGGGAGGCCGCGTCGAGCCGGCCGAGCCGCCGCCGCAGCTCGTCGGCATCCTGCGGGCCGAGCGTGTCGTCGGCCCGCAGCCCGACCCGCGGATCGTCGCCGGCGCGGCGCAGCTCGATCCGGTAGACGGTCCCCTCGCGCTCCGCCAGGACCGCCCGGAGCGTGTCGGCGGAGGCGAAGCCGGCCCGGCGGGCGTCCCGCGCGGAGATGCGGGCGGCGTCGGCGGGCTCGACCGACACCGCCTCCAGCACTCCGATCGCGGTACGCATCCGGGATCCGGCCCTCACCCGGGGGGCCCGCCAGGTCCGGTAGGCGAGATCGACCTCTCCCCGTGCGATCGCGTCCAGCACGGCCTGCTTGAAGAGCACGGCGACCTCCGTCCCGGGGCGTCGGCCGGGCTCAGCCCGCCGCCACCTCCTCGTCCACCAACGCGACGACCTCCATCATGGCGTCGAAGTCCATGGTGAGCCGGTTCTTCGTCACCGCGCAGGCGATGCCCGTGGCGGTGTCCCCGTAGGCGTAGCTGCCGCCCGCGCCGGCCATGCCGAAGACGCCGGCGCGCTTCTCCTCGGCCCCGGGCAGGCCCAGGGAGAATCCGAGTCCCCAGGTGGCGTCGTTCCCGAAGACCTGGTCGGGGCCCCCGAAGGAGACGGCGGTGGCCTCCCGCAGCCGCTCGGGGGAGATCAGCTGTGTCCCGGGCAGCCCGCCCAGCAGCGCCGCGTACATCCGTGCGATGGCGCGGGCCGAGGTCTTGGCGCCGGCCGGGATGTCCGCGGCGAGGACGTCGGTGCGATTGCCGAGGGAGGCCGTCGGGAACAGCGACATCGGACCGGCCTTGAACATGGGCAGGTCCTGGGGCATCTGCGCCATCATATCGGCCGCGCCCTCCTGGTCCTCCAGCACGGCCAGCCGGCCGTGCTCGGCGACCGGCATCCCGAAGTACAGCTCGTCGGCGACCCCCAGCGGCCCGGTGACCTCTTCGGCGAGGACCTGGGAGATGCGCTTGCCGGTGGCCCGGCGGGCGATCTCACCGAGGATGTATCCGAAGGTGTAGGCGTGATAGCCCATGGCCGTGCCCGGCTTCCACCACAGCTCGGAGTCGGCGATCGTGGCGCAGATCCACGTCCAGTCGCAGATGTCGTCGACCGTGGTGTCGAGCGGCAGCCCCGGCACTCCTGCGGTGTGGTTCAGCACCTGCCGTACGGTCACGGCCTCCTTGCCGCGCGCGGCGAACTCGGGCCATAGTTCGGCGACGGGCGTGTCGTATCCGAAGAGGCCGCGCTCGACGAGGACATGGACGACCGTCGCGGTCGCGGCCTTGCCGATCGAGTAGTTGTAGAACACGGTCCCAGGAGTCACCGGCCGCCCGGTCGCGGGGTCGGCCACCCCGGCCACCGCGTCGACGAGCAACTCGCCGTGCCGGTAGACCGCGACCTGGAGGCCGCGCTCCGCACCCGACTCCACCCGCCGGTCGAGGGCCGCCTGAACCTGCTTCTGAATGTCGCCCACCGCTGTCTCCTCGTTCATGTGCGCCGGTGTGTGTCCCGGTGTATCCCACGACAGTCGGACCGGTCACCTGGCCCGAACTCATCGGCCGGGCGCCGGCGGGTTCAGGTTCAGGACCAGTGTCCCGGACACACCGACAAGGTCCGCGCCCCCGCCCGCTCGACGGTGCAGGACACCTCGACGGGCAGGATCCACGTCGGGCACGCGTGGTGGATCCGGAAGACCATGGTGCGCCCGACCACGTCGCCGGGCACCCGGAGCCTCTCCCCGCACCGCTCGTCCGCGATCCGCCGGCACACGGTGATCACGTCGTCGGCCGCCCTGCCGGGGTACGGCGGCAGGGAGGACGGTCGCGGGCACGGTGCCGTCCGGAGCGGTGCCCGGGGACGAGCCGGTGACCTCGTCCACGCTCGGCGCGGGCAGTTGACCGTCCATCACCTTTCCCCTCCGAGCCGTGGAGTCACCCGCTGCGACCACGGGCGTGTCCGCCGGGCCCGTGGTCCCGCGCGGCCGGGCGTACCTCCCGGCCGGGGAGCCGGTCCTCACCAGGACTCCGATCCGATGCCCCGCCTGGCGGAGGCCGCCGCCTCGCCCTCCCCGGCGCGCAGCCGCAGCGCCAGCAGCGGGAAGGCGAGCACGGACACCATGGCCGCGCCCACGAGTGCCGCCGCCTCCCCGGTGGAGATGAACTTCCCGTCCAGCCCGATGGTGGTGATCGCGACGACCAGCGGCAGACAGGTGGAGGCGTACAGCGTGAGGGCCCTGCGGTCCGTGCCGTGGAGATCGCGCGGTGCCAGGGCGTACACCGGAAGGCCGCGTACGACGAGGAAGAGGACCAGGAACAGAGGCAGCAGGGCCAGTGCCCGGCCGCCGCCGAGCAGTGCGTCCAGATCGAACTGGATACCCGTGACGACGAAAAAGACGGGTACCAGGAAGCCGAACCCCATCGCCTCGATCCGCCCGAGGATCTGGGCGCTGCTCTCGGGGGCGGCGCCGTTGAGCACGAGCCGGGTGAGCAGCCCGGCGGCGAACGCGCCGAGCAGGGTGTCGAGGCCGAAGACGGCCGACAGCGCCAGCATCGACACCAGCAGCAGCATCACGAACCGTACGGCGAACTGGCCGCTGCTGTGCAGGGTCTTCGCGATCACACGGGAGAACCACGGCGGGTGGGGCCGCAGCGCCCAGAAGACCGCCGCCGCCGTGACGGCCATGAACGCGATCAGCAGCGCCAGCGACTCACCGGGTGCCCGGCCGCTCAGCAGCAGCGCCATCGCGATGATCGGGCCGAACTCGCCCACCGCGCCGAAGGCCAGCACCACGGTCCCGAAACGCCCGCGCAGATCGCCGCTGTCCCGCAGGATGGGCAGCACGGTACCCAGCGCGGTGCTGATCAGCGCGGTGCCGATGACCAGACTCCGGCTCAGCTCCGCTTCCGTGAGCGCCAGCGCGATCCCCAGGCCGAGCCCGAGGGAGATCAGCCAGGCCCAGACCGCGCGGCGCAGGGTGTCGCCGCGGATGGTGTCGAACTCGATCTCGTACCCGGCGAGGAAGATGAGCATCGCGAGACCCAGATGGGACAGCGTGTCGATGGCGGCGTCCTGCCGGGCCCAGCCGAGGACGTCGGGTCCGATGACGATGCCGAGCAGAATCTCGAAGATCACCAGGGGGATCCGGATCCAGTGGCCGAATCCGTAGGCGAGCAGAGGGGCGAGTACAGCGGCGGCCATGATCAGGATGAGCGTTCCCGAATGCGTGATCATGAAGTGTATTTATCAGGAATTGTCCAAATGGGGGAAGGCGGTCCGGGCCGCCGTCGGCGGTCTCCTACCGCTCGGGTCCCTCAAGTCGCCGCAGGCGCTCGCTGTCGCACGTCCGGGGGCATGTCGCACACGCCTCGGCAGGCCGGATGGTGTAGAAGAGGCAGCACCCCATGCGGGTCCGCGTGGGATACGACCGCCCCTCGCGTCCCGTGAGCCGCCGGAAGCCGGCGCCGCCGAGGAAGGGCGCGACCGGCCCCGGCAGCAGCTCGCCGGCCTCGGCGACCGCGCGCTCCTCCTCGCCGAGCATCCGTCCGACGTACCAGATCGCGGAGACCAGATCGTCGCCGACCATGCCCCACAGGGCGCGCGGTCCCCGGCGCAGCCGGGGGCCCATCGCCGCCAGCAGCGGCCGCACATGGGCGGCGACGGCGGCCCGCAGTTCGGCGCGCAGGGCCTCCTCGTCCGCGACGACCCGTACCCCGGGCAGTCCCGCGGCCGGGTCCTCGGGGAGGCAGGTGAAGCCGCCCGGGACGACGGCGAGCGCGTCGGTCGTCCGGCTGACCCGCACATCCGCGGGGCCGAGCGCCGGCACCCTGCGGTCCAGGTACCAGGGGCCGGCGATCAGCAGACAGGCCGCCCAGAGATATCCGTGGAGCGCGCGGGAGGCGACGACATCGGGCCGTGCGGTGTGGTCGTAGCGCTCCCGGATGCGTCCCCGTTCGGCCTCCAGGTAGGCGTCGAGCAGCCCCGGGTGGTACGCCAGCTCCGCGCCGTCGATCCAGCCCTGCCCGGCAGGTGTCCGTGGCCGCGCCACCTCGATGCGCGGGGTCGTGCCGCAGTGCGCGGCGAGCCGGTGGTGGGTGGAGGCCAGCAGGGTGGAGCAGCTGAGGGCAGCTCCGGCCGGCGCCGGCGCCGGGGCCAGGGACAACACGTACTCCTCGCGGAACGGAACAATCAAGAGGAAGGTAAGGCTCACCTTAACCACATCGAGCGACTGTTCGCGAACTGACGGCGCGGCGCGCCTCATTGGCATGTTTAGGGATGCCTAACCTAAGCTCCGGGGTGATGATCCGAAACAAACGGGCCGCCCCCACCAGGCAGTTCATTTCCGGCCCGAGTTCCGGGCCGGTTCGGCCACCCGGCCTTTGTTTCTGCTTGTCCCATGCCCGGTAAATGTGCGCGCGGAAGTATTTCACCCATGCAGACCACGCAGACCACGCAGAACATGCAGAACGTGCAGTTGTATGTCCTCGCCCTCAATCCCACCGACTCGGTGACCGAGGGATTCCTGCCCGCCGCACAACGGCTCGGCCTGCGGACGACACTCCTCACCGATCAGCCCGGGGCGCATCGCGACCGCCATCCCGACCTGGAGATCCTGGAGTGCGATGTGCGCGACCACCACGCGGTGATCACCCGGATCTCCACCCACCGGCCGCCCGGCGCTGTGTTCAGCAACAGCGACCACCTCCAGGCCCAGACCGCGCTCGCCGCCGCCTACTTCGGCCTGCCCGCCAAGGACTGGCGGGCCGCGCTCCGCACCAAGGACAAGGCCGAGATGCGCCGTCACCTCGCCGCCCACGGCACCGGTGACGACGCCGTCCGCTCGGTGGAGCTGGCCCCCGGGCTGGAGCCTTCGGCGCTGGCCGCCCTCGACATCCCCTTTCCCTGTGTGCTCAAACCCCGCGAGGGGGTCGCCAGCGAGGACGTCGTACGGGCCGGAGGGCCCGCGGAGCTGATACGGCACTACGAGCGCATCCGGGCCCGCCGTCCCGCGGCGGCGCTGGTCGCCGAGGAGTATCTGCCGGGCGAACTGCACACCCTGGAGACACTCGGGGACGGCCGGCGCCTCCATGTCCTCGGCGGCTTCCGCACCGAGCTGTCACCCCTGCCGTACTTCATCGAGGAGCGGCTGTCGTACGTGCCCGCCCTTCCCGGGCCGGTCGTGGCCCAGGTCCTGGACCGGCTCGCCGCACTCGGCGTCGGCTTCGGCGCCTGCCACACCGAGTTCGTCCTGCACGAGGGCCGCGCGCGCATCGTCGAGGTCAACTACCGGGCCATCGGCGACCAGTGCGACCTGCTGCTCGCCGAACTGCTCGGCATCCCCCTGTTCGAGCACATCCTCCGCACCCACCTCGGCGAGCCGCTCCCGGCGGACCTGGGGGCACGCAGGGACGGCGCGGCGCGGCTCGACTACCCCTGCGCCGACCGCGCGGGCACCCTGACCGCCGCCCCCGGACCCGCCGATCTGACCTCCGGAGGCGTCCGGCTGACCTACCGTCCGGTGCGCCCGGTCGGCGAGCGGCACGAGCTGTACCACACCAACCGCGACTTCCTCGGTGTCGTCCGGGCCACCGGACGGGACCGGGAGTCCGTGGACCGGGCCGTGAACGGCTTTCTCGCCGGGCAGAGCTGGGAGATCACACCATGACGGCCGCATCCGCAGCACACACAGGATCCGCAGCACACGCCGCGTCCGCAGCACACGCAGAATCCACAGCGCGGGCGGAACCGACAGCACACACCGAACCTCCGGAGCCCGCGGAATCCGCCGAACCCCCTCTCCTGCTCGACGTGCTCAGCACCCTGCTCCGCGAGGACACCGTCGGTCTGCGTACCCGCAGCACCCCCCTGGACCTGCCCGACGGCACCTGGCTCCGCCGGGCCACCCGGGGCGGGGACGCCCTGCTGCTCCCGGTCCGCACCGCCGAGCCCGGCTTCCAGTGCGAGACGGAGGCCCGGCTGCCTCTGCTGCGCAGGGAGTCCGACGGCACCGAACTGACCACCTGCGACGCCGTCCTGACGGCACTCGCCGATCTCACCGACCACCCGGGGGACCGTGACGGCTTCGACGCCTTCGCCGCCGAGTGCCGGCGGACGCTGGCGGCCCGGCGCCTGCACAGCACGACCTGCGAGGAGATCACCGGGCGCCTCACCACCCGGTACGGGCGGCGCCCGGCCGACTGGACCGGTCCCGCGGCCGGCCTCGCCTTCGACACGCTCGCCGCCCGGCTCGACCACCCCGTCTACCCCACCGGGCGCGGGCGGCCCGGATTCACGGACGCCGATCTGCGGGCGTACGCACCGGAGTTCCACCCCCGCTTCCGCCTCCGCTGGCTCGCCCTCCCCAGGGACGCCGTCACCATGTCCGGCACCGGGCCCGCCGGCCCGCCGTCACCGGCCGCCGGACCGCCGGCGATCGCGGACCCGGGGCCGGGCCGGGCGCTCGGCGCAGGACCGGAGGCGCCCTCGGCCCTGGGCCTGCCCGCGGAACTCGACGCGAGCCACCTCCTCCTGCCCGTCCACCCGCTCACCGCGGCCGGCCCACTGCGCCGGGCCCTGGACGCAGCCGGGCTCACCGGCCGCGCGCTGCTCGCCGACCGGCCGTATCTGGAGGTCGTACCGACCCTGTCCACGCGGACCGTGGCCCTCGCCGGCGACCCCGGCGTCCATCTCAAACTGCCCCTGGCCACCGCCACCCTGGGCAGACTCAACCGCCGCACCATCAAACCCGGCAGTCTCACCGACGGCGCGGCCGGACAGCGGCTCGTCGAGGCCGTGATCGCCCGGGAACCCCGCTTCCGGGGCACCGTCCTGCACACCGACGAGACCCGGTTCGCCCACGCCGGACACGAACTCCTCGCGGCACTGGTGCGCCGCTGCCCCCCGGGACTCGACGACACCGCCGTCGTCCCCATGGCGGCCCTGCTCAGCCCTGCGCCGGGCGGCGGGCTCATCGCCGACGCGCTCGCCGACCGCCACTTCGGCGGCGATCCGCTCGCGCTCCTCGACGCCGTGCTGACCCTGCTGTTCGACTGGGGCACCACGCTCCTGCGGTACGGCGTGGCCCTGGAGTCCCACCAGCAGAACATCTCGCTGCTCCTGGACGAGCGGCACGGCCTGCGGCTGCTCCTCAAGGACAACGACGGTCCGCGCGTCCACGCCGCGCGGTTCCGCGACGCCCTCGGAACCGACCCGCCCGCGTTCGCGGACCGGCGGATCGTCACCGGCGACGACGGCCCGGTCCTGGACCTGTTCACCACCATCACCGTCCACCTCTGCGCGGGGGCGTACGCCTTCGGGCTCGCCCGGCACGGGCGCGCACCGTTGGACCGGCTGCTCACCCTGGTGCGCGACCGGCTCGGCGAGGCCGCCGAACGCCTCGGCACCGGCCCAGGAGAGCCCGGCGCCCTCCTGCGCACCCATGTCCTGGACGCGGCCCGGCTGCCCGTCAAGGCCATGGTCACGGCGGGCACCCTGCTCGCCAAGGAGAGATCAGGCGCATTGGACATCAACAAGCACTACACCACCGGTCCCAACTATCTGCTCCGGGGGAGTGACCCGCGATGACGAGCACCACCCCCGACCGCCCCACCCCCGCGGCGGGCCCGCCGCGGGGGCTGCCCTCCGCCGACGACGCCGTGGCGCACACCCTCCTCAACTGCCTTCTGCGAGAGGTGTCGGGACCCGAGCACCAGACCGCCGTCATCGACGGGCGTCTCCTGCTGCGGCTGCCGCGCCGCGGGGTGCTGCTCAGGGTCGCCCTGCGCCGTACCTCGCTGCTGGGCGCGCACCGGTTCACCGGACCGGTCACCGAACAGTCCGGTGACGGCTGGGCCGACGTCGGGTGGCGGCGGCTCGCCGAGTACGCCCACGCCGAACTGTCCCTGCGCACCGGCGCGCACAACGACGAGTTCCTGGCCCAGATCGACGCCAGCCACCAGGGCGTGTCCGCGGCCCTCACGGCACTGCTGCACCGCCCGTGGCCGGCGGACCGGACGCATCCGGCACCGGCCCCGCTCGACACCTACCTCGCGTCCGAGCAGTCCCTCGCGCTCGGCCACCGCTTCCACCCCACCCCGAAGGCGCACAGCGGCGACCCCGCCGCCTGGTCCTCGTACGCCCCCGAGGCCGGGGTCTCCTTCCCGCTCCGGCTGCTCGCCGTGCGCGAGGACCTCGTGGCCCAGGAGTGCGCCGAACCGGGAGCCGCCGAACCGCTGGACCGGCTGGCGGCCGTCCCCGACGGCTACCGGCTGCTGCCCGCGCACCCCTGGCAGTACAGCAGGCTGCTCCCCGCCCTGCTCCCCGCCCTGGGGCGCGGTGACGTCCTGGACCTCGGCCCCGGGCAGCGGCACTTCACCCCCACCGCCTCCGTGCGGACCCTCTACGACGGCGAGACCTTCCTCAAGTTCAGCCTCGACGTGCGCATCACCAACTGCGTGCGCAAGAACGCCTTCTACGAACTCTCCGGCGCCGTCGCCCTCACCCGGCTGCTCGCCCCCGCCCTCGCCGAACTGGCCGTCCGCTTCCCGGGCACCGGAATGCTCCGCGAGCCCGCCTACCGCGGCATCGCGGTCCCCGGCCCCGACGGCCGCCCCGACACCCGGCTGCTGGAGGGCTTCGGAGTGATCGTCCGCGAAGGGCTGGGGAGGCTGCTGCGCCCCGGGGTCACCCCGCTGCTCGCCGCGGCCGTCGCCGACGAGTACCCCACCGGCCCCGGGCACGTCTCCCGGCTGGCCGGACCCGACCCCTCCGCCGCCCTGCGGTGGTGGCGGCGGTACCTCGACCTCCTCGTCCCGCCCGTCCTTGCCGCCTACTTCGACCACGGACTCGTCCTCGAACCCCATCTGCAGAACGTCGTCCTCGGCGTCGGACCCGACGGCGGCCCCGAGCAGATCCTCTTCCGCGACCTGGAGGGCACCAAGCTGCTGCCCGAACACCACGCCACGGCCCTGGCCGCGCTGCCCCCCGAGGTGGCCGGGCCGATGACGTACGACGCCCGGCGCGGCTGGGACCGGGTCGTGTACTGCCTCCTCGTCAACCACATCGCCGAGATGCTCGCCGCGCTCGCCGATCTGCACCCGGGGACCGAGCCCGCACTCTGGTCGCAGGTGCGCCGCACCCTGGAGCGGTACGCCGGCGAACACGGCTGCCCGCCCCGGCTGAGCGCCCTGCTCGCGGGTGTCCCCCTGCCCGCCAAGGCCAATCTGCTCACCCGCTGGGAGCGTTCGGCCGACCGCGACGCCGGCTACGTCCGGCTGCCGTCCCCGCTCGCCGAGGACGTGATCCGCCAAGCCACCCGCGCCGACGCCGACCGGAGCCCGCGATGAACCCGACCGCCCGACCCCTGCCCGCCGTCCCGAATCGAGTCCCGGCGCCCCCTGCCCGCGCGGCGGGCCCGGTCGACGCCCCCGCCGGGGTGCGTGATCTCGCCCTCTCCCTTCCCTCCGGCCGGCTGCCCGCCTATCTCTACGACCTGGACGCCCTGCGCGAGCACACGGCGGCCGTCCGGGCGGCCCTTCCCGGGCGGGTCGAGCTGTACTACGCGGCCAAGGCCAACCCGGACGCGGAGATCCTGGCCGCGCTCTCCCCGTACGTCGACGGCTACGAGGTCTCGTCGGGCGGCGAACTCGCCCACACGGCCGAGGCCGTTCCCGGCCGCCCGCTGGCCTTCGGCGGCCCCGGCAAGACACCCGCGGAGATCGAGGCCGCGCTGCGGCTCGGGGTGGACCGCTTCCACGTGGAGAGCGCGTACGAACTGCGCATGCTCGCCCACCTCGCCGCGGGAGCCCCCGTGGCCGTCCTGCTGCGCTTCAACATCCCGGTGCCCCCGGGCGTGCTGGAGTCGAGCGCCCTGGCGATGGGCGGGCGACCCGCGCCCTTCGGCATGGACCCGTCGGAGGCGGACGCCCTGGTGCGCCTGCTCACCGACGGCACCTTCCCGGGGCTGCGGTGGCGGGGTGTGCACGCCCATCTCGCCAGCGGACTCACGGCCGGAGCCCAGCTCGCCGTCGCCGGGACCGTCGTCGAGTGGTCGGCGGCGCTCGCGGCCCGCCACGGAGCACCCCTGCACGAGGTCGACGTCGGCGGCGGAATGACGGTCGACTACACCCGTCCGGACGAACGGTTCGACTGGGCTGCCTACGGCCGGGGCCTCGCCCGCCTGGCGGACGCCCACCCGGGGACCGTGCTGCGCATCGAACCGGGACGGGCGCTCACCGCGTACTGCGGCTGGTACGCCACCGAGGTGCTGGATGTGAAGCGCAGCCACGGCGAGACCTTCGCGGTCGTACGCGGCGGCACCCACCATCTGCGCACCCCCGCCACCAAGGGGCACGACCAGCCGTGCGCCGTGCTGCCCGTCGACCGCTGGCCGCACGCGTGGCCCCGGTCGGCCGCGCCGGACGGCGGAGCGGTCACCCTGGTCGGCCAGCTGTGCACACCCAAGGACGTGCTCGCGCGCGCGGTCCGCGCGCCGGGTCTGCGGGCGGGCGACCGGGTGGTGTTCGCGCTGACGGGGGCGTACGCGTGGAACATCTCCCACCACGAGTTCCTGATGCACCCGAAGCCGGGGTTCCATTACCTCGGCGCGTCCCCGGGCGCTGACGCGACCCGGCCGTAGGGTTCCCGAGCAGGCGAGTGGGGGCGGGGAAGGAGGCAGAGCCGTGACGCTCAGACCCGGAGCCGCCCTCACGACCGCCATGGTGGCGCTCACCGCCACCACCGGAATGATCGAGGCGGTCAGCTATCTCGTACTCGGTCCCGTCTTCACCGCGGTGCAGACCGGCAATCTGCTGCTCCTCGGCTTCGCCATCGCCGGGGAGGGCGGACTGTCACCGGCCGCGTCGGCGGCCTCGCTCGGAGGCTTCGCGGCGGGCGCGGTGCTCGGCGCCCGCTTCCAGTCCAGCGTGGATCTGCGCGGACACCGCTGGTTCACGGTGGCCCTGCTCGCCGAAGCCCTGCTGCTGGGCGGCGCCGGGATCCTCGCGCGGGGCATGGAGCGCGCGGGCGGGCATCCGGCCGGCGCCCACTACGCGGTCATCGTGACGGTCGCCGCGGCCATGGGGATGCGGAACGTCACCACCCTGCGCGCCCGGGTGCCCGATCTGACCACCACCGTCGCCACCCGGGCGCTGACCTCCCTGCTCGCGCCCCTCGCGCTGGACACGAGGATCCCGTCGGACACCCGCACCCAGATCCGCCGGGGTGCCGCCGTGGGCGCGATGTTCGCGGGCGGTCTGCTCGGCGCGTGGATGCTGCGCGAGGCCCTGTCACCGGCCGTGGTCCTGCTCACGGTGGCCGGATGCGTCCTGGTCACGGCTGTCGGCCACGGCGTCGCCCGGGGGCGTACCGATAAACGCATGCACGGGCGGGAGACGAGGGACTAGCGTCACCGCCATGAAAGAAGAGCCGGAAGGAATGAACGAGTCCGGTGTACGGCACGCTCTGGAGGCATGGGGTATCGAGGCCGGCTCCCTGGCCTTCGCACCCCTCGGCCTGGGCGACTACCACTGGACGGCCGACGGCCCGCGCGGAGAGCGCTGGTTCGTCACGGTGTCCGACCTGGAGAACAAGGACCACTGCGGCACGGACGCGGACGCCGCCTGGCAGGGCCTGTACCGGGCCATGGACACGGCGTCCTGGCTCGCGGAGCGCGGCGGGCTCGACTTCGTCGTGGCACCCCTGCGCGCCGCGCACGGCGAGACGGCCCGGCGGCTGGACGACCGGTACGCGATCAGCGTCTTCCCTCATGTGGAGGGGACCCCGGGGCACTTCGGCGAGGAGCTCACCGCGTCACGGCGCGCGATGACGGTGGAGACACTGGCCGCGCTCCACAGCGCGAAGTCGCCGGACCCGGCCCCCCTGGCCCCGCTGGACCTGTCGGCCCGCAACCGGCTGGAGGAGACCCTGAGGGAGGTGGCGGAGCCGTGGAGCGGCGGGCCCTTCGCCGAACCCGCCAGGGCCCTGCTGGCCGGCGCCGGGACGCGTTTCCGTCTGCGGCTCGACGAGTTCGACCGGCGGATCGCGGAGGCGCGGGGAAGCGGCGGGGAACTCGTCGTGACGCACGGCGAGCCGCATCCGGGCAATCTTCTGTGGCGGGACGGCGGACCGGTGCTGGTGGACTGGGACACCGTGGGGCTCTCCGTGCCCGAGCGCGATCTCTGGCAGGTCGTCAGTGAGCCGGAGGAGCTGAGCCGTTACGAGGACCTCACCGGCCGGACACCCGACAAGTCCGCGCTCGCGTTCTACCGGCTGCGCCGGGACCTTGAGGACGTGACCGCCGACCTCGGTCTGTTCCGTGGCCCCCACACCAGGACGTCCGACACCGAGCAGGCGTGGCAGGGATTCCGGAGCACGCTGGAGCGGCTCACCGACCTATGACGGCCGAGGTCGCTGTCCTATGAAATTACGGACCGTGGGCACCCGGTCACGGCAATTGCGCCGACCGCTCGCGGACCGGATGCCCTCGCGCGCGGAGGGTGGGCGCGGCCCGGAAAGCGGCGCGCCCGGATATCGGACCCTTGTGTTCGGGAAAGGCGCTCACAGTCACCTCACAGGCAATTCCTCTACGCTGGTGACGTCCTGCGGGAAGAAGGTTTCCCGTCACGGCCGCCATGCCTCCGACCCCGGCTTCCGTCCCATCATGCCGCGCGCTGCAGAGACTTACCGAAAAGAAACACTCCATCACGCAGAGTTCGTCATGAAGGCGGTGTCTGTGTGGCCATTCATTGCTGTCGTGCCCAAAGGGCCAGGTGGGGCAGATGGTGACGGAGGTCACTTCCTCTTCGAGTGCACGGAATTGCTCGCGGAAGCGTCTCTATAGGTGTCAGGAAAGCGTCAACGGCCCGTGGTGGCAGTCGTGTTCACGACTGGTGTATGCGGCTGTGCGGGTCGGGCGTCCGACTGGCGCGCCGTTTTCCGCAATATGACGGTATGTGATGAACTGGCTACATCACCGACACGTATTGCTCCTTACGCGGCCACACAGTGGCCCGAGAACAGTCCCGTGCGGGGCAGGGAGAAAAGCATGAAACCGTTCGCGTGGAACTACGCACGTCCGGCCGAGCTGTCACCAGTGATCGACCAGTACTCGTACGACTCCACCCTCCAGCTGAACGTCCTCCCGGACGGGCGCCCCGCCATCATGGACAGGGCGTTGCTGGCGGCGGTCGGAACCACCACCTCGACAGCCGGTTCCGCGACCCACTTCGACGACTGACCTCCCGCTCAGATGACGGTGCTGATCCTGACCTGCGAGCAGGATGTGACCGCGGACATGGTGGTGGCGCAGCTCCACAAGCGGGGCGTCCCGCTCGTCCGGTTCGATCCCGGTGATCTCCCCGGGGAGGGCGCTCTCTCCGCCGAGTATGTGCGGGGGGAGTTCCGCGGCTATCTGTCCACGGGCGGGCGAGTGGTCAGCATGGACGGCCTGCGTTCCATCTGGGTGCGCAGGCCCAGCGAGCCGGCGGCGCACGCCGCCGAACCGTCCCCGTGGCTGTCCGCCGAGAGCGGCCAGGCGCTGTACGGGATGCTGGACTGCACGACGGCCCGCTGGATGAACGACACCGGTGCGGCTGCCAGGGCACGGCTCAAGCCGTGGCAGCTGCGCATCGCCCACCGCAGCGGATTCCCGGTGCCCGCGACCGTGATCACCACCTACCCGAAGGTCGCCCGGCAGTTCGCCGACCAGTACCGGCACGTGGTGGTGAAGGCCGTCTCGGGAAAGCCACCGAGCGATCCGCCGATGGCCCTTCCCACCACACTCGTGCCGCAGGACGCGGACTTCACCAATGTGGCCGCCGGTCCGACCCTGTTGCAGCGGTACATAGCCAAGCGGGCGGACATCCGGCTGACCAGCGTCGGGGACGAGGTCTTCGCCGCGCGCAAGATCGCCGAGCCCGGGCAGGTGGACGGACGGTACGGCGAGACGGGGCATCCCTGGGAGCCCGTGGAGGTGCCCCCCACGGTCGAGCGGGCGGTGGCCCTGTACAAGAGGCTGGCCAAACTCGCCTACGGAGCCTTCGACTTCGCGGAGGACGGCGAGGGGACCTGGTGGTTCCTGGAGTGCAACCAGGGCGGCCAGTTCGGGTTCATCGAGCTGGAGACGGAGCAGCCGATCGCCGACGCGGTCGCCGAGTGGCTGAGCTTCCCGGCCGAGTGATCGCCCGGCCACGGCCGGGCGCGGACCGACGGACCGGGACCCCGTGCGCCCCGGCCCCTCCGCCGGTGAGCGCCGGGCCGAATTCCGCACCAGCCGAACGCCCGCCGCCGTTGCCGCGGAGGTGACGGTCCGTGTGGTACCGGCGGACATGTGCAGAGTGTCCGGGGCGCGAGTTTCGCGAAGTGTCCTTCACCGCAGCCGGGTTGGCCCTACTGTGGGCCACTTGCCGGGCCCGGAAATGGGGGGTGCCCGGCCTGAACATGAAGGATGCTCATGCTCCGCACCCGCTCCACCGCCGCGGCCTTCGTCGCGGCGACCCTCGGCGGACTCGTCCTGATACCGGCGCCGTCCCAGGCCGCCGCGGGATCGGTCCACCTGCACAAGGTGTACTACGACAGCCCCGGCACGGACAGGCGCTCCAACGCCAGTCTCAACGCCGAGTACGTGCAGATCCGCAACACCACCTCACAGGCGGTCAGCCTCAAGGGCTGGACACTGACCGACGCGTCCAACCACAAGTACGTCTTCGGCACCTACACCCTCGGCAAGGGCAAGACGGTGACCGTCCGTACCGGCAAGGGCACCAACACCGCGACGAACCGCTACCAGGGCCGGGCGGCGTACGTCTGGAACAACGACAAGGACACGGCCACGCTGAAGAAGGCGAGCGGGGCCAAGGCCGACACCTGCACGTACAACTCGACCAGGGTCGACTACAAGATGTGCTGACCGCGGGCAGGCGGTCGGCGCCCACCCCCTCCCGGGGGTGGGCGCCTTCGTGCCGCCGGGGCCTTGTCCGGGCCCGGACCACAGGAGTCCGGGCGGCCCGGGGCCCGGCTCAGCAACAGCGGGAGAGCGGCTCCTCCTCCAGCCGCCGGCTGCGCATCCGCTGGAACTCCCGTCTCGTCGGCGGCGGAAGGTCCGGGTGGCTTCTGCGGTGGTGCTCGCAGTGCCGGTCGTACGCCGTCTCACCGGTGACCTCGCGCAGATACCAGCGCACGGTGCCGAGCCCCCGGAGCACGGCCTCCAGCGCGGCGGCGGCCCGGCCGTTCACTCGCGTGCTCCGGCGAGCTCACCGGGCACATCGAGGCGCGAGGCGACATACGGTGTCTCGGTCGTGGACGGCGGAGTGGGGGAGCGCAGGGTGCGGACGCACACCACGGCGGCGTTGACGAGGACCGTGGCGACGAGCAGGACGAACAGCGCGATGAGCACCCCGTCGACCGTGGAGTTGAGGACGATGGTGTCCATGTCGTCCATGCTCTTCGCGGGCGGCAGGACCTTCCCGGCGTCGATGGCGTCGGCGAACCGGTCGCGCTGGGCGAAGAAGCCGACCCTCGGGTCGGGAGAGAAGATCTTCTGCCAGCTCGCCGTGAAGGTCACGGCGACCGTGAAGGCGAGCGGCACACCCGTCACCCACGCCCAGCGCAGCCGGCCCGACTTGATCAGCAGCGTCGTCGCCACCGTGAGCGCGACCGCCGCGAGCAGCTGGTTGGCGATGCCGAACAGCGGGAACAGCTGGTTGATGCCGCCGAGCGGGTCGGTGGCGCCCGCGTAGAGGAAGTAGCCCCAGCCCGCTACGACCAGGGCGCTGGCCAGCCAGATGCCCGGCTTCCAGTTGACGCGGCCGATCGGCTTCCAGACGTTGCCGAGCATGTCCTGGAGCATGAACCGGCCGACCCGGGTACCGGCGTCCACGGTCGTCAGGATGAACAGGGCCTCGAACATGATCGCGAAGTGGTACCAGAACGCCTTCATCCCCCCGCCGCCGATGACATCGGAGAAGATCTGCGACATCCCGACCGCGAGCGTCGGCGCGCCACCCGTTTTGGCGACGAGGGAGCTCTCCTCGACGGCCTTCGCCGCACTCGCCAACTCCTGGGGGGAGATGGTGAATCCGAGCCCCGCCACCGCCTGGGACGCGGACTCCACGGTGGATCCGAGCAGCCCGGCGGGCGCGTTCATCGCGTAGTACAGACCGGGGTCCAGCACGGCCGCGGCGATCAGCGCCATCACGGCGACGAACGACTCCATGAGCATCGCGCCGTAGCCGATCGTCCGGACCTGCGACTCCTTGGCGATGAGCTTGGGCGTGGTGCCGGAGGAGACCAGGGCGTGGAACCCGGAGAGCGCGCCGCAGGCGATGGTGATGAACAGGAACGGGAACAGCGACCCGGCGAAGACCGGCCCCTGGCCCGAGGTCGCGAACGTGCTGACCGCGTCGGCCCGGAGCACGGGCGCGGCGAAGACCACCCCGATCGCGAGCAGGGCGATCGTGCCGATCTTCATGAAGGTGGAGAGGTAGTCACGGGGCGCCAGGAGCATCCACACCGGCAGGACCGACGCGAGGAATCCGTAGCCGACGAGACAGAACACCAGCGTGGTCGGGCTCAGGGTGAAGGTGTCGGCGAGGGAGGAGTCCTGGATCCAGCCGCCGCCGACGATCGCGAGCAGCAGCAGCGCGACACCGATCACACTGGTCTCCAGCACCCGGCCGGGCCGCAGGATGTGCAGATAGAAGCCCATGAACAGCGCGATCGGGATCGTCATGGCGACGGAGAAGGTGCCCCAGGGCGAGTGGGCGAGGGCGTTGACGACGACCAGCGCCAGCACCGCCAGCAGAATGATCATGATGGCGAAGACGGCGATCAGCGCCGCCGCGCCGCCCACCTTCCCGATCTCCTCCCGGGCCATCTGCCCGAGGCTCTTGCCGTCCCGGCGCATGGACAGGAACAGCACGACCATGTCCTGCACGGCTCCGGCGAAGATCACCCCGAAGACGATCCAGATCGTGCCGGGCAGAAAACCCATCTGCACGGCGAGCACGGGACCCACGAGCGGTCCGGCCCCGGCGATGGCGGCGAAGTGATGGCCGAGCAGCACCCGGCGGTCGGTCGGCTGGTAGTCGACGCCGTCCTCCAGCCGTTCGGCGGGAGTCGCCCGGGTGTCGTCGGGCTTCAGGACCCGGTTCACGATGAAGCGGGAGTAGAAGCGGTAGGCGATGGCGTACGTCCCGAGGGCGGCGGCGACCAGCCAGACGGCCGAGATCTCCTCACCGCGGGCGAGCGCAAGCACCCCCCAGCAGATCGCGCCGACGACGGCGACGGTCGTCCACAGGAGGACCGATTTCGGTTGGGCCCGGAAAGCGGGCACGGAGGGCCGGGACATGCTGGCTCCTTACACAGGCGAGGTACGGGGACGGAGGCCGGTGCGGCGGCCGCCGACGCGACCGGCACCGGTCGCAGGGGGCGAGGACAGACGGGAATAGAAGGGGACAGACGGGGGCGGACGAGGAGTGTCCGGGGACGGTGTGCGGTGGCGGGGCCCGGGACGGCGGAACCGGGATCAGGAATCGGGCCGGCGCCGTGTCAGCAGCCAGGCGGCGAGCAGACCGAGGCTGCATCCGGGCACCCAGACGAGCTGGTACCAGTAGAAGAAGGGGACACCCGCGAGCCGCGGCCGCTCCTGTGCGTACCAGGGCACCCACAGCAGGGCGACCACCGGCGCGGCCAGACAGATGCCGGCCGCGATCCGGCGGGCCACCCACCCGCCACCGTTGCGTGGTCGCCGGGCTCTTCCCCTCACGGGCTCCTCCGCGGTTGTCCGTTGTGCGTCGTCCGTCCCCGGCCGATGGCACCGGTGCCGTCGGTGTCGTCGTCGTACGGGCCGGTCTGTGGAAGAGTTGCCGGTCACCGCGGTTTGGTTGACACGGGATCGCCGGAAGATTTCCCTGGCTTCCCTGTCCTCCGAACGGCCCGTTCGCGCAACCAGGGGGTGTCCACCTGAAGCGGCCGGGCGACAACCGGGCGTCACAAGGCGCCCACAGCACGCAGCACGGACGGTGACCGATGACCGAAGGTGCCGTAGCGGCGGCGTTCCTCGCCGTCATCGGCGCGGCCTCGCTGCTGGCTGCGCGCGCCCGGCGTTTCCACACCACCGGAACCCTGCCGTCGCTGGACGGCTGGGCGCTCGCCGACCGGAGCCTCGGCACGGGATGGACCTGGCTGCTGCTGGGCGGCACGATCTTCACGGCGTACACCTTCACGGCCGTGCCGGGACTCGCGTACGGCAACGGCGCGCTCGCGTTCTTCGCCGTCCCGTACACCGTGATCGTCTGCCCGATGGCGTTCGTCCTGCTGCCCCGGCTCTGGGCCGTCGCCCGGGAGCACGGCTACATCACGGTGGCCGACTTCGTCCGCGGACGCCACGGCTCACCACCGCTCGCGCTCGCTGTCGCGCTCACCGGGATCCTCGCGACCATGCCGTATCTGGCGCTCCAACTCCTCGGGATCCGGGCCGTCCTGGACGCCGGCGGGATCAACCCCGCCGACACGGCGACCGGCGATCTCGTGATGGTCGTGCTCTTCGCCGGGCTCGCCGTCGCCACCTACCGGCACGGGCTGCGCGCACCCGCCGTCATCTCCGGCTTCAAGGGGGTCGCGGTCTTCGCCTCCGTGCTCGCGCTGGTGTGGCTGGTCCTCGACGAGTTCGGCGGACCCGGCGGGGTCTTCGACGCGGCCGGCACGGCGCTCGCGGCCCCGGGCGGGGGAGAGGCTTCCCTCCTGCTCACCCCCGACCAGCAGCCGGCCTTCGCGTCCCTCGCCCTCGGCTCCGCGCTCGCCCTGCTGATGTACCCGCACATCCTGACCGTCTCCTTCGCCGCCTCCGGGCCGTCGACCCTGCGGAAGGTCTGCGTGGGGCTGCCCGGGTGGACGGCGGTGCTGGCGCTCTTCGGGCTGCTCGGCATCGCCGCCGTGGCGGCCGGCGTGCGCACCCCGGCCGGAAGCGCCGAGTCCGCGGTGCCGATGCTGGTGGACCGGCTGATGCCCGCGCCGCTCGCGGGACTCGTCTTCGGCGCCATCACGGTCGGTGCGCTGGTCCCGGCCGCGGTGATGTCGGTGGCGGCGGCCACCTCGTTCGTACGGAACGTCTACGTCGAGTACGTTCACCCCACCGCCACCCCCAAACGGCAGGTACGCATCGCCAAGGCCGTCTCCCTCACCGCCAAGGTGGGCGCCGTCGCCTTCGTCTTCGGGCTGCGCGACCAGGCCGCCATCAATCTCCAACTCCTCGGCGGCGTATGGATTCTGCAGATCTTCCCCGCCGTCGCCATCGGCCTCTACACCCGGTGGCCGCACCCGCGCGCTCTGCTCACGGGGTGGGCCGCAGGCATGGGATTCGGTACGGTCATGGTCGTCCGGGAGGGCTTCTCACCCGTCGTACCGTTCGGCCCGAGCGGCCACTCCCCGGAGATCTACGCAGGTCTCGCGGCCCTGCTCGTCAATCTGGCGGTGGTCGTCGTGGGCACCGTCCTGCTGCGGTGGAGGGGTACACCGCGCGGACCGGATGCCACCTCGCTGTCCTCCCGACCCGCAGTCCAGCCCCGCCCCGAGACGGGAACGAGTTCGCCATGAGACGGACCCCACGCGCCGCCCGCACCCTGTTCGCCCCGGCACAAGAGCCCGCCGGCCGGGGCGAGGACCCGGGACATCCGCAGGACACCGGCCGGCCGGCGGAGCGGCCGGACGGAACGCGGGACGACGGCCGGGGCGCCGCCCGGCCGCCCGGGGCGGTCACCGACCCCGCCGAGACCGAGCGCGAGGCGGCCCTCGCACGGCTCTTCGCACGGCACTACACCTCGATGCTGCGGCTCGCCGCGCTGCTGGGGGCGGACGACCCGGAGAACATCGTGGCCGAGGCGTACTACGAGATCTACCGCAAGTGGCGCAGGCTGCGGGACGCCGACCGCGCCGAGTCCTATCTGCGCTCGGTGGTCTGCAATCTGACCCGGATGCGGATACGCCACCTCCAGATCGTCCGCAAGCACGCCGAGGCCCCCGCGGCCGACCCGGTGGCGTCGGCCGAGTACACGGCCCTGCTCCACGACGACCAGCAGGCGCTGATCCGGGCCCTCCAGCAACTGCCGCCCCGGCAGCGCGAGGCCCTGGTGCTGCGCCACTGGATGGGGCTCAAGGAGAGCGAGATAGCCAAGGCCATGGGGATCTCGACCGGCTCCGTCAAAACCCACACCGCGCGCGGTATCGCCGCACTGACCCAGGTGATGGAGAACCGCCGATGAACAGCCAGGACACCCAGCCGGTCGACGGCCCCGGCACCGAGGAGCGCCTGCGCGAGGCCATGGAGGCGCTCGCCGGGCAGGTGCACGCCGCGCCCGACGCGTACCGCACGGCACAGGGCGAGTGGCGCCGCCGGGAGCGCCGGCGGCGGCTGATCCTGTCCGTGCTGGTCGCCGTGGTCTTCACCCTGGCCACCCTCGCCGGGCTCTGGGTCCTCAACTCCGCGCCCGCCGGCTCCGGGGGGATCTTCAACGACGACCGGACGACCGCCCCGACCACACCGGCCGTCCCGGCGCCCCCGCCCGGCAGCTGACACGGGCGCACGCACGGCGTGCCCGTGCCCGACCGGAGCGGGCACAGAAGGTCGGGTGCGGCAGGGTGGTTCCTTCCTAACGTGGTGATCACCAGGAAGGAGTCCGGAGTGCTGGACCGGCTGAACCAGGCCATGGACCACATCGAGAGCCGTCTCGACCGGCGGATCGACGCGGCCGAACTGGCCCGTATCGCGATGACGTCGGAGTACCACTTCCGGCGGATGTTCTCGGCACTCGCGGGGATCCCGCTGTCCGAGTACATCCGGCGCAGGCGGCTCACCGTCGCCGGCGCCGAGGTGATCGCCGGGCGGCGGACGCTGCTCGACATCGCCGTGCGGTACGGCTACACGTCGGGCGAGGCGTTCGCCCGCGCGTTCCGCGCTGTGCACGGTGTCGGTCCGGGCGAGGCCCGGCGGACGGGCGCGGCCCTGCGCTCCCAGCCACGGATGTCCTTCCGTCTCATCGTCGAAGGGAGCAGCAGCATGCGGTACCGCGTTGTCGAGAAGGACGAGTTCCGGGTCGTCGGCAGGAGGAAGCGAGTGCCCATCGTCCATGAGGGCATGAACCCGGCCCTGGTCGAGTTCATCCGGGGCATCGGGCCGGAGACGCTCGCACGCCTGGAGGAACTGTCCGACCAGGAGCCGCGGGGGATCGTCGGCGTCAGTGACAACATCGACCCCAGCCGTGCCGAAGGCACCGAAATGGACTATCTGCACGGTGTGGTGACCACCGCCCCCGCGCCCGGCGACCTGGACGGGCTCGTCGTACCGGCGGGCACCTGGGCCGTCTTCGAGAGCTCCGGCCCGTTCCCGCACACGCTCCAGTACATGTGGCGGGACGTCTTCACCCAGTGGTTCCCCTCCAACCCGTACCGCAGCAGGCCGGGCCCCGAGATCCTCGGCACCCGGCTGTCCGGGGACGGCACGGAAGCGGACGCGGAGCTGTGGATCCCCGTGGAGCGCACCTCGGACTGACGGCAGCGTACGGCCGGTGGTCCGCCGAGGGGGACCTCCCGTGTCCTTGGTGCCCGGACGGCGGCGGGCCGAAGACCGCTTGACCCTGACACCGGGGCAGACCTCAGAGTGATCACGTCACTGATGCACGGACGGCCCACGGGCCGTCCGGGGAGACCGGGAGGCCGGATGAACACGCGCTGCGTCGTCCTCGACATCGGCGGGGTACTGGAGATCACGCCGGCGACGGGCTGGCAGGGCGGATGGGAACAGCGGCTCGGTCTGCCACCGGGCGAGGTGGACCGCCTGCTGGCGGGGGTGTGGCGGGCGGGAAGCACGGGAGCGCTCTCCGAGGAGGGAGTACGCACACGGGTCTCGGCGCTCCTCGGTCTCGACGCCGCCCGCACCGACGCGTTCATGGCCGATCTGTGGCACGAGTACCTCGGGTCCCCCAATGAGGAGCTGATCTCCTATGTACGGGATCTCCCCTCCCGCTGGCGCCACTGCCGACTCGGCATCCTCAGCAACAGCTTCGCCGGCGCCCGTGAGAGAGAGGAGGTGAAGTATCGTTTCGGCGAATTCATGGACGACATCGTGTACTCCCACGAGACCGGGATCCTCAAGCCCGATCCCCGTGCCTACCGGGCGGTGTGCTCGCGGCTCGGGGCGCGCCCGGAGGACTGCCTCTTCGTCGACGACGACCCGGCCCATGCGGCGGCGGCCCGGGAGATCGGGATGGAGGCGCATCTCTTCGAGGACAACCTCCGTGCCATGGTGCGTATCGCCGGTCATATGGCGGCCGTTCCGGGACGGCGCTGAGGGTCAACCCAAGGCCGGTCAGGCCCGGACGCCGCCCCGCCGGGGGTACTTCGGCGGCCCGTGACGCCACGGCGGCGCGGGCCGCCCGGGTAGGGGTGCGAGGGCCTTTCCGGCCGACGGTGCGGATGTCGCCATCCGCACCGGGCCGAAAGGCCCTCACCTTCTTCTCAGGACCACTCGGCCGAGGCCCGTGTCACCGGTCTCCACGGACAGGGCGTGCGGTCGGCTACCGTACGCCGGGCCCAGGCCCGGGACGGAGCCGGTTCACGGCCGGCGCGGTTGGACCACCATGGCGACGCGGTCCGCGACCGGCACCGTGGCGGCCACCTCGGTGGGTGTGTGCCCGGCCACGGGGGCCAGCCGCCACCGGGACAGCATCGTCACCAGAGCGATGGTCGCCTCCGTGTACGCGTAGATGTCCCCGATGCACTTGTGACTCCCGGCCCCGAACGGGATGAAGTGCTCGCGCTCCAGCCCGGCGGCCTTCTGACGCTCCGGCAGCCAGCGGTCCGGGTCGAAGGCGTCGGGGTTCTCGTACACGCGGCCGTCGCGGTGGATGGCGTACGGGCTGAGCGCGATCTCCGTGCCAGGGGGCACCAGATAGCCGCCCAGCTCCACCGGTTCCGTGGCGCGGCGCATCAGGAGGGTGACGCCGTGCAGCCGGATCACCTCGTCCACCACGCGGCGCACCCCCGGCAGCCGGGGCACATCCTCGATGGTGACCGGCCGGTCGCCGACCACCTCCAGGATCTCCGCGACCAGCTTCTTCTCCTCCTCCGGATGGCCGGCCAGGTGGTGCATCGTCCACGAGATCGTGGCCGCCGTGGTCTCGACCCCGGCGTAGAGGATGATGGTCAGCTCGTCCCTGACCTCGGTGTCGGTGAGCCCTTCCCCGCTCTCGGAGTCCTGCGCGGCGAGCAGCAGGGTCAGGAGGTCCTTCCGGTCGGTGCCCCCGGCCGCTCGGGACGCCAGGATGACGTCGTCGATGACCTTGCGGAGGTTCGCCGACGCGGTGTCGAATTCCCGGTTGGGGCGCACGGGCACCCGGTCGAGGATCTTGGGGGATGCCGCCCGCAACAGCATGTTCTTCATCAGGACCGGAAGGTTCCGATGGATGGTGTCGACCAGTGATTTGTCGACACCGGTGGAGAACAGCGTCTCCGCCAGTGTCTCCACGCCGTAGGTGGTCACCTCCTTCTGTATTTCGACCACGTCCCCCGGCTTCCAGGACTCCACCATCTCGGTCGCCTTGCGGCCCATGATCTCGGAGTACTGGGCTATTCGTTCCTTGGAGAACATGGGCTGGATCAGCCGGCGGTGCTTGCGGTGGAACTCCCCGTCGGAATTGGCCAGTCCGTTCCCCGCGAAGGGGCGTACCCGGTCGAAGAACCGGCCCTTCTCAAAGCTGCGTGCCTTCGTCGCCATCACCTGGTAGGCCAGTTCGGTCGAGGTGACGACGTACACCGGCAGGGTGCCCAGGTTGAGTCGGACCAGATCTCCGTGCGCGGGGAGAGACTTCAGGAATTCCAGGGGGTCTCGCCAGACTTTCAGGGCATGTCCGACAAGGGGTATGGCTCCCGGAACGCGGGGGATCGACTTCAGATCTGCTGACTGCAACTCAAGTGCCACAAGCATTCCCTTACTTCTCGACAGTGCGCCGCGCCCTTCGGCGCGGCGTACTCCACGGTCCAGTTGTCGAGGAGATCTCATCACCGGGAGACGGGTGGCGCGAGTGCGCCTCTGTGGCCCGGAAGGCGGCTGACCTCCTCTTAGGTGCCGAACGCTGTGTCAAGTGCTGTGCTGCGTCTACGAGTTCACCACTCACATGCCGAGGTGCATAGCTCCGCGTCTGGGTTGTTTTCGGTGCTGAATGAAGATGCCGGAGGATCGGTGTCCCCTATATGGCGATTTCTGGGTATCGGTGATGAGTCGGCCCGGGAACCTTCATGTACTCCTCCACAAGGGCAAGTTCCTTGCGAAACCACGTATCTGTGAGGATCGCCACGGGGATATGCTGCGGGCGCTGTGCCATCTCAGCTCCCTGTGCGAGGAGACGTCTGCCCATACCCGGCCCCGTCATGCCGTGACCCCTGAGAAGCGGCGGCGCACAGTGAACGTTCGCCGCACCCCGGGCTTCCGGCACGTGGCCCCGTCGACGATCATGACGTCGGCGGGAGCGGCGGGCTGATACTTCTTCGCATCCCGGCTTCACCGCCGTCCTGTACGCCGTTGTTCCTCGGAGGCATCGTGACCACCCCGTATCCAGACCCGACCGGCACCTCGTCCGCGCCCGTACCGCCTCCGGAGTGTCCTGCCCACGCACACGGAACCAGCGGACCGAGGCGGGTGTTCGGTCCCGAGGCCGAGGGCTCGCCGCAGTCCCTGTACGAGAAGCTGCGCCTCGAGCACGGCCGCGTCGCGCCCATACTGCTTCCCGGCGACGTTCCCGCCTGGCTGGTCCTCGGCCACCGGGAGAACCTGGAGGCGATGCGTACTCCCACGCTGTTCACCAACGACTCCCGGAACTGGAACGTGCTGAAGGAGGGGAGGCTCTCGGCGGACTCTCCGCTCCTTCCCATCACCACGTGGCAGCCGATCCTGGTGTTCGCCGACGGTGAGGAGCACGCGCGTCTGCGCAGCCCCATCACCGACGGCCTGGCGCAGTTCAACCGCCATGGAGTGCGCCGCCAGGCCGTCCGCTACACGCACCGGCTGATCGACGACTTCGCCGCGCGGGGCGAGGCGGATCTGGTGGCCGACTTCGCGGAGAAGCTGCCCGTCATGGTGCTCGCCCGCTTGTTCGGGATCCCCGAGGAGTACGGGATTCCGCTCGGCGCGGCCGTGCGGGACATGGTCCAGGGCACCCCGACATCCCTGCAGAGCAACGACTACATCATGGACACCCTGCGCCGGGTGGTGAAGCAGAAGCAGGAGGAGCCCGGCAAGGACTTCATCAGCTCGCTCCTCTCGCACGAGTCGGCCCTGACCGAGAACGAGGTCTGCGAGCAGCTGCGGGTCACGCTCACGTCCGCGAACGAGACCACCGTCAATCTCCTCGCCTACACCCTGCGCATGGTGCTGACGGACCCCCGGTTCCGCGGCAACCTGTCCGGTGGCCAGATGACGCTGCCCGACGCGCTGGACCAGGTGCTGTGGAACCACCCGCCGCTGATGGTGACACCGAACCGCTGGGCGAAGGGCGACACGGTCCTCGGCGGCCAGAAGATCCGGGCCGGGGACATGGTGATGCTCGGCCTCGCCGCCGGCAACTACGACCCCGAGATCCGCCCCGACCTCAACGCCTCGATGCACGGCAACCGTTCGCACCTCTCCTTCGGCGGCGGACCTCACGAATGCCCCGGTACGGACATCGGGCGGGCCATCGCGGACACCAGCATCGACACCCTGCTCGCCCGGCTGCCCGACATGCAGCTCGCCGTGTCCGAGGCGGAGTTGAAGGTGACCACCTCATGGATGTCCAGCCGTCTGGACGCCCTGCCCGTGCGCTTCCCGCGGGCGACCGCGGACGGAGCGCCGGCCGCGCCGGGTGACGGTGACCCCCGGCCGGCTCCGGCCGCCCAGCCGCTTCCCGCCGCCGCGCCCGCCGTGCCGGCGGCATCCGCCGCCACCGCGCCCCGCAGGTCCTGGTGGCGCAGGCTCCTGGGCGGACGGCGCTAGAAGTCTCTCGTTTGCATCGAGCCGGGTCGGGCCGGGTCGGGGAGCGGGTCCGGTGCCGGGGCACGTCCCCCTGGCTGCGCCGGGGGGACCCGCACCCGGGCCGAAGGCCGCGGTGGAGTCCCGGACCCCGCCGGGCCCGCCCTCGGGGCGGACGACGCTGCTTCGACGACACCCCCCGGCCTCGATTCCCCACACTTGCAAGCGGACCGGGATGCGCGCACCCCGGTCCGCTTCCCTGCTTCCCGGTCCGGCCCGTGCGCTGTGCGGGTGCGGCCGGAGGCCGGGGCCGGCGGGGTGAAGGCCCGGCGGGACGGGCGCCGGTGGTGATTTGGGCCGACCCCGCCGCATCCCTAGTGTGGATCCTGTGAAAGGGCAATTAGGAGAGCTTGAAGACGCGGTCATGACACAGGTATGGCGGCTGGACCGATCCGTGACGGTCCGGGAAATCCTGGAAGAACTTCAGCAGGATCGTTCCCTCGCCTACACCACGGTGATGACCGTGATGCACAAGGTGTACCGGAAGGGCTGGCTCCGGAGAGAACTCGACGGCCGCGCCTACCGGTACACGGCGGTCTCCACCCGGGCCGACTACGCGGCGGCCCTGATGAACGACGCCTGGTCACGGAGCGACCGGCCGGCCGCCGCGCTGGTCGCGTTCTTCGGTCTGATGTCGCAGGAGCAGCGGGAAGCGCTCCAGGAGGCGCTGGGCGTCATCGGTGCGGGACACGGCACGGGGGCGGAGCCGTCCGGGGACCCGTGACCCGCGCTCGCGGTGGCGAGTAACGGCCATGACGCCGGTGCTCCGTGCTCCGGCGACCTCGCGCGCCGGAACGAGGGGTCGACCCCGATTCGATCCGGCACCCGGACGGGGGCTCCGCCGATCCGGTCCGTTCCCGCGGCTCTGCGGACAGCGGGCTTCACCTACACGGCACGCCGTCACCTCCTCACCCTCCGGGCCCGCACACCATCCGGCTCCCTTTCCACAACCCAGCGCGGATCCCGGAGACGGCCCCGACGACACCGGGCAGCCCGCCGTCACCTCGTACCGCCATCGGTGATCCGCCGACGCCCCGCGCACCCGGTTCAGGGGATTCGGGCGGCTCACCACGGCTCACGAGGGGCCACGAAGGCTCACGACCGCTCGTCGGGTTCGACGGTGAAGTCCTGCGGCAGCGGGTGCGGTTCGGCCATGACCTCACCCATGGACAGCCTGGCGCGCAGGGCGAGCACCGAGCCGGCCCCGGCGCCCGACAACAGTTCACGGCGGACGGCCAGTTCCACCCGCCGACCGACCCGCTGCGACAGCAGATCGGCCCGGCCCTCCACCCGCGCTGCGGACAGGACGTCCACCGAGGCCAGCACCCACCCCGCGAGCCGGGGGTGGGGGCCGACGGCGAGCACCCGGACCCGCAGGGCCGTGAGGTTCTCCACGGGCGCGACCACGGTACTCAGACCCCCGCCGGCGCGGGGCTGCCCGTGTGCGTCCCGGCGAGCAGACCGACCAGGGCCGCCGCGATGGGCTGGCCCGTGTGCGACTCGTAAAAACCGTACGCGGGCATCGGGTTGACCTCGAAGCACACCCACTCCCCGTCCGGGCGGACCCGCAGGTCGATGCCGGACAGCGGCAGACCGAGCGCGGCGGCGAGCGCCGCCGACCGCCGGGCCACCTCCCCGGGCAGCTCGCAGGGGCTCAGCTCGGCGCGCAGACCGTCCCGGCCGGCGTAGCGGTAGTCGATCGCCGGTGAGTCCACCGCGGTCGCGAACGTCCGCCCGTCCACGACATGGACGCGTACGTCCCGCCCCGGCACATACGCCTGGAACTGCGTCGGCAGTCCTCGCACGAGATGCAGCCGCGATTCGTCCTCCACCGTCAGCTCCCGTACGACGGACCGGATTCCGCTGATCGACTTGTACACGATCCGGCCGTGCAGATCACGGAAGGCGCGCACCTCGTCGGGATCGTCGGTGACCAGGGTGTCGGGGACGGCGAAGCCCGCACGGGCGATCAGCTGCGCCTGGTATGGCTTCGACCCGTTGGACTCCATCGCCGCCGGCCGGTTCACCACGAGCGCCCCGGCCACGTCCAGCCACTCGGTGAACCAGCCGTGGAAGGCGTCCGTACGGGCCCGCGCGGCCGGGCCGCCGACCGTGGCCGGCGGCACCAGGGGACGTGCGTAGACGGCGGTGACCTCGTCCAGCGACAGCGATCTGCCCTCCGCGCGCAGCCGGTCGCCGAGCCCGGGGCCGAAGACCAGGTCGTAGTGCGCCAGCCGGCTCTGGTCGAGCACCAGATGCTCGACACCGGCCTCCCGCGCCGCGCTCACGGCCCGGGTGAGCGGTTCGTCGTCCGGGCAGCCGTAGAAAAGGATCACAGGTCTCTCCCGGGAGCCGTACCGGCCAGGGCGGTCAGGGCGCGTGCCACGGCCGAGCGCTGCACGTCCGTGCCGAGCGGCGGCAGCGGGTCGATCCGCACCACCGCCCCGGCCGCGAAGCACAGTTCGAACAGGGAGGTCCGCAGCAGGCCGCCCAGGCGGCGGCACCGCTCCGCGTGGCGGGCGGCGAGCGGGCCGACGACCGCCTCCCCGCACACCAGGACGCGTCCTCCCGGGTCGGGCGGGGTGTTCGGCCAGAGCTCTACCGGGACCGGAGCCGCGCTGCCGCCCGGCCAGGCGAGCCTGTGCTCCAGGCGCTCACCCGGCCGGACGGCGCCGATCAGCCCGGCGCGGGTCGCCCCGCCCCGGCGGGCCACCGGCAGTCCGCAGCGCTCGGCGTGGACGAGCGCCGCGGTCGCCGACAGGGGCCCCTGGGCGGTCCCGTAGGAGCTGACCGTGCCGAGGACCCGCGGGCCGAGCCCGAGGAGCCAGGCGGCGACCAGGGCGTGCAGCTCCGCCGACGCGTAGTCCCGGTCCTTCGCCGACGAGGTCCGGCTCAGCCCCGCCGGGGCGAGGTACGGAAGCCGGTGGAGTACCGCGCCCGTTCCGGCGTCGTCCAGGACCCGCCCGCCGGGCAGGACGATCCGCGTGGCCGCCCGGCCGTCCGGGCCGACCCGGTGGCTCCAGCGCGCGCGGGCCAGCTCGCCGGGCGACACGGGCAGGACCCGGTCGCCGCCCAGCCGGGCGGCGACGGCGCGGGCCACCGCCGCCGCGCCGGTGTCGCCGTACCCGGCGAGGACGACGACCGCGGCCGTCACCGCGGCGGGAGCGTGTCGAAGGCACGCTTGGCGCCGGAGTCGCCCGCCTCCATCGCCTGCCGCAGGGCCTGCGCATCCGTGTCGTACACCGGGCCGCCCGTGAGGTCGGGCCGGAGCGCGGATCCGATGAACGGCTCGGGCACCCCCTGACCGGCGCCGAGGCCCAGGGTCTCCTCGACCGCCTCCAGCCTGGCCCGCAGCTCGGCGACGGCCTCCGCGACCGGGTCGCCCCCGGCGGCGGCCGCGCCCGGGTCGGCGCCGCCCGCCGCGTCCCCGGTGCCTTCGCCGCCCTCACGGTCCACGGGCGGCCACTCGGGACGCTTGTGCTCGTACCGGTCCTTGAGGTCCTTGCGCTCTTTGAAGGGCTCCTTGAACTCCTTGGGACGCTCCTTGAACTCCTTGAGCTCCTTCTTCACCTCCTTGCGCGAGTCCTTGAGATCTTTGAGGCCGTCCTTGAACTCCTTCGCCGGCGACTTGCCGCAGGAGACCGCGACCGTCGCGGTCATGGTCGGGGCCGAGGCCGAGATGTTCGTCAGGGAGACGCAGGTCTCGGCGCCCGCGTACGACGTCGAGTTCGGCGAGGTCGAACCGGTCAGCGAGGTGTTGTTGGTGCTGCCGGGGTAGGGGTCGCCCGCGTCACCGCGGTTGCGCGCCATCTCCAGGTCCCGCCGGTTGTCGGCCTGTACGAGACCGACCTTGTAGTGGTTCTCGTCGGTGTTGCCCGGCTGCCGCTCGTCGATGTGCCACACCAGCAGCCCGGACCCGGGCATCGAGACGTCGTAGCCGCTCTGCTGCCGGTTCTCCACCAGGAAGTACTCGGGCCCGCCCGCGCCGTCCTTCCACAGCCGCTGGACCGTGTGACCGGTCTTCACGTCCTCGAAGGTGACGGTGGCGCGGGAGGTGACCGTGTTCGACGTCGCCCAGCCCTGGTTGACCTTGCAGTACGCGGACGGATGCACGGGAACGTCACCGCCGCCGCCCCAGGAACCGCCCCCCATCAGACACCAGTTGCCGACGCCTTCCGACGTGCCGTCGGTGTCGTACAGATCGGGGAAGCCGAACACCAGATGGCCCAGCTCATGGGCGCAGACACCGATCCTGGCGTCCTCGGGGATCGTCAGATACGCGTAGATCCGCGTCCCGTCCGAGGTGTGTACGGCGGGCAGATTCCACTTGTGCGACCAGATGTCACCGGGACGGCCGCTCGCCTCACCGCCCGAGCCCGCGTGCACCACGATGAAGGCGTCCACGAGCCCGTTGCCGTCGTTGTCGTACGGCGCGAAGTCCACCAGCGGGTCGGCCGCCAGCACCGCGTCCTGCGCCATGATCGGCGCCCGCGGAGTCCCGCTCGGCCTGCCGATGCCGAAGTTGTTGTTGGCGTACCAGGCGAGCGTCTGCGGCAGCCGCAGCGGGCCGACGACCTCACCGACGATGTCGATCAGGCCGTGGGTCACCTCGCGGAAGTACTCGCGGACACTGCCGTGGGGCATGACCCCGAGCGAGAAGAACAGGTCTTCGAAGTGCTTCTTCGATGCCGACATCGCCTTGTCGGAGAAGTCCGCGAGGACCACGACGACCCGTACGGACCCCCGCAGCGGCGCACGGTCGGCCGCCGCCGACTGGATGGTCTCGAACGGCGTCCCGAGCGGGAACTCGTCCGGCGGGAAGATCGTGCCGTCGTCGAAACCGATCCGGCGCGGCCCGCGCGCGACCGTGAACTGCTCGGCCAGCTCCTCGGCCCCCGAACGCAGCTGCTCCAGCTGCGCGTTCAGCCGTTCGCGCAGCTCAGGACTGGGTGCGACGGCGCAGAAGTCGGACCAGACGGCATAAGCCGTCCGTTGCCGCTGGGCATGCTCTGACATGTGTACCCCCCGATGGATGCCCGGCACGGACGGCCGCGTCCACTGTGCGCGGACCGGTGCCGTGAACTCCTACGCATCGTAGGAATCCGCCATCGGCGAGTCGACCCGGGCGCCTGCTCTGCCCGGTCCCCGGGCCCGAATACGGCCACGGGCGCCAGCGTGCCGTCCGCCGGGGAACGTACCCGAAGTCGTCCGCGCGCACGGGAAGCCCGCGCCCCGGCGGACTCCCCGTGCGTGTACGGAACGGGTCACGCCCGTGGCCGCCGTACGGCGGGGCTCACTCCTGACCGGCGCGTACCACCGCGACGGGGCAGTGCGCGTGGTGCAGCGCCGCCTGGCTGACCGAGCCCAGCAGCAGCCCCTTGAAGCCGCCGCGGCCCCGCGCGCCCACGACCAGCAGCTGGGCGTCCTCGCTCGCGTCGATCAGGGCGGGACGGATCCGCTCCTGGACGAGACGCCGGTGGACGGTCACGTCCGGGTACTTCGCCTGCCAGCCGGAGAGCGCCTCGGCCAGCAGCCGCTCCTCCGTCTCCCGGAGCCGTTCGGCCCCGTCGACGAGGTTCTGCGGATGGCCCGGGTCGTCGTCGCCCCGCTCGGTCCAGGTGTTCCACGCGTGCAGCGCGACGAGTTCGGCACCGCGCAGCGACGCCTCGGCGAACGCGAACCCCACCGCGGCCTCCGCCTGCGGGGAGCCGTCCACCGCCAGCAGTACCGGACCGGACGGATCCGGGGTGCCGCGCACCACCAGGACCGGGCACCTGCCGTACGCGGCGAGATGCACGGCCGTGGAGCCGACCAGCAGACCGATGAAGCCGCCCATGCCCCGGCTGCCGACGACGATCAGGGACGCCGTACGCGACTGGGCCTCCAGCACGGTCAGCGGCTCGCCCGGGACCAGGTCCGAGCTCACCTCGACGTCCGGTTCCACGCGCCGCGCGTGCTCCACGGCCTCCGTGAGCAGCCGCTCGGCGATATTGCGCAGTCCGCCGTCACGGGGGCCCATGGGCGAGGGGCCGAGCGGCACATGCATGTTCGGCCAGATGAAGGCGTGCACCACTTGCAGGCCCAGCCCGCGCAGCCGCGCCTCCCGGGCGGCCGTCTCCACGGCGGCGAGACTCGACGGCGAGCCGTCCACGCCCACTACGACCGGACCGTTCCTCACAGCATTCCCCTCTCACTCGGTGCGGCGACCGCATCGGCGCCGTCGCCGTCCCGTCTCCAGTGTCGATCGTGTGATGAGGAGCTGCCAGGGGCCGAACGACCCGGAGCCAGGGGCCGAACAGCCCGGGAGCCCGGACGTCCCCACCGGCCACGGAGAGTGATGTCTCGGTCCCGTTCGGTACGGTCCCGTCCGGCCCGACCGGACCGCCGAGCGGCGGAACCGCTTACCACAGGGAAGCGACTCAGCGCTGCCGTCTGGAACACCCTGAAGACGATCAGCTTGTACGAGGCTCTGGGTCCCGGTCCTTCGCGGCGCCGCTGGATGTGTGATGGAAGGCGCGGACGCCTCGGCCGCGTCGGACAGGTGACGGGCCCGGATGCCGGCTCACGGGTGTCTCCTCGGTGCGATGGGGTGGTGCGCGCCTGATGGGGCGGGGCAGCCCGGGTGCCATCGCCCGCGAGGTCAGCGCCACCCGTGAACCGGCCGCCATCACCGATCACGGGCAGACCGTCGCGAACCTGTTCAGCCCCGCTGAAGCCCTGGACGGGTGAGGGCCTCCCCGGTCGAGTATGCCGGGTCTCCCGTCCTGCGCACCCCTGTTCTTGAGCGTTGAGCACGGTCAGGTGAGCCCCAGGGCGTGAGCACAGTCCGGGCACCGTTTCGTCGCCCGGAGCGCGGTGTTGCCGTCCGTCGCCCGTACGGGCTGCTGCGCACCGAGCCGGGTCCAGAGCCCCCGTTCCGGTGCGGGAATCCACCCCCAGCCGGCGTCCTGCGGCGACTCCACTTCGTGGTTGCACGCTCCTGGAATGTGGGCGTAGCCCGTCGGAGAGATCAGGAGCATCCCGGCGGCGTTCTCCCACCGGACCCGTGGTGCTGCGCTCGCGCCGTTCATGGGCCGGGGGGCCGCGCCGTCCGGCGGGCAATCGCATCCCTCTCCGACGAACAGGTCGCATCGCTCGCATCGCGTTCGCTTCATGCCTCCATGATCGCGCGGGGGAGAAGGAAGAGGAACGGCCACCAGGATCTGCTGGCAATGGCAGGATTTCGCGATCGGAAAGCACGGAAGGAACGTGTACGAGGTAGGGGTGCGGAACTCCTTCCGATTCGATGGGAATCCGCAAGTGTCGTAGTAATCGGGTCCATCGTCGGATCCGTTCTCGGCAGAATTGCAGGTGCCGCGCCCCATGCCACCCTTGTCATCTTCAACGCGTCATGGTCACTCCTTGCCCTGGTGGCGCTCACGAGATTCTTCGGCCGAACGCCTCGAATGGTGATGCTCTTGGTCCTTTCCTTCTTCCTCGCGATCGTTTCCTTTCTGTTTTCGGCTGGTCTCACGTAATTCCGGTCCGATGCTGTCCGGTTCTGCTGCAACGACGGCAAAATGTGCTGCAAGAAGGTGAGAGGAATGGAAAACTCCTTTAAGGATGAAGGTCTCCTGGCGAAGAGTATTCCCTGGATATCGATTCCCCTTGTGATCATCCTTGCGGCAGCGGTGATCTCCTCCGATCGCTCGGTCGTCCTCAAGCTTCTGGCGCCAGTAGCGGCCATCATCGTGACGGTGAGCTGCGCAAGGAAGATTGCTCGTCAGTTCAATAGTCAACGTTGATGATCGGGTATTCCGAATTTCTGAGCCCACTGGAACGTCGGTTACCGGGGCGCTCGAATTTCCGCGCCAAATTATCGTTGACGCCAGATGATCCCGCCGAATCATCAGGTCGGCGGGATCATCTCGATACAATACCTTTTCGGATCGACAGGAATTGCTGGAAAGTCGAACTGTGGTATCGCGCGGGGCTGACTTCTCGGACTGTGGATCTGAAACTCGAAGGGTTCTGATCCAGGAGCTGGCGCGGCCTTTCGCGTGCCGTCCGTTCGCGCGGATGATCCTGCTCGAAGTTCGACGCCGCGCTGAGCGTCCGGACAGCGTGTCCCCGGCGGGCACCTTGTCATGCGCCGGGTAACCGGACGGCCGGGCCGGCCGTGCCGGAGCCCGGGAACCCGGCGCCGGCGGGTTCCCGGGCTCCGGGTCCACCCCGCGCGCCCGTACCGTTTCCGGCGGGGCCCGGTCCGGTCACTGGATCGTGGTCTCGTTGCCCGAGATCTCGCCGTTCCGGGCCCGGAGTTCGGCCGTGCCGTCTCCCGTCTGCGTGGTGTTGTCACGCACCACACCCCGCCGGGAGGCCCGCAGCCGGAGCCTTCCGGACAGCCCCACGGTGGAGGTGTTGCCGGTGACGCGCCCGCCCGAGGTGGCCTCCATGGTCACGGGCCCGTCATCCTCCGCCGAGGAGGTCCCGAGGACCGCCACCGCGACCAGGGCGCACACCAGGACGGCGAATCCGGCGCCGAGCGTCCAGCTCCACGCGTTCGTCAGCAGGTTGGTCACCACCCCGACGGCGACACTCAGCAGCACCGACAGCGCGGCGGCCCACTTGGCGTTCATGCCTCCACCTCTCCCTCGTTCTCGATGGACTCCCGGGAGCGCAGCCGTCCGGCCTGCGCCACGCTCCGGGGATCGTGCAGTACGTCGATGTCGATCAGCTCGGCGGTTCCACGGGCCTCCATGGCCAGCCCGGCCTCCGACTGGGCCGTCGCCAGCGCGAGCAGCGCCTCGGCCCGGAGGCCGCGGTCCCCGCAGTCGCGCGCCGACGCGCAGGAGTCCGCCAGCAGCGCGAGACCGGTCTGCGTGTTCCGCGCGGCGGTCTGCGCGAGACCGAGCACGAGTGCGGTACGGGCGGCCAGGCGGGCGTCGTCGAGACCCGCCGCGAGTTCACGGGCCTCGCCCGCGTGGCCGAGCGCCGCTTCGAGGTGGTCCAGGCGCAGCGCCACAGCGGCGAGGCACAGCAGCGCGTCGATCCGCAGTTCCCCGGCCAGCTCCAGCTCCCGTCCGATGCCCAGTGACTCGGTGGCCAGGCGCACCGCACGGTCCCAGTCCCGGTCGAGCCAGGCCACGTCCGCCAGCCCGAGCAGCGCCCGGACCTTCTGCTCGGGGCCGCAGTGCGCGCTCAGCTCCAGCACGCGCCGGAAGGCGGCCTCCGACTCCCGGGCCCGCCCCCGGTCGAAGGCGATGTTCCCGAGCCAGGCCCAGGCGTCGATCTGCCCCATGACGTACTCACCGTCGCCGCAGCGATCGATCGCCGCGTGGAACAGGCGCTCCGCGTCATCCAGTTCACCGAGCAGTGCGGCGACCCGGCCCTGTCCGACCAGGCCCAGCACCTCCCCGGCGAGGTAGCCTCCCTGCGCGCCGAGTACCGTCGCGCGCCGGTAGGCGTCGCCCGCCCGGTCGAGATCGCCGCCGTCCCGCCACACGTGCCCGAGGACGTTCAGCACGTCGGACTGCCAGCCGGGATTGCCGAGCGCCTCGAACCGTTCCAGGGCTCGCAGGTAGTTGTCCTCGGCCTCGCCGCGCCGCCCGGCGGCATGTGCCGTGTGCCCGAGGCCGTACCACGCCTCGGCGACGCACTCGGAGTCGGCGGAGCCCTCCGCCGCATCCACGGCGGCGAGGTAGGCCCGTTCCGCCTCCTGCCAGCGGCCGAGATCCGAGGTGATCCGCCCCAGGACGCACAGCGCCGACGCCTGGCCCCGCCGGTCGCCGACCCCTTCGTACAGCTCCAGCGCGCGGATCGCCGGGTCCTCGCCCTCCGCGGGGCTGCTGCGCTCACGGAAGGTGGCCGCGATGCCGCACCACGCCTCGGCCTCCCCGTGCTCGTCCCCGATGCTCCGGGACAGGTCCAGCGCGGAGCGGTGCGCGTCCATGGCCGTGTCGAACGCGCCCCGGTCGAAGGCCACATGGCCGAGCCCGTTCCACGCCTCCGCCTGGAGGTCGGCCTCCCCGGCCTCGATGCCCAGCGCCAGCGCCCTGCGGTAGCCCGCCTCGGCCGCCGCCACGTCGCCCGTGGCGTGCTCCGCCTGGGCGATCCCGCGCCAGGCCGCCGCCTCCACCCCCGGCTCGCCGAGCGCGTCGACCAGCGCCAGGGCCCGCCGATGCGCCTCGACGGCCCGCGCCGGCGAGCCCGTGTTCAGCCGCACGCGTCCCAGACCGTTCCACACGGCGGCCTGTTCGGCCGGGTCGCCGGCCTGTTCGGCCAGGGGCAGCAGCCGCTCGTACGTCTCCCGGGCGAGCGGCAGGTCCCCGGAGTACTCGGCCGTCCTCGCCAGATCGGCGGCCAGGGACTTCTCCGGCTCGCCGCCGGACGCCCCCGCCGCCGCGGCGAGTTCGGCGTAGAGCGCCACCGCCTCCCCGTAGTACTGGAGCGCGTCCGCCGACCGGGCCAGGGGGAGCAGCAGGCGCTCACGGAGGCCGGTGCTCGGGTTCCGGCCGGCGCCGGTGCCGCGGTCGGCCCGGCCCGCCGGGTCGGGACCGTCGTGGGGGCGGTCGCCCTCGCCGTCGCCGTCGCCCTCGCCCGCGCGTTCGTGTTCGTGTTCGTGTTCGTGTTCGTGTTCGCCGAGCATCCGCAGGGCGCGGCCGAGATGGCGATAGGCCCGGGTGTGCCGCTCCTGGTGCCAGGCGATGAGCCCGGAGATCTCCGTCGCCACCGCCACGAGGCGGGGCAGCGACTCCGTGACGGCGGACACGGTCTCGTCCGCCAGGACGGCATCGGTGTACCGCAGGGCCACGTCCCACCGTTCGGCCTCGTACGCCTCGCGCAGCCCGGCCTCCCACCGCCCGGCCGTCGCATCGTCCCCCGTCGCGAAACGGTGGTAGCACTCCTCCAGGAAGAGCCCGGCGTCCGCGCAGTAACCGGCGGCCCGCCGGTGGGCGGTGACCAGCCCGGCGGGATCGGACTCCCGCAGCGACGCCAGCAGGGCGACCCGCAGCAGCGGGTGGAGGACGAAGCGCCTGCCGCCCTGCGGATGCCGGTATCCGCGGATGAACGAGTGGCCCAGCAGCCGGCGCTCCCAGCCCCGCGGCAGCCGGGCCGAGCCGGTCACGGCGCGCACCGCACCCGTCCGTACGTCCCGCAGGACGGCGGCGGCCCGCAGGATGTCCCGGTACCCGTCCGGGAGCCGGGACTCGAACTCGCGGGGCAGCCACTGTTCCACCGGAGCCGTCCGGGACCGCTCCAGGATCCATTCCGCGGTCAGCGGAGACGATGTCCCGCGGCGGGACGCCTCGTCGGCGACGGCGGCCACCCACACCGGCACCCCCCGGCACGAGCGGTGGACGGCCTCGGCGACCTCGGGTGAACCGAGGCCGCAGGTCTCCAGGAAGGCGAGGGTCTCGCGCGCGTGCCACGCGCGCAGGGGCACCTCGGTGGACAGGGCGCGGTCCACGGGCAGTTCCTCGCCGGACGCCAGGACGAACCGCAGCCGGGGTGCCGCCCGAAGCAGGGCGGGCAGCACCTCCCCGGTGAACCAGGCGGCGACGTCGGCGCCCCGTGAGCGGTCCTCCGCCACGGGGGTCTCCAGATACCTCAGCCACTCGCACGCGTCGATCATCACCAGGCGTGTGCGTCCCCGGGTCCGCCGTGCGATCCGGAGCAGGCCCGTCACCAGGGCTTCCGGGTCGGCCGGTTCCCGGTGGGAGTGCACCGTCGTCACATTGTGCGAGACCGAGCCGCCGCGGCCCGCGCGCAGGACGATCCGCACCCCGGCCCGGCGGCGGCCGCGTCCGGCGCCGAGGGCCCGCCGGTAGCGCCACAGCAGCCAGGGCCCGAAGCGGCTTCCCGAGGCCAGTGACCCCGCGAGCGCGCCGGACAGATGCTCGGCCAGCTCGGCCACCGGGTGCCTGCGGACGATCTCGTCGAGATCGATCAGCCGGACGGGACAGGACGCGGTGGCCCTGGTGTGCCGCAGCAGCAGGGACTTGCCGAGCCCGCTGACGCCCCGGACGACGACCACGGGACGTTCCGCGTCCGGCTGCTGCAGCGCGCGCAGGACCTCCTCCGGCGCCCGTCTGCGGATGTACCGTCCCACATGCTCATAGACCACTGAACCCCCCGTACCGTGCTCCGGCCGTCCGGCCGCCGTGCGTGAGGGGGTGGTACCCAGGTCCGGGCCGTAATCCACCCCGCCCGCCGTGCCATCGAGCGGGTGGGGCGGACGGCGAGGGCGGGGACCGCGGCCGCTCGCCCCGGCGGACGCGGCCGCGTTCCCCTCGGCATCACCACCGCGGCAGCCGTGCTCATCCGGCTCCGCCCGGGACGGCCCGGACCCGGCTCAGTCCTCGACCCGGCTGGCCGGGCGGTAGCGGAGCCGGTCGTACTCGGGGTGGCGGTCCATCCAGCCGGAGATGAAGGGGCATACGGGCAGCACCTTGAGCCCCTGGGCGTCGGCGAGTTCGATCCCGGCCCTGGCCAGGGCCGAGCCCACACCCATGCCCTCGAACCGCCGGGGCACCTCGGTGTGGACGAAGGCGATCAGCTCGGCGGTACGGATGTACTCCGCCTTGCCCGCGATGTCCGGGCCCGCCTTCGCCCGGAGGTGGTTCGCTTCGGGCACGTCCTCCACGGACACATCTGTGTTCTCCATGGCGCACATGCTGTCATCCGGGGCGGCGTGATGCAGGAGAACGCCCGGCCGGGGGTGCGGCCCGGGGCCGCCGTCGGAGGCCGCTCCGGGCCTGGTGGACCGGCCTTCCGGGGGCGGGCGACGTCCTGCCGCCGGGGAGCGCGCTCCCGCCGGGGAACGAAACGAAGGCGCCGCGGGCCAGGCGTACCCGGTGCCCGTCCCGGTCGGAGTGCGCGAACGGCCGGGTGGAGCGGGACCCGCTCCACCCGGCCGTACATCCGTGACGGCGAAGGCGTCAGATCACGCCCTGCGCCAGCATCGCCTCCGCGACCAGTTCGAAGCCCGCGATGTTCGCCCCGGCGACGTAGTTCCCCGGCTGCCCGTACCGCTCGGCCGTCTCATGACACGTGTCGTGGATGTGCCGCATGATCTCGCCGAGGCGCTCCTCGGTGTGCTCGAACGTCCAGGAGTCGCGGGACGCGTTCTGCTGCATCTCCAGGGCGCTCGTCGCGACCCCGCCCGCGTTCGCCGCCTTGCCGGGACCGAAGGCGACGCCCGCCTTCTGGAGCACCCGCAGGGCCTCGGGCGTGGTGGGCATGTTCGCCCCCTCGCCGACCGCCTTGACCCCGCCGCGCGCCAGGGCCAGCGCGTCGGTCTCGGTCAGCTCGTTCTGGGTCGCGCAGGGCAGGGCGACATCGCACGGCACCTGCCAGACGCCCGGGCCCGCGACGAACCGGGCCGCCGAGCCCCGCCGCTCGGCGTAATCGGCGACCCGGCCCCGCTCCACGTTCTTGATCTGCTTGAGCAGCTCGACGTCGATGCCCTTCTCGTCGACCACGAACCCGTCGGAGTCCGAGCAGGTGACCACCGTGGCGCCGAGCTGCTGGGCCTTCTCGATGGCGTAGACGGCGACATTGCCCGAACCGGACACCGTGACGCGCTGCCCGTCGAAGTCCTGGCCGAGGGTCCGCAGCATCTCGGCCGTGAACAGCACACAGCCGTATCCGGTGGCCTCGGTACGGGCCTGGGCGCCGCCCCAGCTGAGGCCCTTGCCGGTAAGGACGCCCGACTCGTACCGGTTGGTGATCCGCTTGTACTGGCCGAACATATAGCCGATCTCGCGCTGCCCGACACCGATGTCACCCGCGGGGACGTCGGTGTACTCGCCCAGATGCCGGTACAGCTCGGTCATGAACGACTGGCAGAAGCGCATGATCTCGCCGTCCGACCGGTTCTTCGGGTCGAAGTCGCTGCCGCCCTTGCCGCCGCCGATGGGCATGCCGGTGAGGGCGTTCTTGAAGATCTGCTCGAAGCCGAGGAACTTCACGATGCCGACGTTCACCGAGGGGTGGAAGCGCAGGCCGCCCTTGAACGGTCCGAGGGCGCTGTTGAACTCCACCCGGAAGCCCCGGTTGACATGGATCTCGCCCGAGTCGTCCACCCACGGCACCCGGAAGATCAGCTGGCGCTCCGGCTCGCAGATCCGCTCGATGATCTTGGCGTCGACGAACTCGGGACGCCGTGCGAACACCGGCCCGAGGCTCTCCAGGACCTCCCGTACGGCCTGGTGGAACTCGGCTTCCCCGGGGTTGCGGTGCAGGACCTGCGCGTACAGCGGGTCGAGTACGCGGTCCTCGGAAGCGTTCAGCGGTCCTGCGGAGGGCGCGGGAGACAGGGGCGGTGGCACCATCGGTGATCGGGCTCCTTGCACTTCGGGAACGGACAGCCGGGGGCTCTGTGGCGCTCGACCGGTCGCCCTTGACCGGTCCCGCCCACCGCCCGGAACACCGGGCGACACAGGTGCGGCTTTCCCAAGAAATACGGATGTGCACCGCAACGATACTCATAGGCGCGGTGGCCGTTTCGGCCGGGAGTCCGCCGAGCCGTGCCGCGCAAGGGAAGCGAGCCCCTCCGCCCGGGCGTTTCGTCAGGGGATTTTTTTGTTCTGTTCGTTCCAAAATGGTGCTACGGTTTCCGGCATGGGACGACCACGTGAGTTCGACGAGGGCCGGGCCGTGGAAGCGGCCTCCCGCGTCTTCTGGTCCAAGGGGTACGAGGCCACGTCGACGCAGGATCTGTGCGACGCCACGGGCCTCGGGCGCAGCAGCATCTACAACACCTTCACCTCGAAGCATCACCTGTTTCTCCGGGCGCTCACGCACTACGCCGACACCATGACCGACCGGCAGGCCCGGCTGCTCGGCGAAGGGGGCGGCAGTGCCCTGGAGCGGATCAGGGCCCTGCTCGCGCTGATCGTCCGGTCGGAGATGGAGACCCGTGACGGCGGGGTTTCCGTGGGCTGCTTCGTCGTGAACACGCTGACCGCCCTCGCGGCGCGCGACGCCGGGGCCGCGGAGGTCCTGGACAGGGACCTGCGCAGACGGCTGGCGTTGCTCCGTGCCGTCGTCGAGGACGGCAAGCGGGACGGTTCCATCACCTCGTCCGGGGACGCGGAAGGTCTCGCGTGGTATCTCGTGGCCGTCGTCTCCGGTATGCGGGTCGCCGCACAGGCGGGCGCGGGCCGTGCCGAACTGGACCGCATCGCCGCCGCCGGGGTCGATTCGCTGAGCCGCTGAGCCGCTGAGTCACGGAGCCGCTCGGTCCTCGTTTCGTCGAGCGGCCGGGTGCCCGCCCCTGAGGGGCCGGCCGCCGGGCCGCTGAGCTCCCGTACTCCCGTGTTCCCGTTGTGGCGCGGGCTCCTCCGATGTCACCCCCGCGCCGGGCCGAACCGCGCCCTGATTTTGTACTGAATAGTCCATAACTGGCGTTCGCGGCCACCCCCGCCGCACCGCACCCCACCACCGTGAGAGGGAGCACCTCCGTGCCCAAGTCCGTCCATCTGATGGCACTCGGCATCTTCGCCATGGTCACCAGCGAGTTCCTCGTCGGCGGCCTCATGCCGCAGATCGCCGACGACCTCGACGTCACCATCCCCCAAGTCGGTTATCTGATCACCGCGTTCGCCGTCGCGATGGCCGTCGGCGGCCCCTTCGCCACGGCCGCCGTCCTCAGATTCCGCCCCCGAACAGCGCTGATGATCCTGTTCGCCGTCTTCCTGGCGGGCAACGCACTCGCCGGCGTCGCCCCCACCTACTGGCTGATGCTCGTGGCCCGTGTCGTCACCGGCACCGCGTCCGCCGCGTTCTTCGGCGTCTCGCTCTCCGTCGTCGCACAGATCACCACGCCCGAGACACGGGGACGGGCCATCGGCGTCGCGATGCAGGGCCTCATGGTCGGCACACTCCTGGGCTTGCCGATCTCGACCCTCGTGGGCGAACGCTGGGGTTGGCGGGCCGCCTTCGTCGCCGTCGGCGTCATCACGGTGATCGCCGCCGTGGCCACCAGGATCGCTGTTCCCTCCCTCGACCACGCGGACGACTCCGAGGACTTCCGCCAGGAGCTCTCCGCCTTCCGCGAGCCGAGGCTGTGGCTGGTGCTGTCCACCTCGATGTTCATCATCGGCGCGACCTTCGCCGCGTTCTCGTACTTCACACCCGTTCTCACCGAGGTCACCGGATTCACCAGGAGCGTGGTGCCCCTGCTGCTGCTCGCGTACGGCGCGGCCACGGTCGTCGGGAACGCCGTCGTGGCGCGGCTCGCCGACGCGCACACCATCCGCGTCCTGGTCACCGGACTCGCCTTCAACACCCTCTTCCTCGTGGCCTTCGCCCTGTTCGCGGACCTCAAGGTCCCGGCGCTCCTGGCCATGCTCGGCATCGGATTCGTCGGTGTCACCCTCAACCCCGCCATGATCAGCAGGGTTCAGCGCACGGCCAACGCCCGTCCGCTCGTCAACACCGTCCACTCGTCCTTCATCACCATGGGAGTGGTGATCGGCTCCGCCGTCGGCGGCATCGGCATCGGCTCCTTCGGGCTCACCGCTCCACTGTGGCTGGGCGCCGCTCTCGCGGTCCTGGCCCTGGTGACCCTGATTCCCGACATCCGGCAAGGTTCGGCCGTGCCCCGAACGGCCGACGCCTCATCGCCACCGCACCGCGCGTCTTCGGAACCGTCTTCGACAGGTTCGACTCGTCATCCGCGCTCAACGCGACGTCGGCACGCCATGCCACGCTGATCGGTGACTGTGTGGGGACGGTCGGCTGGGTGGGCGATACGCGTGTGCTGTGCCGGATGCCGTCGGGGTCGTTCCAGGTGAGGGACGCCCGGCCCGGGGTACCGCCCCTTCGAGGGCGACCGCGTGCTCGTGGTCGTCCTCTCCGGGGCGGCCCCGGGCACGGCCGGCCACGCGGTGGGTCCGGGACCCGTACGGCCCGGGCCCCGGTCCCGGAGGTGCCCGCCCCGGTGTCGGGGCGGGCCCGTCAGACGCCGGTGAACCACCGTTCGGCCAGCGACTCCAGCCTTCCCTCGGCGGGCGCCGACAGCTCGCGGAGGTACCAGGGAAGATCGCTGTGCACATGCAGCAGTGTGTACGCGAGGAGCTGGGCCGGCTCGAAGGACCGGCCGTACGCCGTGAGGAAGCGTGCCAGCAGCTTCGGATCACCGCAGCTGACGAACAGCCCGACCCCGGCGAAGTCGTAGGCGCGGTCTCCGATCATCGCGGGCTCGAAGTCGAGCAGCCCGGTGAGGCGCCAGGTGTCCGGGTCGACGAGCAGGTGCTGCCGCATGAACTCGGTGTGCAGCAGGGCACGCCGAGGATCCCTCGGCAGCGTCACCGAGTCGAGGAACAGCGGGATCTGCTCCAGCCAGGACTCCGGCAGCCCGCGGTCACGCTGCTGCCCGACGGCGGCCGCGCGCCGGGTGTCCAGGAAGGTGCCCCAGTCCCCGGGGCCGAGGACGTCCGCGAGCGGCTCGGGGTCGATCGCGTGCAGGGCGGCCAGAATCCCGCCCGCCTCGGCGACGATCCGCTCCCGGTCGCTGCCCGGAACACGCTCCCAGGCGTGGGACAGCCCCACACCCCGGAGCCGTGACATCAGGACGTACCGCCAGCCGTTCTCGTACGTGCCGTAGTCCCGCACCTGCGGGGTCGGTACGGGCAGCCGCTGCTGGAGGTGGGTCAGGACACGCCCCTCCGTGATGCCTTCGGAGGCGGCGGCCCCCGGGAAGAGCTTCAGGACGTGCTCGTCTCCCACCGCGTAGACCGGCTGCGAGCCGTCCGCGAACCGCACCAGAGGTGCCCTGTCGAGCCCGAGGCGGGCACAGAGGTCCTCCACCGCCGGTCGCATCAGGGTCTCGTCGGGGACGATCGCATCCCACTCTTCGTCTGTTTCCACGGCAGGCAACATGAGCGCGACCGTAGGGTGCCCGGTGCCGGTGGACAACGAGTTTTCGCGCCCGCCGTGGCCGATCGGTGGCCGATCCCCGACCGGGCGGTGACCACATGGCGACCGGGCACCGGCCGGCCGACTTCCCGTGGTCGCGCCCGCGGCCCCGGCCACGGCGGCCGCCCGGCTTTCCGCCGCCCCGCGGGAGGACCGAGGAGCCCCGCTCCCGCCTCGCCGCGGTGCCACCGGGCAGGGTCCTCATGACGATTCCCGCGCGCCCGCACATCCCGGGCGCGCCTCCCGTCGGGCACGCGCGGGCACCCGGGCATCGTGTCGCACCCGCCCCGTGCCGCCCAGGGGCCACGGCCCGGCCCCGCTGCCCCGGACGGGCACGGAACGCGGGATGGGGAGCCTGGCCACGTCCGGAGGGGGAGTCCGGACGGGCCGGGTGTACGGGACCGGCCGGACCCGGCGGACGCCGTCCCGGGCGCCCGCACCTGGGTCGCCTCACGCCCGACCGCCCGGCCCCGTGGTGGCCCCCCGGAAGTCGGCGGAAGCCCTGACAAACCGGGAGCGCTGCTGTCATCATCGCTGTGCCCGGCGGTGGGGGTGCCGCCGGAGGCGACTGACGGGGGTGGGGTATGTCGCGTCGTGCGCGCATCGAGGAGATACGCCGGCGCAGGGCCGCGCAGGCCCTGGCGCTGGAGCGGGCCCATGCCCGGGTGACGGAGGTGCTCGACGCCCTGCGCGTACTGGAGGCCCTGCGCGCCGATCTGGTGACACAGGTGCCGGACGAGGCGCAGAGCCATCTCGCGGGCATCGGCGCGGAGCTGACCGGGCTGCTCGAAGAGCTGCCCCAGGAGGCCGCCGCACTGGAGGCCGCCGCGGCCCGGTTCCGGCGGCCGACGCTCAACGTCGGGGTCATCGGCCGCGCCAGACAGGGCAAGAGCGAACTGATCAAGAGCCTGACCGGGCTGACGGACCGTGAAGTCCCCACCGGTGACGGCGGCTTCTGCACGGGAGTGACCAGCGTGCTGCGCCACCAGGAGGGCACCGCCACCGAGGCCCAGGTGTTCTTCTACACCGAACGCTCCTTCCTGCGCGAGGTGATCGCTCCCTACTACGCCGAACTGGGCCTCGGCCCCGCGCCCGCCACACTCGACCGGTTCGCCGGGCCGCTGCCGCCCGAGCCCGACGGCGACGGCGCGGTCGGCGGCAGCCGCTACAGCCATCTGGCCGCGTTCCACACCGCGCTCCCCGAGTACCGGCGCTACCTGTCCACGCCGTCCCCCCACACCGTCGACGCGAGCGAGATCCGCCGCTTCGTCGCCCAGGCGGACCCGGAGGAGAAGGAGCCGTACCACGCCTTCCGCGCCGTTCGGCAGGTGAGGATCACCACCCGGTTCGAGCACCAGGACTGGACCGGGCTCTCGCTCATCGACCTGCCGGGCCTCGGGGACACCAATCTCCAGGACGCCCGCCGTCTGGTGTCGGCGCTGCAGGACGAGATCGACGTGGTGGTGTTCGTACGCCGTCCCGACGCGTCCGGGGACGCCATCGACACCCCCGACCACCAGCTGTTCGACCATGTGCGCGACGGGCTCGCCTGGGCGGATCTGGAGAGCTGCTCGTTCCTCGTGGTCAACCGGTGTGTCACGCCCGCCAAGGGCGACAACACCGCCAACGCCCGCAAGATGCTGGAACAGTGGCTGCCCGCCTCCCGGTTCGCGGTCTCCGAGGCGCGGATCGCGGACTGCTCGCGGCCCGCCGAGGTGGCCGGGGTGATGGACCAGGTCCTCGGCCATCTGACGGACCATCTGGACGAGCTGGACGAACGGCACCTGGCCGCGCGCCGCGAGAGCTTCGCCGAACTGCGCGAACGCGTGGCACGGCTGGCCGAACGGGCGGGACGGCTGGCCGATCTGGCCCAGCCGGCCGATGTCTGGTCGGTGCCCTTCATCAGACTGTTCGAGGAGGCCCACGGGCAGCTCGCCAACGCCCTCGCCGAACTGGTGGACCGGCTGCGGGAACAGCGGGAGTGGACCGACGGCCTGCTCGCGGACGCCGTGGCCGAGGTCCTGCGCGCCGCCCGGGAGGACCCCCGCCATCCGACGGCGGAACAGCTCGCCGTGCGCGCGGCCCGCGAGAACGGCCTGAGCGTGGCGTACGGAAAGTACCTCAACGAATCACGGGCCCGGCTCTCGCGCCGTTTCCTCGAATGCGACGGCGCCCTCCACGCGCGGACCGACAGAATGCGCCAGGAGGTCGCCGACGTGCTGCGCGGACCCGGCGGTCTCGCGGAGATCGACGACGCCGAGGGCCGGGAGTTCCTGCTCCGGCTCGCCGAGCGCGTCCCCCGGGTCAGGGAGAACGGCGGCAGCGAGATCCGGTACGCGCTGCGCCTGCTGGCCGACTTCCAGCTCTCCTACCGGGGCATGCTCCAGCACCGGGTACGGGCCTGCCTGGACGGCCTGCACGCCGACACTCCCGCCATGAGCTTCCCGCACGACCCCGTCCCCACCACCGGCCAGGTCCTGGAGATGCTGGAAGTCGCCTACGACGAGGCCCTGTTCGCCTGCCGGAGCGAACTGGACAAGGTGCTCGCGGACCCCAGCGCCGCCGTGTTCTCGATCGTCGAGGAGTTCTACGACCGGGTGATCGCCGCCGCCGGCTCCCAGGACGAGTGGCGCCTCTTCTACCAGGACGCCCGGACCGAGATCTGGCCGGGCCGGTTCGCCGCCCTCGCCCAGCACGCGGCGCAGCTGCGCCACTGGTCGGAGGCCGTCGCCGCCGTCAGGGCGGCGGTGGCGGCGGCCGCGGACTCCGCCGTACCGGCGGGAAACCCGGAGCCCGAGGAGGCACTGGCATGAGCAAGGCGGAGAAGTACGTCCTCGATGTCTGCATGCTGGGCCCGCGGGGAGCGGGGAAGACCTCCCTGCTGGCCTCGATGTACGCCCAGTACACCCAGGTCATCGGCGCCACCGACCTCGATCTCACCCCGGTGGGGGACACCGCGGTCAAACTCAGCGACGCCGTCGCGGTCCTGGAGTCCCTCTCCCGGTCGGTCCAGGTACGCGACGGGGTCGCCGGCACCGAGCGGATCGACCTCCACCGCTACGACATCGGTGTGGGGCGCAAGAACAAGAACCCCCGCTTCACCCTCCGGTTCACCGACTACGCCGGCGAACTGCTGCGCGACCTCAGCAGTGAGGCCGTCGGCCAGAAGGTGCGCCGGACACTCCAGGACAGCCAGGTCATCGTGCTGGCCGTGGACGCGCCCGCGCTCGTCGCCCGGGACGGGCTCTACCACCACAGGATCAACCAGCCGCATCTCATGTACGAGCGGATCAAGGAGATCCTGCGCGAGGACCACCGGCCGCGCCTCCTGGTCGTCACCCCGCTCAAGGGCGAGAAGTACCTCGCCGGACCCCATGGCGCCAAGGAGCTGGCCGAGCAGGTCCGCGCCGGATACCAGCCCCTGTTCGCCCATCTCGCGCACCCCGAGATACGGCCCCGGATCGGCTGTGTCCTGGTGCCCGTGCAGACCACGGGATCGATCGTCTTCTCCTCCACCACCGAGTCGCAGGACGGTACGGTCCAGTTCCACTACCGCAGCCGCAGCCCCGGCGCGCCCTACCGTCCCGTCGACACCGATCAGCCCCTGCGCTACGCCCTGCGGTTCGTCATCAACGTCTACCGCCGCGAGCGACGCGGAACCTGGCGGGAGATGATGGAGCAGGCGTTCCGCACCGACCGCGCCCTGGAGGCCGCGATCGCCCAGTTCACCGCGGGGACCAGGACCGGCGCCGGTATCCAGGTGCTCCAGGACCATCCGTATCTGCACCCGGCGAACCACGGATGAGCACGCGGGCCGTCTGGGCCGTCCAGTCCTGCGGGGCCCTCCCCGAACAGGGCTACACCTGGCTGCCGGCCGGAGAGGGCACCGGCGCGGACCCCGATCTGCTGATCGAGGAGCGCGCCGGGCGGTCGGTGAGCGAACTCATCGACGACACCAGGCCGTCGCTGCTGCTCTACGCGGTCCGGCAGCGGCGCGGGCTGGAACCCCGGTGGATTCTGCTGCTGACGGGGCTGCGCCCGCCCCGGGCGGGCAGCGACCACATGAACCGCGCCGTGCGGGCCACCGTCCTCGGCACCGCCCAGTCCGCGGCCCCGCCCGCCGACATGCTCGCCGTCGCCTGCCTCTTCCTCGCCGGGAGCCTGGAGGACCGGCTGCCCCTCGACCACGGACTGCCCGCGGCCACCCCGGGCTTCGCGGTCGACCCCGCGCGCTGGGCCGCGCTGCTGACCGAGGCGGGGGAGCGCATGCCCCGGGCGGGTGACCTTCCCGCCCCGCAGGAGATCCGGACGGACACGGACTCCCCGGCGACCCGGGGCAGGGCGGCCGGGATGCTGGCGGCCCTGGCCGGTCACACGGCCGCCCAGCGGACCCCCGCCGAACAGGCCGCACGCAACCGGTTCGGCCTCGACGCCCGTCTGGTGGGCAGCGACGCCCGGCCCCTTCTCGTCGTCACCACCCTGCTGGGCAGGGATTCCCTCCAGGCGGTCATGCCCCTGTACGGACTCGGCCGGAGGATCACCGGCGAAGACGTCCTGCCCCTCCGCCAAGCCCGGGGAGCCCTGCTGACCCGGGAGTTGAGGGCCGGGTGGAAGAACTGGACGCTCGGTGTCCTCGCCGCGCTGGCCGCCGCCCTCGCGGTGCTCGCCGCCGTCCTGAGATGAACCGGCCGGGCCGCCACCCGTACCGTGTCCGGCACCGCCGAACACCGCCCCGCGCCGCCGGGCCCGGCCTCCTCACCGTACGCCTGCCGCATCCCACCGCCGCGCCGGTCATATCCGTCGCCGGTACCGCGCGAAAAAGTCTTGCGGCCCCGGGCCCGCCGCACGATGATCACTGGCGATGACCAGTGAACTCAGCGGAGCGCAGAAGCTCCTGGAATCCGGGGACATACCCGGAGCCGTACGGGCGCTGCGCCCGATCGCCGAAACCACCCCCCTCCGCGACCTGGCGCAGGTGGTGCGCCTGCTCGCGACCGCCGTCGGCTTCGAGGACCTCGCCGGAGCCGCGAAGACCCTGACGAGGAAACCCGACGACCCCCAGGCCCTCTTCGACTTCGGCTACGGCTGTATCGACCGGGGCATCTCCTTCCTGGCCGTACCCGCGCTGCGCCAGGCCCTGCGCCGGGTGCCCGACTCCCGCTCCCTGCTGACCGAACTGGTCTCCGCGCTGGAAGGGGAGCACCGCCACGCGGAGGCGGCGGCCCTGCTCGCGGAGCGCGACGCCGTGCTGCACCCCTGGCCCGAGCGCTACCTCCTCGTCTACAACTCCCTGCTGGCCGGAGACCTCGCGCGGGCCCACGACAGCTTCGTACGGCTGCCCCCGCCGGACGACCACGCCTGGGAGTGGGCCCACGGGCGGATCTCCGGGATGCTGCACCGGGCCGAACTCGCCGCCGGTGCCACCCCGCTCGACCGGCGGGATCTGCGCGGCTGGCACTACGTCCTGACCGGCGGCCACCTGGCAACCCTGTCGCCCTACGGCTTCGACGCCGGGATGAACGGCCGGTACGCCTACATCCAGGACAGCGTGGAGCAGTGCCGGCAGGGCCTCGACCGGCTGGCCCTCGTCCTGCGCACCGCCGGCCGTGAGTCCCGGACCGTCTCCCTGCTCCCCGGCCGCGCGCACCGGATCCTCGGCATCGCGGCGGCCCGGGTGCTCCAGCTGCCCGTGGAGCCGTACGACCAGCTGCGTACGGACACCGTGATCGTCGCCTACGACCTGAACACGCTCGACCGCGACCTCGCCGAATCCCTGCGCTACCGCGCCGACGGCCAGGTCCTGTACGAGCACGCCACCTGCTGGACCGGACCGCCGGCCGTCGGCGCCGATGTGAGCGGCCTGCTGTGCCAGAGCGTCGTCGAACCCTGGGGGCCGAGGCTGGGCACGGTCGGCGACGCTGTGGAACAGCTCCCTCCGGACTCCCGGCCCGAGGCGGAGATCGCCGCCGACATCGCCGCGGCCACCGGCGAACCCGACGCCGGTGACGGACAGACACCGGCCGATCCGGACGAACTGCTCGGCGCCTTCGTCTCCGCCACCGCCTCCGCGTGGGCGACCGGTCCGCGCTCGCACCTCGGCTCGCCGGGTCCGGTGCCCAGCTCCCGGTTCGACTAGGCTCTTTCGCCCGGATCGGGCCGGCCGGGGAGCGGGGTCGGTGCCGGGGGCACCACTCGGCTACGGGGGAGAGGCGCGGTGCCGGGTGCCCCCGCGTCCGGGCCGGGTGTCAGAGGCGGCTGGGAGGCTGGAGGGCATGGACGAACTGATGCGCGGCCGGGTGTACGGAGCCGATCACGACGACCCCGACCCGGGACCCCGCCCGGGGCACGTCTACCGGGAGCTGGTGGCCGGACCGCTGGACGGACTGCTGCTGGACGTCACGGACTGGACGGAGGAACAACTGCGCGAGGGGGCGGCCCTGCGTACGGAGATCGGGAGATTCGGACCGGGCGGACGGGCGGTGTACGGGCCGAGGGCGGGGGATCCGCGGCGGTGGGACTGGCAGGGCGACGCCCACTGACCGGGCCGCCGCCCCCACCCGGCCGGACGGTGGGCACAGGCCCGGCCGGGAGCGCGGACGGCCCCGGAGCACTCATGTGCGGATGAGTAGGCGTACTCAGGACCCGGGGCGCGCCCGCCCGGCAGGCTGGGGGCAGTTCACCGACACCGACGGGACACCACGATGCTCAGCAGCGCCGCCCACCGCCTCTACCCCCTGTTCGGCCCGATCACGGTGACGCTGGACGACGGCGCCGTGATCCCCCGGGGGAGCATCCTCGCCCCCAACCACACCTCGCTCGCCGACCCGGGACTGGTGCTCGCGGCACTTCACCGGCTCGGGGTGCGCCCGGTCGTGCTGGCGACGGCCGGCCTGTGGAGGCTTCCCCTGCTGGGACAGGCACTCACCCGTGAGGGCCACATCCCCGTGCACCGCCGGACGAGCCGCGCCGCCGACTCCCTGGAGCACGCGGCCGACGCCCTGACGGACGGGCGGATCGTCCTCATCTACGGGGAGGGCGGACTGCCCGACCGCCGTGACGCGGCCGACCGCGAGCCGGAGCGCTTCCGCAGCGGCATCGCCCGGCTGGCGCTGCGCACCGGCGCCCCCGTCGTGCCCCTGGGGCAGACCGGGGCGCGGCGGCTCGCCTCCGGCTCTCCGGTCAAACAGCTGGCCGGAGTGGTGACCGCCCCGCTGCGCCGGCCGCCCCTGCATGTGCACATCGCCCGGCCGGTCCATCTGCGCGGCGATCTCGACAGCGCGACCGGCCAGGCGCGCGCGGCGGTCACGGGGGCCTGGGAGAGCGCGGTACGTCTGTCCGGGGGCACCGCACGGCCCCGGCGGAGCGGCTGACGCCAAGGCTCCCGCCCGCAGGGGCTTCTGGGAGAGACGGTCGGACTCCGCCGGTGTAGAGCAGGCGGTTGGGGGACGACGTGGTCACGGTGAGCACGTTCCTGGTGGACTGGCCCGCGAGCCGGTACGCGATCTCGGCCGGGGAAGCCGACGGCCGCGCGGCCTTGTAGAGGACGGCGACACCGGAGACGTGCGGGCCGGCCATCGAGGTACCGTCCAGGGCCGTGCTGCCGCCGTTGAGCCTCGCCGGCATGATGGCGCGGCCGGGGGCGTAGATCCACAGGCAGGAGCCGACGTTGCTGAAGTCGGTCTCCTTGTCGACGTCGACGTCGCCGGCGCCGACGGTCAGGGCCCACCCGGCGCCCACGGGGGACACGTCACAGGCGTCCTTGCCGTCGTTGCCCGCGCCGACCACGGGCAGGATGCCGTGATCGGCGACGGCCGTGACGGCGTTCCCGTCCCGGGCGACGCGCGCCCCGCGGGCGGCCGTTGAGCCCCGCCGGGTGCACGGACCCCGGCACGCGGTCTCAGTCGGTCACCAGGTCGTCCGGCGCGGACCGGGCGAGTTCGGCGAGCGTCGACAGCGCCTGGGCCAGCACCTCGGTCCGCGGCGACGCGAGTCCCAGCCGGACCGCGTTGGGCGCGATCGAGCGGCCGACGCCGAACGCCGCGGCCGGGGTCACCGCGATGCCCTGGCGCGCCGCCGCGGCGACGAAGGTGTCCGCCCGCCAGGGGCCGGGCAGCTCCCACCAGCAGTGGTACGAGTGCGGATCGCTGCGTACCGTGAAGTCCGCGAGCAGCCTTCCGGCGATTTCCTGGCGCACGGCCGCGTCGCGCTGCTTGGCTCGTACCAGCTTCCCCACCGTGCCGGCCGACTGCCAACGGCAGGCCGCCTCCAGCGCGAACGGCATCGGGGTCCAGCCGCACGAGCGCAGCGAGGTGGCGACGGCGCCGAGCACGTCGCCGGGCACCACCGCGAACCCGAGGGTCAGACCGGGGGAGATCCTCTTGGACAGACTGTCCACGAGGACCGTCCGCCCGGGGGCCACCGAGGCGAGCGGAGGCGTCTCGTCGCGGAGGAACGCCCAGATGGTGTCCTCGACCGCGTGGATCCCCAACCGCTCCAGCACATCGGCCAGTCGGCGCACCCGGTCCTCGGGCATGGTGAGGGACAGCGGATTGTGCAGGGTCGGCTGCACATAGACGGCGTGCAGGGGTCCGCTCCGATGGGCCTGCTCGACGGCCTCGGGGACCAGTCCCGACCCGTCCATGGCGAGCGGCACCAGGGTGACGCCGAGCCGGGCGGCGATGGCCTTGATCACGGGATACGTCACCTCCTCGACGCCCATGCGGCCACCGGGCGGCACCAGCGCGGAGACGACGGCCGAGATCGCCTGCCGCCCGTTCCCGGCGAACAGAACCCGTGCCGGGTCCGGCCGCCATCCTCCCCGCGCGAGGAGAGCGGCCGCCGTCTCGCGCGCGGCGGGAGTGCCGGCCGCGCCGACCGGCCGCAGCGCGTGCTCCAGGGCGTCGGGGCTCAGCAACCCGCCGAGCCCTCCCGCCAGCAGCCCGGACTGCTCGGGCACCACCGGGTAGTTGAGCTCCAGATCGACCCGGGAGTCCGCCGGTTCGGTGAGGGAGGGGCCAGCGGGGCTCGGCGCGGCGCTCACAAAGGTCCCGCGGCCCACCTCCCCGACCGTGAGTCCCCGGCGGGCCAGCTCCCGGTACACACGGGTGGCGGTGGAGTTGGCGATGCCGTGCCGCCGGGCGAACTCCCGCTGCGGCGGCAGCCGGTCACCCGGTCCCAGCCGACCCGTCCTGATCTCGGCGGCCACCGCGTCCGCGACGCTCCGGTAGTCCTTCACATCCCTCACCTCCCGTGCCGACAGCATCCCATCATATGATTGCACCGAGTGCAATGTCCGATATTGCGCCGAGGCAGGGAGGTGGCCTACGCTCGGCACTGCCTCGGTTCCGGTCCGGGCGGCCGGCGTGGCGTACGGGCGCCGCGATGCCTTCAGGGGCAGGCGTGGGCACGGGGGACCGTACCGGCCAGGCGTACGGACCGGGTTGTGCGGGCGGAGAGGGGCCGTGGAGTGATGGGTGCGACCGTGCCGATTCCCGTGGAACGGGGGCTCTTCTTTTCCTCACCTCGGTGCAATCAGTGCAATTTCCCCTCGGTTCACTCCGGCGGTGAACGGGCGGCCGGACTGCTCCGGGAGTACGCGGGGCGGTGGCGGCGGGTTCTGACCGACCCCCAGGTCACCCGGCGCCGCACCGGCCCGCTCGCGTGGTCGCCCCTGGAACACGGCTGCCATGTCCGGGACATGTGCCTCCTGTTCCACCAGCGGCTGGACGCCACCCTCGGCACCGCCTCTTCGGCGCCGGCACCCGGTGAGCAGGGCGGCTCCCCGGACGTTCCCGGGCTCTACCGCGACGAGGACCCCCGGCGGGTCGCGGGGGAACTGGGCCGCGCCGCCGAGTCCCTGGCCCGCCGCTTCGCGTCGCTGAGCGCCGGGGACTGGGACCGCGCCGACCCCCGGTTCACCGACCCCCGGCTCACCGTCGCCTTCTTCACCGGCCACTTCCTCCACGACATCGTCCACGACCTCGGGGAGGTGACCCGCGCCGGCCGCGGACGCGGGGCGGACACCGGGCCGAGAGGCACCGGGCCCGGACACGGGACGCCGGGAGCCGCGGAGGTACCGTCATGACCGAAGGGAGCGCGGTACTCGGTGTCACGGCGATCGCCCTCGGGATGGTGCTGACCCCCGGGCCGAACATGATCTATCTGGTCTCCCGCAGCATCACCCAGGGACGGCGTGCCGGATTCATCTCGCTCGGCGGTGTCGTCCTCGGGTTCATGGTCTACCTGCTGGCCGCGAACCTCGGTCTGTCGGTCGTCTTCACCGCCGTCCCCCAGCTCTACGCCGCCGTCAAGCTGGCCGGCGCCGCCTACCTCGCCTACCTCGCGTGGAACGCGCTGAGGCCCGGCGGTGTCTCCGTCTTCGCCGCCCGGGACATTCCGCACGACTCCCCGCGCAGACTCTTCACCATGGGGCTGATGACCAATCTGCTCAACCCCAAGATCGCCATCATGTATCTGTCGCTCGTCCCGCAGTTCGTCGACCTCGACGCGGGCCATGTCCTGCTCCAGGGCTTCGTGCTGGGCTCCGTCCAGATCGCCGTGAGCGTCGCCGTCAACGCGGCCATCGTGCTCGCGGCCGGAACCATCGCGGTCTTCCTCACCCGCCGCCCGACCTGGCTCAGGGTCCAGCGCTATGTGATGGGGACGGTGCTCGGCGGGCTGGCCGTCTCCCTGGCCGCCGACACCTCGGCACCCGCCAAGGCCGCCGGCTGACCCGGCCGGGGACCACGGGCGGGGCGCCCCCGGCCGCACACCGTACCGAGGAGGCCGGGCGCTCAGGCGAGGCGGGGGAGCCGTTCGGCCGCCCGGACCCGGTGCAGTTGGACGAGGATGTCCGCGGACCGCCTCAGCGCGACCCCGTACTCCGGGGCCGGGTCCCCGGTTCCGTCCCCACCGTGCGGCCGAACGGGCGCAGTTCGTCACAGCGCGCCCGAGGGCCCGGTGGACCGCAGCGGACGGGCGAGGTGGTCGAGGGCGCGCACGGGGTCGTGCGGCGACGCGGGCGCACCGGCCCCGGCGGCGGTTCCGGAGCCCGTGAAGGCGAGGAGGCAGCACAGCAGCACGGCCGTGAACCGGGCCGGGCGGATTCGCTTCATGCGATCAGGCTTCCGGGAGGTACGGCCGGCGACCATACGGCGTTGCTCCGGTCGGCCCGGGCACGGCGGACACCGCCTGCGCGCACCGGGACCCCGCGGAGTGCGCTACGGCGCGCGCACCGGAGGGGAGCGCCGTCCCCGGGCGTGCCCGCGCTCGGGCCCGGGAAACGGCCCGGGGCCTTGCAGCCGCGCGCCGCCACCGCGGTGTCCCCGCGCTGTTTCCCTGTTTCCCCTTCAACCGGACGACAGGGAAACCCTGTTCCCGCCCCGGGCGGCCTGCCGAACATCGGAGCAGACGCACCACAGCGTCACCGAACCGACCCGGAGGTCGACATGAACAACTCCCGTATCCGGCGGATCGCCGCACGCACACTGGTCCCGGCCCTGGCGCTCGCCGCCCTCGGCGCCGTCGCCCCCGGCGTCACCGCGGTCGCCGGACCGTCTGCACCGTCCAACGCACCGCAGCGCGCCGAGGGGGAGCAGACCTACCGCAACGTGCACACGGGCCTGTGCATGGACGACAGCGACGGCGGAGGACTGCGCGGCTACCACTGCCTCGACAACAAGCACCAGAAGTGGGTCCCCACCCGGCACGCGGACGGCACGCGCCAGATCGTCAACGTGGACACCTCCCGGTGTCTGGACGACAGCCGTGAGGGGCTGCGCACCTGGCCCTGCAACGGGCAGAACTACCAGCGGTGGACCATCCTGCCGATGCCGGGCGGCGGCATCGCCTTCCAGAACAAGGCGACCGGCGCGTGCATCGTGGACCCCGGGGAGCACAAGCGGCTGATCGCCCTGCCGTGCTCGGCCGGCGCGGAGAACCAGAACTGGAGGTGACCCGGCGGCGGGCCGCTCCCCGCTGACGGCCCGCCGTTCCCGAACCGGCCGCCGCCGGTGTCCCGCGCCTCGCCACGGGACACCGTCGGCCCTCCCCGGGACGTGCCACCGGCTCCCCGGCCGGTGGCACGTCCCGGGTGCGGCGGGACACCCGTGCGCCGCGACCCGGCCTGCCGGACCACGGCCGCAGGACGTCAGCCGCGCAGAGGACGCGGCAGCTTCACATGGGTGATGCCGGTGTTGAGACCGCTGTCCACCAGCCTGCCCCGGTCGTCGAAGGCTCCGGGGCCGTCCGTCATCCCGAAGTCGTTGTCGTTGATCAGCGCCAGGGTGTCGCGGCCGACGGCCGCCACACCCTCGATCTTCCCGGGCACGCCCGGGACCTTGCCGAGATCGACGACCAGTTCCTTGGCCAGCACGGGTACGCCCGCCCCCGGGAGGTCCTCGATCTGCTCCAGACTCGGTGAGGTCCGCGGATCGTCCCAGCGGCTGCCGAGGATGCCGCTGCCCCGGGGCAGCCTCACACGGTGCAGTCGTGACGTCCTGTCCGTGCGCTCCTGCACCAGCACGGTGTTCTCGCCGACGGCGACGAGCGCGGAGAGCTTCAGCTCCGAGGGATCGGTCTGTGCGGGATCGACGACGTCCACCGGGTCGAACCGGTACGAGTACTCCGCCGTCACCTCCTGGTCCTCGGGCGAGAACCGCAGCAGCCGTACATTGCGCGACGCCTCGCCCGCAGCCGCGTCCGGCACCAGCAGCGGGCTCTGCAACGCCATCACCAGATCCCCGCCGGGCAGCAGGGTCAGCGCTTCCAGGCCGCGGTTCTGCTTGCGCTGGAGCAGGATCGACGGCAGCGCCTCGACGACCGGGTAGTCCGTGCCCCGCAGGTTCAGCCCCTCGGGCACATAGCGCGTCAGCACCCGGCCACGGGCGGAAACGTGCACCAGCGAGGGTCCGTACTCGTCGACGAGCCAGAACGTGCCGTCCTCGGCCCGGACCATGCCCTCGGTGTCGAGGCCGTTCGGATCGAAGGCGAGCGGGACCTTCGCGTCGTAGCTGAAGGGGGCCTCGTCCCGGGACCGCTGGTTCGGCAGACCGGTGACCGGCTTCCCGGACCTCGTGGTGACGGGCATCGCCCGGATCACCCGTACCCGCTGACCGGTGACCCGGACCCGGACGATCGCCGGGTTGAACCCCGGTACGGGGAAGGTCCGGCGCTTGACACCGTCGACGGTGATCAGCCCGTTGGGGCCCCGGTCGGTCAGTGCCCAGAACTCGTTGGGACGGCTGGTCGGGTACATGTCGCTGCCGGCGCCCAGATGGACACCCCGGTCGTTGTCGACCGACCCCGGGATCAGCGAGTTGCTGAACCGGGCCAGGGGGATCTCGTCGAGCACGGCGGAGCTCACCACCCGCGGCTGGGCGGTCTTCGCGGGGGTGGTGGTGCCCGTGGCGGTCGCGGCCACGGCCATGGCCACGACACAGGCGACCGGTACGCCCAGGGTGATGGACCGGCGCAGCGGTTGCGGAAGACGAACGTGGGGGGACATCGGGCCTCCTGGTGGGGTCAGGCGGTTCGGTACCAACGGGCGTACGGGAACCGGAGGTTCCCTGCGGACACGGGGGAGCAGTGGGGGGAAAAGCGCTCCGGGGGACGTGCCGCGCACCCGGGAGAACCCTGCCCTGCGCGCGCCACCGGTGGGGGCCGTTCCGGCGGTTTCGGCCCGATCTCTCATCTGGGGGCGGGGTGATCCGGGCGTTGTGCGACGGCGCGGGGACGCTCCCCGCGACGCTTCGGCGGGCTCGGGCCAGAGGACCGGGCCCGCCGCTCGGCGAGGGGTGTGTATACGGCCGTGAGACGGGCCGACGGCTCCCCCGGAACCCCGCCGACCCGGCCGTTCCGCACGGCGGGCCACCGCGCACGACGGGCACGGAGAGGGACGGCGGCGACCGCCGCGGGGCCCGGGGACGGCCGCCGGCAACGGCCCGTTCCCCGAGAGTTCACCGGACAGGGGCTTCCCGGACGGCGTGACGGTCCCCTCGGGAGACGTGAGCGAGATCACGCGGTTGACTCCCGGACGTCTCCGGATGGGCCAGTACAAGCCGTACCCGCCGGAGTCGGCTCCGTCACCGCGGGCGGAGCCGGCTCCCGGGCGGCCCGGACGCCCGCGCCGCTCCCCCGAGACCCCTCCCGCGCCACGCCCCCGCGTGCCGGGCGCGGGCGGCACGCTCAGCGGTCGATGGTGGTGGCCTGCTGATGGATGTGGAGCGGGATGAACAACGGCACCGGAGCCGGGCCCGGCCTGTCGCCGCCGCTCGCCGGGGCGGCGGGCCGTTCCGCGCCCTCCGGCCCCCCGTACACGGCGCTGTTCGCCCGGATCACCGCCGTCCGGGGGTGCGCCGGGCCATAGGCGGTGAGGGCGATCCCCAGCGCCCGCGCGAAGTGCTCACCGGCGTCCTCCCCGGGGGCGGCGGACGCCAGGACGCCGAGATTGTTCTCGATGACGGCGGCCCGGCTGTGCTCGCGGCCGTACACCCGTACGGTGGTCTCCCGCGCCCGCAGCAACTCCGCGCGGCCGGCGCCCGGATCGTCACCGCGCCCGAGCAGGACCCCCCAGGCGTTGCGGATCGCGGCCACGCGCGGGTGATCGGCGCCGTACAGACGCGTGGCGCTCCGCAGGGCCGTGTCCAGCAGGGCCCGCGACGCACCGAGGTCCCCGGCGCGTTCCAGGCAGGCACCGGCGTTGGACGCGATCACCACCATCCGCGGGTGCGAGTCGTCGTAGAGGTCACGCCCCTCCGCCAGGGCTCCGCGGTGCTGGACGAGCGCCCGGGGGATGTCGCCGTCGTCGTGCAGCAGATTGCCCAGCCCCGTACGGATCATGGCGACCCTCGGATCCTGGGCGAGCCCCAGCCGCGCACAGACAGAGGCCGCCTGCTCGTACTGCGCACGCGCGGCGGGATGGTCTCCCCGGACATGCAGGGCGGCCCCCAGATTGATACGGACCGCCACGGTCCGGTCGTGGTCCTCGCCGTAGACGGACTCCAGGGTCGCGAGCGCGGTCTCCAGCTCCGCCCGCGCCCGGGCCGTCTCACCGCCGAGATGCAGTGCCCCGGCGAGGCTGTTGCGGCGCAGGGCGACCCGGCTGTCCCCCTCGCCGAACGCCTCGGTGCTGAGGACGAGCGCGCGCCGGAACCGGTCGCGGGCCCGGCCGATGTTGCCCTGGTCCTGCTCGACGCGGCCGAGGATGCCATGGGCCTTCGCCAGGACCTCGACGGGGACGTCGGTGGCGTGGGCGTGGGTCAGCGCCTCCGTGAGGCGCTCCTTCGCACCGCGCAGATCACCCTCCTCCTGTAAGAGGCGGCCCATGTCGATGAGCGTGGTGACCAACAGCGGCGAGGGGGACCGGCCGTCCGCCCGCAAAGAGCCCTCCACCTCCTCGAAGGTGAGCCGTGCCTGTGCCGTCCTGCCCAGGTCCTGGAGCAGCCGGGCGTAACCGATGCGGGTCCGCAGCAGATGCGCCTCCCGGCCGGACTCAGGGCGCAGGTCCGGGGCGCGCCAGATACGGCAGGCGGCCTCGAACAGGTCCTTGGCGGTCGCCAGATCGGCCCGGGCGTGCAGAAAGACGGCCGCCCGGTCGAGCAGCACCGCGAGCTCCCGGCCCGCGGCCCCGTACGGCGCGGCGAACTGCCGCACCGCCAGCACATGCGGGAGCAGGCGCTCACACACCGTCATGCTCCGGGGCTCGCCGCTGTCGACGGGGAAGACCTGGAGCAGCCAGGTGACCGCGTCCCCGGCGACGGCGGTCGGCGGGCGGTCCGAGCCCTCCGCGCGCCGGCGCACGATCCACTGGACGAGCCGGTGCATCGAGATCGAGTCGGGGGTGGCGTTCACCATGGAGAAGCGGCGCAGCGCCTGAACGGCGGCGTAGTAGCGGGGTGGTGAGGACACCGTCGCGGACAGCGGTACGGGCAGCGACGGCGCGCTCTCCCGCAGGATCCGGCGGGGAACCCCGTCGGGAGCCAGCACCGAGCAGAAGAGCAGCAGATCGTACGCGTCCTGGGACTCCTCGTGGATGCGGTCCAGCGAGAGCATCCAGGTGTTGGCCACCGTCTGGCTGTAGCCCAGGGGCGGCCTGGTGGGAAACGCGTCCGCCGCGCTCGACGCGAGCAGGTCCAGATACTCGGCGACCGTGATCTGGGTGGCCTCCACGAAGGCCGCGGCCTGTTCCAGGGCCAGCGGAAGGCAGCCCAGCCGGGTGGCCAGCTTCCCGCGGTCCTCGTCGCTGCTGTCAGCGATGCGCTTCGCGAGGAAGATCATGGCCTCCTGACGGGTCAGCACATCCAGGGGCACGGGCGCGGCGACGCCGCCCCAGTTCGGATTCCTGGAGGTCACGAGCACATGGCCGCCCTGGGGCAGGGGATAGAGCGCCTCCGGCTCCTCGGCGTTGTCGAAGACGATCAGCCAACGTCCGAGCCGGGCCAGCGCGGCGAACAGCGCCTCGACCTGGCTGCGCTGACCGCCCGCGACTCCGATGCCGAGTTCCCCGGCGAGAGCGGCGAGGTCCGCCGCCAGCACCGCGGGCTGCTCGGCGGCCACCCACCACACGAGGTCGTAGGACGTGGCGTGGCGGTGGGCGTACTCGATGGCGATCTGGGTCTTGCCGATGCCGCCGAGACCGTGCAGGGCGGCCTGGACCACCGTGGCCGAGTCGTCGAGCTGTGCCGCGATACGGCGCAGAGTCCCGAGCCGGCCGGTGAAGTTGGGGTTGCGCGGCGGCACCCGGAAGATCTTCGGCGGCTCCGCCGGGAAGCGCGGCCCCTCGGGCGCCCGGTGGGCGGCCCGCGGGAAGGCGGGCGCCCGGTGCGGGCGCGCGCTGCGCTCGGCCACCCCGCGCAGCAGGGCCGTGACGGCCTGCCCCTCGTCGCAGTCCGCGAGATCGACATGCAGGCGCGTGCGGAGCACGAGCGGCAGTTCGCAGTCCTCCACCCGCAGACAGATCAGCCGGTCCGCGTTCCCCGAGTCGCCGAGGAAGGCCGCCGTCCACTCGTCACGGCTCACCGGACTCGCCAGATAGGCGAAGGTCACCACGGCGAGCGTGTGATGACAGCGCTGGAGCGCGTCGTTCTTGCGCTCGACGAGATTGTCCCCGGGCCTCAGGTCCCAGTCCTGGACCATGGTGCGATAGCCGTTCTGTTCGAGCTGCCACGCCGCCCACTCCGCCCACGCCCGATCGGCGGGGTGATAACTGATGTAGAAATCCAGCCGCTCCGGGCCTTGCTCCACCTCGGGGCCCCCTCTCCCTCAGCGCCGTACCGCGCACGCGTCGAACGCACCGGGCCGGAATAATGGAACATCCGGCCATGCCCCTCAAGGACGCTGCCCACACCGTGCGGAACCACTAACGTGGGGAGCCATGGACGCCGAGTCGTTACCGACCGGCCTGTGATGATACGGGGGCACCTTCGGCATGGCCCATCGTGACAAGAACCACCAGCCCGCCGCCTACACTTTCGGCGATTCCGACATCGCGGCCCGGCGGCTGTCCACCGTCGCGGACGTCTTCGCGCCCAGCAGCGCCGCGTTCCTGCACCGGTCCGCGCCACGACCCGTACGGCTCGCGGTGGATCTCGGGTGCGGCCCCGGCCACTCGACCCGGCTGATCGCCAGCACCGTCACGGCCGAGCAGGTCATCGGTCTCGACCGCTCGCCCGCGTTCCTCTCCCTCGCGGCGGCCGATGCACCCGCCCGGATCGGCTTCGAGCAGCACGACGTCACCGAGCCGCGGCTGCCGCTCGCGCTGAGCCCGGATCTGATCTACGCCCGGCTGCTGCTGTCGCATCTGACCGACCCCGTCGACGTGGTGCGGCATTGGTGCGCCCAACTGGCGCCCCGCGGGCGGCTGTTGCTCGACGAGGTGGACCGGGTCACCACGGAGCACCCCGTGGCCCTGGACTACCAGCGGGTCGTCGACAGCATGCTGAGGCACAACGGCCAGCGGCTGGAGATCGGCAGCACCCTCGCCCGTATGCCGGACCCCGAGGGCACCGTCCGCAGGGACGACACCCTGGTGACGGTGCGGCCCTCCTCGCGCAGCGTCGGCCGTATGTTCGGTCTCAATCTGCGGGTCTGGCGCGAGGACCCCTATGTCGCGGCGACCTTCGGCACCCCCTGGCTGATGGAGCTCCAGGAGCACCTCGACGCCGCCGCCGCGGGGGAGATGGACCTGCCGGTCACCTGGACGATGCGCCAACTGGTTCTCGAAACCTGTCTCCTGGGCATGCTGAGGTAATCGCACGTCTGCGATGCGGGTCTGCCGGGGGAGAGGGACGTGGGGCGTGAGTTCTTTGTCAGTCACCACCCCCGCGACGCCGTCTGGGCCGACTGGATCGTGGCGGAGCTGCGGGCCTCGGGACACGACGTCGAACTGGCCCGCGACTGGGAGGCCGGGAGCAACACCCTGCTGAACATCGCCGGAGCCGTCCAGCGGCGCGAGGTCGTCGCCGTCTTCTCCGCCTCGTACTACGAACCCCTGTGGGACACCACCCTGCACTGGACGTCGGTGCTGGCCGCGCAGAAACGGCTGATCCCCCTGCGGATCGACGACGCCGAACGGCCGCCCGTGCTCGGCGCGCTGGTCGCGCCGTCCCTCGCCGGACTGGACGAGGGCGAGGCCCGCCGAGTCCTCCGGCACGCCGTCGACCCACAGCGGCCCGACGACGGTCCCCGCCCCTTCCCCGGCCGCTCCCGGGCCGTCGCCCCCGCACCGGCCTCAGCACCGGCCCCTTCGCCGGAGCCCGGCCGGGCGGCCACGCGTGCGACCGGCCCGGTGCCGGCCCGATTCGCCGCGCAGCACGAGCCGCCGGCCGCCTCCGCCGACCTGTCCGACGGCACCGCCCTGCTGGTGGGCGTCGACACCTACGACCTGCTCCCGCAGGTCCCCGCGATCGCCCGCAACCTCACGGAGCTGAGGGAGCGGCTGCTCGCCGCCGGGATGCGGACCGAACACTGCACGGTCCTGCGCAACCCCGGCGATCCGCGCGCCGTCCTCGACGCCCTCCAGGACACCGCCGACCGCGCCTCACTGCACAACGGCACGCTCGTCGTCTACTACGCGGGCCACGGCGCGCTGCACCCGGCGGACGGCACACTCCTGCTCTCCGTCCCGGACTCGCGCCCCCATACACCCCACAGCCACCTCCCCTTCGCCCAGGTGCGCGCACTCATCGCCGAATGCGCCGCGCCCCGGCGGCTCGTGGTGATCGACTGCTGCTTCAGCGGCGCCGCCCTGGACGTCCTCGCAGGCCCGCCGGGGGCGCCGGCCGCCGTCGAGGGCAGCTTCGTGATGACCTCCTCGGCGGCCACGGAACTCTCCCACGCCCCGGCCGACGAGCCGCACACCGCGTTCACCGGTGCGCTGCTGTCCGTACTCACCCACGGAATTCCCTTCGGGCGCCCGGTCCTGGACGCGGAGAGCCTGTACCAGGCGGCCAAGAGCATCTGTCTCCGGTACGGGCGGCCCCTGCCCCACCGCCAGTCGCGGAACGCGGGCGACCGCATCCCGCTGATGGGCAACCCCTGGCACCGAGGACCCGGACCGCCCCCGGACCCACCCCGGCCGACGGCTCCGCGCGCGGTCCGCCGAGGGACCGCGACCCCGCCCCGTACGGGAAAGGACAGCCATGGATGAGCGGTTCGAACTCCGTGTCACCGGTACGGCACCGGGGACACCGGCCGCGCTGCGGCGCTGGCTCTCCCGCGACCCGCAGCTCCGCGGTCTGCTCTCCACCCACTGGGCGCAGGAGACGTCTCCACGGGATCCGGAAGTCCTCGGCGACTCCCTCGCGGTCCTGGGCATCGTGCTCTCCGGCGTCCTCGCCCTCCCGGCCTTCGCGGACAGTGTCCGCCGCTGGTTCACCACGCGGCCGCCGTCGTCCGCGGCGATCACCGTGCGCCGCGGCGATACGGTCGTCACGCTGCCATCCGGCGCCTCGGCGGAGGAGATCGTCGCGATTCTGGGTGCCCTGGACAACTCCCCGCCCGAGCCCGACGGCGCGCCGGACGAGGACTGAACGCGGGTACGGACGGCGGCCGTCCGTACCCGGCGCGGTCCCGCGAGGCCCGCGTTCCGGCGGCGGGCGCCCGAACCCCTTGGACGACGGCGCGATCCGCACCCATGCCCGGGGCGGGAAGTGACGCACCATCGGATACTCCGGACCCCTAGGACGGGAGTCGCGTCACCGGTCTGACTATCGTGGCGGCATGCAGCCAGAGCAGCCCCACCCCGCCCCCGTTCCGCCGCACGGACCGCCCGCCGCCTCGGGCTCTGTGAACCGCCGCACCGGCACGTTCCTCGGCGCGCTGATCCTGGGACTGGTCCTCGGAGGCGGTGGCGTGGGTGTGGCCTGGGCGCTCGGTGACGGCGGCGGCACGCCCTCGGGCGACCCCGGCGCTGCCGAAGACGCGCGCGCCGCCTGCCGGGCGCTCGACGGGTTCGACGAATCCGAGTACCTCGTGAAGGGCGCACGGGGCGACATCGCCCTCAACCGCTACGCGGCGGCGGGGGTCCTCTCCGCGTCGGCGGCCGCGGGGGACGCGGCGTACAAACCGCTCGCCCAGGCGATACGCCGGTCGCAGGACCGCCACGCCCAGGTCTTCGACTTCGACGCGAAGGTGAAGAAGGACCTGGGCGAGGCCCGGCGGCTGTGCGAGAACCTCTGAGCGGCCCGCCCTGCCCCCGCCCGGACACAGAATCCGGCCCGGACACGGACCCCCGGCCGGGTCCCGGCCCCGGCGGACGTCCGGTCCCGCGGCGGTACGGATGGTGTGTCACGTACCGGGACACACCCGTCTGACCTGGGGGTTGAGTCGAAGTGGTGGTCGTCGGACCGGTTTGACTTCCGTCGGTCTCCTGCGGTTGTCTGCGGACTCCACTGTCAAGATCCGGGGGGTTGCTCATGCACCGTTCCATCCGTTCCACCACCGTGGCGGCCATGGCCGCGGCCGGCCTCGTGTTCGGCCTCGCCGGCTGTTCCGAGGTCAGCGAGGCGGCGAAGGACGAGGCCGTCGACCAGGTCGACAAGGCGGTCAACGAAACGTACGAGGTCACCTACGAGGTGACGGGCACGAGCGTCGACTCCATCCAGTTCACGGCCACCGGCGGCACCGCCACCAAGCCGACGATGGAGACCGTGGACAAGCCGGCGCTGCCGTGGAAGAAGACGGTCACCCTGAGAGGGATCGTTCCTCCGTCGGTGTTGCCCATCGCGCTCGACGCGGGCGCGGACGCGAAGGTCACCTGCAAGATCATCTACAAGGGCAAGGCGATCGCGGAGGAGTCGGGCGCGGGCCTGGCCGCCGCCGGGGGCTGTGTGGCGGTGTCGCCGATCGTCTAGGGCGTGTATCGAAAGTAGCGCCGTCCGCCCGGAGGGCGGGGCCTGCGGCGTCCGGTGCGTGCAATCGCAAGGCGGAGGGTCGCCCTCGTAC